>CAIYOB010001072.1 GCA_903927685.1 uncultured Planctomycetaceae bacterium
GCAGAAGTCCTTCGTGCTGCAAGATCCGCGGCGGGCGTTGCGGCAGGCTCAAGGGTCCGTTGTGCCGTCTTGGGATCCGCGGCTGAGCACGGCGGGGAACCGCGTGGCGCGGCAACTAGGAGTCTGTCCGAGAATTACGAGAGTTTCCCCTGGTCCTCGATTGTCCGATTGGAAGTTAGTTTCCCGCGGGCGCGCACCGGTAGCGCCAGATTTTGAGAAGATTGTGCGTCAAACACACCAGTCGCCACTCGCCTCGTACTTTGGCAAGTCCGCGGAGCAGAAAGTGACGGAAGCCGCGGGCTCCTTTGATCTGACCGAAGACCGGTTCGACGATCGCTTTCCGCCGCGCGTAGATCGCCCGACCCGTTGGGGTACGCAGTTTGGCTGCCATTTGCTCCTTGGCTGCCGTGGCGGAGGCTCGCGCGGACGCCGGGGGCGCTACTGTTGCAGGGGTGGGGGGTGCGGCCTCCACCGCATCGGTCGCGGCCAGCGCCACCGCGACGATCGCAGTTGCCGCCCAAGTGGCCGCCGACGCCGCAGTCTTCGGCTCGATCGTCTGGGACACGCCGACCGGCGTTGTCTGGTTCTCCGGTGCATGGTGCTTTTGCCGCCCGGTGGCGATGTACGGATCAAACCCCGCTTCCTCCAGTCCCTTCGCCGCGGCTTCACTGTAATAGCCGCTATCCAGCGTGGCGGGAATTTTCTGCTCCTGCCCGGCCTCGTCGCAAGGCCGCTCGATTTCGGCCTCCGTCAGGTTCGCCATCGTGGCCTGAGCCATGGGCACGGCCTGCTGCTTGTCGTTGGCGGCATCCGTGACGTCGCAAGCCAAAATGATCTGCCCTCCTCCATCCACACTCGCCTGGGCGTTGCCGCAGCAATCCCAGCCCTTATTGTTGACCTTCATAATCGCCAGTTCCGGATCGGTGAAGTTCACCTGAGCTTTGTCGTCGGGAAGGTCCTGAACCGGTTTCGGCGATTTGTTTCGCGTTTTCTGGCCACGGCGTTGCCGCTCGGCTTCGGCCTCCTGCCGACGTTGCCGTTCGGCCTCGGCCGCCGCGCGGGCCTCCTCTTCCAGTCGTTGCTTGGCTGCCTGGATGACGGCCAGCCGGTCTTCCCGACGGCGCAGTTCTTCAGGCAGTTCGTCCCCCCGCCGACACCCCAAGACAGCGTCTTCCGTGCGATCCTGCTCTTGCGCCCGCCGCACCAAGGCGGCGATCTCTGCCCGCAAGCGTTGCTCCTCCTTCTTCATGTAGCCGTAGCTCATGGCCTTGTGCCGCGAGGCATTGCCCAGGATCTTGGTTCCGTCGATGGAGATGTTGCCCAGCTTGATCATGCCCGCCGCGGCCGCCAACTGCAGAACCTCAATGAACACGTCGGCAAAAGCCTCGAGGTGGATCTTGCGGAAGTCGCTGATGGTGCGAAAGTCGGGACGGTCCTCGCCCACGATCGCCAGGAACGCCAGATTGCGTTCGCAGGCCAGGGCGATCTTGCGGCTGGAATAAACCCCAACGCAATAGGCGTAGAGCAACAAGCAAACCATCATCGCAGGGTCAAAAGGCGGTGCGCCGCGTGTCTCATCTTCGTAGTAGGCATAGAACCGCGACAGATCCATGCCGGGGACGGTCTCCAGGAGAAAGAACACCAAGTCGTCTTCAGGCAGCCGACTGACGGGCGAATGAGACTCCTGCGCATAGCGATGTGGCTCCCACGGGCGATAACGCTTGCCTGCACGATCTTCCATGATCTTCCTCCGGCACTGTCTGGGGTCTCGACGGCTACGAAGCCCTCATGCTACCCGGCTTCCGCAGGGAAAGCCCATGTCATCTGGGTAACACTGGCAAGCTGGGGAGCTTTTTTCCCGGACAGTCTCCTAGCGGCCGACAATCGGCGGCGAACGTGGAATGTCCACTGGTGGAGAAGCCCCTTGGGTGATCCGGATGCGCTCGTCTCGAATCCCCAAAAAAGAGCACCCGTCGCGATGCTCCAACCCATTCCGCCCAACGTCGTCTGCGTACTCTCCTGGCCGGACGCATCTTCCTCCCAGACCAGCCGGCGACTTCTTGTCCGCCTCCGCATTCGAGGAGTCACCTGCTGACGGCCGATGCCGGCCGACGTAGAATGGCTGTCGAAGCATCGCGGAAAAGCTGGGGAACGGGGCTTGGCGGAATAATCATCGAGAATGTGGGGCACATCCCCAGAAAAGGAACCAACCATGCCGGAACTGAAGATCAGCCAGGGCGTCTGGAATGACTTCGTCGCGATTGCTGAAAAACGGAAGCGGAAGCCGGAAGCCTTGGCTCAGGACGTCCTGCGGGACTTCATTCAGCATTTTACCGACGAAGAGCTGCTGGAACGATCCTGCGCTGCGGCGCGTCATACGGCCTTCCGCATTGAGGAAAGCGAAGACGTGGTTCGGCATCACCGACAGTCCGGCAAACGCAAGTAGAAAGGCCGCTCCGTGGTGCCTCGCAAGAGTCGGACGCCCATCGTGGCCGACACCAACGTGTTCGTCCGCGCGTTCAAGTCGCGGTCCAATACGAACGCAAACCGCCGCGTGGTTCGGCTGTGGCTGATCGAACGGAAGCTGCAACTGGTCGTCAGCAGCGATCTGATCGATGAATACCTGGAAATCTTCTCCGCGGTCCTCGGCATGGACGAGGTGACCGTCCAGGACTGGCAGGTACGATTTGAGACGGACCAGAGAGCGACGCTGGTCGGCTTGGGCCGACGTTACACGGAAAGCCGAGATCCAGACGACAATCTTCTGCTGGCCACGGCCACCGCCGGCCGCGCTGAGTTCTTGATCACCAACGACCTTGATCTGCTCGAACTCCCCGATCAGTTTAGGCA
>CAIYOB010001073.1 GCA_903927685.1 uncultured Planctomycetaceae bacterium
ATTCAACGCCACCGTGGCAATATCGATTTGGCCATCATTGTTCGTGTCGACCGCAGCGATTCCTTTGACGCCCCGTTCGAATTGCGAGAGCCCGTCGGTGTCGGCATACCCCGCGTGGACCTGAAGATTGCCGAACGTGCCGTCGCCATTCCCTGGCAGGATTCCATACAGGAGCGACGTTTGATCGCAGCTGGCGACCGCCAAGTCCATTTTGCCGTCATTGTTGAAGTCGGCGATTTCGATTTGGCCGTTGTACCCGCCCCCAGGCTCAAACGCGACGATACTCTGGCCAGTGAAACTCGGCGTCCCGCCCGTTGGGCTATTGTTTCGGAAAACGGTGATCGGCCCCGGGGCAGGTTCCCAGCTATTCAAACTACTGCTGACGGGCTTCAGCATGTCCTGGCGGTTGAGGTTGGGAGAATCGACGAGATCGAGGTCGCCGTCTTTGTCGAAATCACCAGCCTTCAATTGCGGGCCGCCATGCGAACCGGTGGGAGCCGCCGTGAAGACCCCCGAACCGGATACGAACTGTCCATTTCCAGGGTTGGTAAAGACCGTCATCCCATCGATTTCGGGGATGGCCAGATCGAGTTTGCCGTCACCGTTCAAATCGGCCAGCACCGGGGTGATGCTGGGATTGGCGAGGGACAATCCGCCATTCCCCAAGACGCCCCATTCGAGCACACTGGTCCTCGCGGCGACGGTCGCCCAGGGGGCGGCTTGGAAGGTTCCACTGAAGTGCCCGGTGCCATTCGGGACGCCGAGAAAGACGTCGAAACCGATGTAGGCATTGGTCGTGTTGACCGCCGTTGCGTCGAAGTTCGGCGTCACCATGTCGAGGATGCCATCGCCATTGACATCGCCGAATTGCCAGGAAGCAAATTTCGCCCCCCAGGCTTGAATCGTGTTGATAACCACAGGTCCGCTGAACGACTTATTGAGGGGATCCCAATAAGCGGCCTCGACTCTGGTGCCTTTTGCTCCGAAGTTGCCTCCCAGCCCGAGCAGGTCTTCGTAGCCGTCCTGATTGAGGTCGATCGCGGTGGCTTCGACCATCGTGCCGGAATGTACGAACCCGCCACACGCCTGTCCCGTCCCATTCCGGAGTGGTATCAGGGCGCCGCTGGGGCCCCCGAGGTTCGCGAGCAGGAAATCGCCGCGACTGCAAGCCACAAGATTGCTGTTGCTGCTGTTCGATCCGTAATCGAGGATCTCGTCGACCCGACCGGTTTGGAGCGTGTCGCCGTAGCCGTCCCTATTGAAGTCGATCTTGTTTCCGTAGGCGTCCTTGCCGATAACCCCGACCGAAGAATACATCCAGAGGTGCGCTGGATCCGGAGCTGGGCCGGCAAACTCGGGGCTGCTGAGGTCGGCGCCGCTGGCCATCAGGATCGGGTTGGTGGAGAGTACCTCGCGCTTTTCGAGTGGTTCAAATCGGAGCGTCCTACGACGCCGAGCTTTCAACTCGCTTCTCGTCCTGCGGGCGGAGCCGGAAGCACGGAACATGCGGGAGAGGAGTCGCTTCATGACAGATCCCTTTCTGGAAGTTGAGTAAGGCTAACACGGTGCGAAACAGTTACCACCAAAAGTGAGCTGACAGACGGTTGAAGGACGGCTTCGAATACCGGGCGTGTGGGCTTGATTCACTCCTTGGTTCTAGCCAGTGGCTTGCCGTCGACCAATTGCTCCAAGTCTTGGCGAATCAATTCGCGGGCCTCCGGCGAGTTCCCGACGTGCACGGCTTGCAGCGTCCCGTCCCTGCCAATCAGCACTGCAGCCGGAACCGACGTCACGCGATAGGCGGCCGCGCCCTCCTGTTGCGGATCCAGCACCACCGGATGCGTGTACTTCTCTCGCTCCACAAAGGCGCGCACCTTCTCGGGAGTCTCGCCAACATCCACGGCATAGAACACGACGCCGCGGTTTTCATACTGCTTGAGGAACGCCGCCAAGGCCGGTTTGTCCTGAGTGCTGGGCGTCGCCCACGTCGTCCAGAAGAATACGACGACCACGTGTTGCCCGCGGTGTTTCGCCAGATCCCAGTCCGCACCGCCCAAGGTCTTCAGCGCGATGTTCGGCGCCGGTTGTCCCACGAGTTGGTCGGTGCCGCCCTTCAAGAGATACGTCTGCACGTCGGCAGCCTCGCTGGCCCCCGCGGGAATTTCCAGTGCCCACTGCTCCTTGGGGACATCGGCATCCAGCTTCCAGGCCAAATCGTTCTCCACCTCGAGTTTACGGCTTGGTTTGCCGTCGTTGCTAATCTGCAGGGCGCGTTTGGCCCTGAGCAGGACGGGTTCACGGTCCGCCGCGATCCAGAAATCGACCACGGAGCCTCCGTCCCAGGCCGCCGAGAAATGATGAGCCCGTCTCCCCTTCACATCTTCCTCGCCAGCGTACTTCACTTCGGACACCGCAGCCATCACGGCGGAATAGATGTCCGATCTGGCGATCAGATCCAGCCCGCTGCCCTTCAAGCTGCTTTCGGTCATCGCGTCGGCCGTCAGTTGTTCCAGTCCGCCGTCCTGCCGCGAGAAGACGGCCAACCGTCCGTCGGTATACAGTCGCGTCAACACCTTGCCGTCGGTGACGCAGACCAGAGATGCCTTACCGCCGCCGGTCGAACGGACTTCCAGACGACATGCCTGCGGGTGCTGAACGATCAGCCGGTACGCACTGCCTCCCGCCCGCGGTTGTTCGCCCTCGAGCCGCCACTGCGTCGAGGTCTCGACTTGAAAGGTCGGCAGCCCTTTCAAGAAGGCCTCCATGCGGCTCATCACGGCATCCAGTTTTTGCACCGCTGGGTCGGTTTTCAGCCCATTGGCCGGCGCGGCATCCTGGGCGCGAGCCGCCGCCAAAGATGTCAACAACAGGAGGGGCACTTGTAGGATCGATCGGGTGAACATAAGCCTCAAGCCTCCATAAACTGCGTTCGTGCCGTGATGATCTATTTCGCCAACCGAGTTGTTGGCGAGGCGAGAGGATGGCGTTACTGTTGCGCGGCCTCGTCGATTTGGTACGCCAACTTCCCGATCTGCATCCACAAGGGCGAGTTGAGCGTCGGATTCTGGCCAACCATCTTGGCAAACGTCTGACTAGCGTCCGCGCCATACTCCGTGACTACGTCGCGCGAGGCGTATTGTAGTTGTGCGCCGAACAGCCCCATCGCCGCTTTTTGCCGCAACGCGAGGACCGAGTGCCGCAGGTCTAGCGTCTGCTCGATCATTTGAGCAGCGTCGCGGTTGAGGCCAGCGATAGGCCGCAGTGAGCTGACATAGGTGTCAATCTGGGAGAGCAACTGCTCGGCCAGGCTTATGACCCGCTGGTTGACGAGGGACGGTTGAAAGCCGGGACTGACCTGTCCGGGAAATTCGTTCCAAGCGGGGCGATTGACGATGACGGGATGATCCGTGGTGACGTACAGGTCACCGCCGACGCCCATGGCATCGGCCAAGTCATCCAACTGATGCTGAACGTTCCACCAACCTTGCTGCAGGCGGGGATCCGCTTGCCGTATCTGGCGGGCGATGTCGCCAGCCTGCGTCTGAATGGCGCCAAACACGCGCTGCATATCCCGGATCTGCTGCGGTCGCTGGGTCATTGTTTGCAGGCCCTGGAGCTGGACCGACAAACCGTTGATATCGCGATACAGGTTGGCGTAGAACGGGTTCTGATTCCGGAGCGAGGCGAGGATCCCGGAGAACTGTTGCACCAGATCAAGCAACTGATCGGTGCTCGCCTGGAGGGGCAATTGTTCGCTGGGGCGCGCCGGTGCAATTTGTCCGGCCGGTTGTCCCGCCTGGCGCGCGGCCGAAACCAACTGCGAGATCTGATCCAGTATGTCTTGGCATTCGGCTGAAGCGGCCGGCACGCTGCGAAATTGGGTCTCGACCGCCTGGAGTGCCGCCTCTAGATTCTCGGTGGCATCGCGGCGTTGATCGCTGGTACTGTTCTGGGAATTGACGACATCTCGATACTGAGCGCCTACGGTCAGGAGCGTGGCAGCAGCCTCCAAGACCCGCTTTCCCAATCGCGTTCCTCCCAGCTCGCGCTGCACCGTGCCAGCCAGCTGGTTGGCCTTCGCGATCACCTCTTCCGCAATCGCGGAGGCCGTCGCCGGAGGACGAAACGACGGCTGGGAGGGCTGAGGATAACTGGGTACCTGCTGAACATGATTTGCCTGACAGAAGTCCCGCACGAGCGTGACTCGGTCGGCGTTTCCGGATCGGAACCGGTTGACCCAGAAGCGAAGTTCATCCGGGCGCGGATCGCGATGGCAGAAGGCCTGATACAGACGCTGGACATACACCTCGACGTTCCGCTGGCACTGGGACACATAAAAGTCGTCCGAACCCAGCATCGAAATGTAACCGTCCAGCGGCCCGTTCGTGCGCGACAGATTGACGTAATAGTACACCTCCGTGCCCGTGGGAGGTCGTTTATTGACGTTGTTGAACACCGTTTTCAGCAGCTCGCTCAAATCGGAAGCCGCAACGGGCAGACTCCAGCCCCCAAGAACGGCCATGACGACGCAGACCGTGAATCGGAAACGTGATCGCATCACACGATCCTCTCTCAATTTGGTTCGCACTCCGCCGTTTCGTTCCAAGAATGCACGTTCGGCCGCGCGACCGCGGCCCACCAGGCCCGCGACGCGCTCGATTCCGGATACCAAGGCGACGGGTTGTCCGTCCTACGCACCGCGTTTGATCAACCGCAGCAGGAACAGCAATACGACCGCGCCTACGGTGGCAGAAATCAGGCTGCCCAGCAGGCCGCCAGCCGAAACGCCGAGCAATCCAAAGACGAAGCCACCGAGCACGGCTCCCACTACGCCGATGACCAGATCGCCGAGGAGGCCGAATCCGCCTCCCTTGACCAACTGGCCGGCCAGCCAGCCGGCCGCGATTCCAATCAGAACAAACCAAACGATGCCCATGACGTGACCTCCCGGTTGAAGAAAGTCCCTCGGTAAGACGCACGCGCAACGAGAAACACGGCGCCGGAATTGTCACACGACCCTCGCCCACGCATCGACTTTCCAAGAACGGCGACGTGGCTTGCGAGTGAAGTTGCATGACTATTCATGGCTGTTTAGGGAGGATCAACCCCGCGTCACCTCGGTGGGCTCTCGGTCTCCGGTGCGTTCCCCTCGAGGCACGGTCGCCGCTGGCTGATCGAGCCGCGCCGCCTAGCAACAGCACACCAAGCCATGTCGCCCCCCGAGTGACTGATCCGCGATTGTTTTGTACACCGTCGCGATGCCGGTTGCTATCCACACAGCGCACGAACGGAAGAAACAGGCCTTCGTTTTGAGGATAGAGTACGGGGGACGATTCTCCCGGCCATCGCCCGCATTGACATTCTTCGTCCCGCTGGGCATCATGTCGAAGACCCTCAGTATTCTGTGAGTTTCCCCTGTTCTCCCTCGACACGATTTGCGAGAATCACGGTGACAGAACTGTCGCGGAACCGGAGAGCGCCGGCCCGGGTCAACAACGGGCGCATTCCCATTCTGCCGCGCGATGCTAGCAGGTGACGGGACGGAACTCGAGGCGGAGGCGTGTGGCCGTCTGGCAGACATGCACGGGTGCGCGATATCCTAACGGCTTTGCAAGGGGGCCAGGAAGGCTGAAGTCGCAAGGAGGCGCATGCCATGGGGGATTGTCATGTGGACGGACCAGATTCGCCGCCGGTGAGATCGGTAGAGGAAATGGTGGGCCAGTTTCAAATGGAGCTGATCACGGCGCTGCCGGGTTGGAAGGAGCGATTGCGGCTTCACCCGGACCAACTCGGAGAGCTGGAACGCGAGGTACACGCGACGTTTTCACGGGGGGCCGATTTGGTGGCCGTGGGTCTGGTGGCGGTGGTGATGAAACAAGCCGCCTTCGATCAAGCCTGTGAACGTACACGAGACGAGTTTGCCTATCCGCTGGAGCGTGGCCGACAGCGTTCCCGAAAGGTGCGGATGCTGGGCGGATTGATGTTGTGGATTACGTCGTTGTATTGTGCTCCTCGCCGTGGGCCTAAGCGTGACAAAGGCGAAAAGGTTCCCGGTGTGTATGTGGAGTTGGCGCAGTTTGGTTTCGGCAAGGGTTGTACTCCGGGATTGCAGAGTAAGGTTGCACGGCAAGCGGCCCTTTGTCCGTCGTATCAGTTCGCGCAGCAGGAATTGGAACGCGACGGCGTACTCCTGGATACCAAAACGGTAAGGCGGATCGCGAGCCAATGCGGGGAGGGGCTGTTACACTTGCGAACGCGAGAGTTGCAGCAGTTTCGGGAAGGGACATTGCCGGCCGGCAAGGAACTGGCTGGCCTACGCGTGTCGGTGCAAATGGACGGCGGTCGCACGCGTCTTCGAGACGAATTGCATAAGGTGGTGCCGGTGCCGGAAGCGACGGACGGGGAGGGTTTGCCAGATAAAGACGAGCCGGGGCGTTCTCGGAAGCGACCGCGTCGGACGTTTGCTCCCCAATGGCGCGAACCGAAAGTAGCGACGATTTTCGTGCATGACGAGCAGGGGCGGATGGTCAAGAAGTCCCAGGCCACCGTCGACGGGACATTCCAAGGGCCGGACGCCTTGGCCGAACTGGTGGCGATGCACCTGCATCGACTGGGAGCCGCGCAGGCGCGTAGCATCACATTCGCCGGAGATGGTGGCGTGTGGATTTGGGAACGCATTCCGGCGATCATCCGTCTGGCCGGACTGATCGGCGTCCCGATCCACGAGGTCCTGGACTGTTATCACGCGACCCATCATATCGCTTTGGCCCTGACCGCACTGAAGTTGGACGAGAAGAAGCGATGGTCCTTGTATCGAGATTATCGAACCATGCTGCGGAACGGTCAGTGGCGGCGCGTGGTCGAGGGGTTGTCGAATCTCGCGAAGGACGAGTCCGAAGGTGCTCAGGTCTGGACAGAGATTGCGTACCTGCGGAAGCACGGAGAGGCAGATCGTTTGAAGTATCCAACGTTCCGGAGCATGGGCGTGCCATTGGGAAGCGGTGCCATCGAAAGCAGTATCCGCCGGGTGGTGAACCTGCGGTTGAAAGGCAATGCGATCTACTGGCGCGAAGAGAATGCCGAAGCGATGATGCAAGTCCGAGCCCAAGTGGTGACGAATCGCTGGGACGAACGCATGTCCGCCCTCCACCGCCTTCACCTCAAGGACCGCCCAACTGACTGGCCGTGGCTACCCAGAGACATGAGTTCTCACGCTGAATCCATCACTCCCGGATGACCTAACCCAAGGCGCCACAACCAAAAACGCGTCTGCAGAACTGGAATGCGCCCTTCGAGGCCTTCAAGCTGGCGATTCTGAGGCACAAGGCCGATGGCTGGCGACAGATCTCGCTGGACGACGCCACGGCCGCCCTCGACGCGCTCAAGAAATTAGCCTGGGCCCCGTCGGTGAACGAACCGTACTCCCAGTCCTTCAGCCTCTGGTAGAACGAGGGGCGTTGCCGTGGGATGGCAGTGTCGATGCCTGCACTTTGTCGAGCAGTTCCCGCGTGCCGTGAACATCGCACGAGCGGCGGATGTTGTGCCAGTCGAGGCGCTCGCCCTGTTCACCTCGTGTTCTCCAGGCGGCGGCCCAGCTCCACCCGCTCGGCCAGGATCTGACGAATGCGATGTTCGTCGACCTCCGGGAACTGCTTGCGGATCCCATCCAGGGCAATCCGGCAGGCAAAGTCAAAAAGCAGGGGACCGGCCAAGAGTTTCTCCTCCGGCGTCATAGCGCGAGCAGCAACCACCTCGTCGCGGTAAAGTTGATCGCCAATTGCATCCGTCGGCTCCATCGTATCCTCCAAGCCACAGTCCCGCTCGATCAGTACCGGCATTATCGCAGGCCTCTTGGGGACCGTCAACGTGCGGTGCGCCAACCGACGATTTGTACGCCCTCGACATGGCTCACGACGAACGAAGAGCATGCCGCCGGGGCGATCGACCACGTTTTGTGCCCTTTGTGCCTTCTGTGGCTATTTCCCATTTATAACCCCCTATTTATAACCAGCCAACCGACGATTTGACGCAAGATTCGCAGTCACCGAAATCTGTCACCAAACTGGCAAAACACGCATTTCGTGATCGAGCCGGCCTGAAGATGATCTTGTCAAGCCACGTCTTCCATCTGTGGGTCGGCCTTGCCATCCGTGGGGCACCTCGTTCCCCGAGTGGATCCGCGCGGTTCTCGATCCCACGGATGGCAAAGCCGGCCCACGGATGGTATGGATCGTGTGGGGGGGAAATCTAATCGCTCCGCATTGATTATTCATTACCGGCGGGCTCCACCCGCCTGTACGCTGAAGCGTGAACTCCAACAGCGCACAAGCCCGCGGATGACGCGATCGATCGCGCAGTTTTTTTGCAGCGGCGGTTGGGAGTTCCGGGTTGGGAGTGCCTGCCCCGCGGCTTTCAACAAGTTTTCCCCGTCGCTCGGCGGGCGGCCGGCTCACGAAAACCCCGCTCTTTCCCGTGTCGGCTGGCCGCGAGCCAATTTGCCCTGTTGCTAGCAGCCCGAGATGGTAAGTTAGGCTCCTCGGGACGCGATCGAAGCGGTCCCCGTCAGTCCTCCGTCTTACCAAGTGAAAAGGAATCCGCAGAATGGAAAAGACGAAGCTGCTTGGCAATGATCATGAGCCGGCCACCGCCACCGTGGACGCGAGTCCGGCTTCGGACCAGCCTTCCCAGCCGTTTGTGGGCCGCTGGAACCACTTGGTCAGCACCACGAACTGGGAGAAGGGCCGCATTATCGCCGAATGGCGCCAGGCGTTGGCCGATGCGGACCGGCCCGCACGTGAGTACTCGGACGAAGCCTGGGCGCGGTTGGTCGGCGCCGTGACCGGCCAGCACGCCGGACGCCTGCGGCGCGTGTACGAGCGATTCGGCAAGGTCCACGCAGACTATCGGGGCCTGTTCTGGAGCCATTTCCACGCCGCCCTGGACTGGGACGACGCCGAGATGTACCTCGAGGGCGCTGTCCAGTCCAGGTGGACGGTGTCGCAGATGCGGCGGCAGCGTTGGGAAGCGACGGGCGCCGTCGAATCCGAGCGGCCGCTGGACGAAGAGATCGTCGTCGCCGACGTGGACGAAGACGTCGATTCCACGGTGGCTCGCGACGCGGCCGCCAAACGCGCGCCGGAGGAGTGGACCGATGTCCAGGGACCTCCCGTTCCCGAAGGCGCGGATTTTGGCGACGAAGGCTCGGCCTCGGCCGATCCCCGGGGCCGCTCGGAGGCCGCCGTCGATCTGGCCGACGAGTCGGCGCCGCTCGTCCGCCCGTTCGCCAATCTGGCGGAATTGCCCGACGATTTGGCGGACGCGTTCGAGGCGTTCAAACTAGCCATTCTCCGGCACAAAGCCGATGGCTGGCGGCAGATCTCGCTGGACGACGTCACGGCCGCCTTGGACGCGCTCAAAGAACTCGCCTGGGCCCCGTCGGTGAGCTAGACGTATTCCCAATCCTTCAGCCACTGGTACTGGCTGGGCAAGTTGGCCCACGCCCGGTCCATCGCCCGCTGGAGTTGCGCCCGCTCCTGGACGTCCAGTTCGCGGCGTTCGGCGACGGCCAAGGCCATGTTGTCGACCTGCTCGACCGTAATCAAGCCCGGGATCGGCGCCGTGATCGCCGGGTTGCACAGGATATAGCGAATGGCCAGCCGGGCCAGTTGGTTGTCCTCTTCCTCGTGCGGGTTGCCGGGGCTGCTGTCGCCCTTGAACAGCGAGTTGCTGGCGAACGGCTTGATGCCGAACCAGCCCACGTCGTGCTTTTTCATCGTCGCCCAGAGCCCGCTGTCGTCCGTCACGACTTTCGTGTTGGCGGTGTACGGCGTGCAGATGACTTCCAGCTGTTGCGGGTACTTTTCGATCAACTTTTTGATGTGCGGACGGTCGTGGGACGAGATGCCGGTGTGCCGCGCCAAGCCGGTCTGCTTGGCCCAGTCCAGGGCCTTGATCAACTCCTCGATCGTCGCCTCGTCGTGCTGGCTGCTCTCCTCCAGGCAGGTGATCCGCCACAGGTCGACGTACTCCTGGCCGGCTTCCTTCAGACCCTGCTGAAAGCCCTGTTTCAGTTTCTCGAAGGTCCGCCATTCCGGATAGCGGACTTCGGTGTGGCCCCACGAGTAGCCCAAGTACATTTTGTCGCGGCGGCCTTTCAGGGCTTTGCTGTACGCGATGACTTCGTTGCTCCAGCAGGCATCGATATAGTTGATGCCGCGATCGATACAGCGGCTGACGACGTCGGAGCGGTTCTGGTCGAACTCGGGATCGCCCGAGCCCCAGCCCAGCCAGCCGCCGCCGCTGGGCTTGTTGGGCAGCACCTTGTCGACCCGTTTCCAGTGGCCGCCCAGGCAGACCACCGACATCATCATTTCGGTCTTGCCGCAGCGGCGGTATTCCATCTGGGGGTTATAGCTGGGAATCTTGCTGGTATCCTCGTGGGTCGGATTGCCCGCGTAGACGGTCTTGACCGCCGTCAAGCCCAGCGCGGCCCCGGCCGCCGCCAACGCGCTGTCGAACACGAACTCACGGCGACTCAACCTGGTGTTGGCCATCGACATCTCTCCTTTCGCGGCCCGCAGCCGCTGCGAGACAGTAATGCGACCGGAATGACTTACCACTCGAAAGATCGATTATCCCCAAAACGCGTCCCGCTGCAAAGCCCAGCGGTGGCCAAACCGGCCAGTTCCTGCCCACCGGGCGTCGCGACACCAGCAGTTCATCGCGGAAAGCCGGGACAACTGGAAGCCGGTCCGCGTGTTCGATTCGAAGGTCCGGGTCCCGACGACCGAATCTTAACCGGTTGGGCTTCCAGACGGCCCCGCAGAGTTTACGGTCACTTTTACCCAATTGCGAATGGTCTTCTTCACCCGCTCCCAACTGATCTCGGTGACCATCGTCGGCATCGGTTCCGGATCGGCATCATCGAAATAGCAGAGGGCCGACAGCAGGCGAGCGTCGTCCTCGATCGCGAACTTTCGGCGGTAAAGCTCCAGCATTCCGCCGAGCGAGAACCCCTGCCCGCCCAAGGCGTAGATATCGAGGAAATCCTTCTTCGTGCCCCGCTGGGCAACGGCCAACAGCTTCATGGCAACCAAGTCGTCCAGGGACGCGATCAAACAATCGCAGGCCGGCCAGGCGACCGGCGGCTTCAGCAGGGGCAATGGGAATTCCAGAAAGCTCACCCGCACGCGCCCCACCTCACCGTGCAGCGTTCCCCGTTCCACGGACCTCACTCGGAAGTCAAGCCCGCGACTTTGGAGACCCCTGGCCAATGCCAGCGGTTGATCGAGCCTGTCCCCCGTGAACCAGTCCAAGTCGATCGACTGGCGATGCCCGAGATGGACGGCGACGGCGGTGCCCCCGCCCAAGTAAAAGCCCTGGTCCTTGGCGGCAGGCCCCAACTGACGCAGCGCGTCTTGTTGGTGCGGCGGAAGTACTTCGAGATGCATCATCGCCTCGCTCTTCCCTCCCAAATCCGACGCTCATCCAACCGCAACCACGCGTTGACGAGTTCGGCGGGCAGGTCCAGAATCAGTTCCCAAAACCGCAGTTGTTGCGAACTCAACGAACGGCCTTCATGCTGCACGATCCACGCGGCCAGCGTTTGGTCCCCCAGTCTGGTCCGCAACCAACAAACGGCGTCCCAGGGCCCCGCGGCCAGGATTCGACGCACGATAAAATCGCGGTGTTGCTGCCAACCCAGCTGGGCGAAATCGCAGTCCCAGAACAGCGGACGCAGGGTCTCGGGTAACTCGGTCGCACACGCTGACGTGGAATGGTGAACCGACATAACTCGCCTGTGGTGGGGGACTTCATGCCTGCTTGACTTACTTCCATTCTAGCGGATCATTCTGCCAACGCGATGGTCCCGACGGCAGAACCGACAGACGCCGGGCAGCCGGCCCACGGATGGCACAGCCGGCCCACGGATGGTATGAATAGTGCGGGAGGAGCATAACCATGAAGCGACTTTGTCCACCGCTCGTCTTCATCCTCGGCGGGTTTTGTGCCGCCGCCTTGGCCGCCGACCTGCCGCGGCCGAACATTGTCCTGTTCCTTGCCGACGACTTGGGCTGGGCCGATGTGCCCTGGCACGGTTCGGACTACAAACTGCCCCACCTGGCTCGGCTCGCGGCCGCCGGGGTTCGACTGGAAGCGCATTACGTCCATCCGATGTGCTCGCCCACGCGGGCCGCCTTGATGACCGGCCGCTACGCGAGCCGCTTCGGCGTCGCAGCCGCCCAGAACGACCGCGCCCTGCCGTTCGACACGGTCACGCTGGCCGCAGCCCTGCGAGCGGCCGGCTACGAGACGGCGATCACCGGCAAGTGGCACCTTGGTTCTCGTCCCGACTGGGGGCCGCAGCGATACGGGTTTGACCACGGCTATGGCTCGTTGGCCGGCGGCTGCGGCCCGTATGATCATCGCTACAAGGCCGGCGAGTTCACTCGCACCTGGCATCGCGATGGCACGCTGATCGACGAGCAAGGCCATGTCACGGACCTGATCGCGCGCGAGGCCGTCGAGTGGCTGAAGGGCCGCGGCCAGAAGCCGTTCTTCCTGTACGTCCCTTTCACGGCGATCCACGTGCCGATGGATGAACCCGAGCAGTGGCAGCAGCTGAACGCCCACCTGACCGATCCCGGCCAGCGACTGCGGGCGGCCTGCACGTCGCACATGGACGACGCGATCGGCCAGGTGTTGGCCGAACTCGACCGCCGACAACTCCGCGACCGGACGCTGGTCATTTTCCTCAGCGACAACGGCGCCCACGGCCCCAGCGACAACCAGGGCGGTCCGTACCCGGGCGAGTATGCCCGGGTCAAAGTCGGCCACGACAATCTGCCCTTGCGCGGACACAAGACGCAGGTCTACGAAGGCGGGATACGCACGCCGGGCGTCGTCAGTTGGCCCGGCCGCCTTGGTCCCGGCGAGATCCACACCCCCTTGCACGCCGTCGACTGGATGCCCACGCTGTGCGCGCTGGCCGGGGCCGAGCCGCCCGGAGACTTGAAATGGGACGGCGCCAACATCTGGCCTGTGCTGAGCGGGCAGGCGACCGCGCTGCCGGCTCGCACGTTATACTCCGTCGCGCCCGGTTTTCGTGCCCAAATGGTCCGTTACCGCGACTGGAAGCTGATTGTCACCAAGGCCAGCGGCAAGCAGGGGCCGACGGAAGAACTGTACGATCTGGCGACGGATCTCGGGGAAGCCAAGAACGTTGCGGCCGAGCGGCCCGAGGTCCTGGCCGACCTGAAGCAGCGGTTGACCGAGGTCTCCGCCCGCGACCGGGACGCCGTGGCAACCGATTGAGGCGAGCCAGTTTGAGCATCTTTGACAATGTTGTCACAAATGTTATCGCAACACCCCTTGCATACGCCGCCCTGCTCTGCCTATAAATAAGCCCGTCGGGGAGAGATGCCGGCTGAGCCCCAGCCCATCCCACCCCTGTTGCGGCCGTGGCGGAATTGGCAGACGCGCTAGGCTCAGGACCTAGTCACCCTAAACGGTGGTGGAGGTTCAAATCCTCTCGGCCGCACCTTGTAAGTATTCTCCTGTAAAGGACTTGCGGCCACATGCTGCAGGTCCTTTTTTTGTGCCTGTGATCCAACGGCGGGCAATCGGCAGCCAGTGGTTGACTCGCATCTGCCGCTTGTCCGGCCTGAAAGCGTTGGCGAAAAACCGGCAGCTGGTGGGGATCGAGGCCGGGGCCGTCCCTTGACAAGCCGCGGCTGGCAGTCCCAAATCAAGCTCTTTGCGGAAACCACACGACACGCACTGAGTCGCTGATATGACGGCCACGGGGAGGATTCAGGAACTTGGCTCGCCCGTCCGCCACGTGCTGGCCGGCCGTTATCAGGTGCTTCGCGTCCTGAGGGTCCAGGACCGCGCGGAGACCCTCCTGGCGTCCGATCTCGATCGTGACGCCTTGGTGGTGATCAAGACGGGCCCGGCGTCCGCGTTGTCCGCGTCGGTGTGGATGCGATTGGAGCACGAGGCTCAGGTGCTGTCCCAGATCCAGGTTGAAGCCGCGCCGCCGCTGCTCGATTTCGGCTCCGAGGGCGATCGCTTCTACCTGGTCATGCCATTCGTCTCGGGAGTCACCCTGGAGGTCCGGTTGCGGCAAGGGGCTTTGTCCGTGCCGGACACGCTGACACTGGGCCAGTCGCTCCTGCGGGCGCTGGATGCGGCGCATATCCACGGCGTTCTGCACCGCAACGTCCGCCCGGCCAATCTGATGGTGGCGGAAGGGACGCCGCTGGGCGAGGCGACGCTGGTGGATTTCTGCTTTGCGCGGCAGGTGCCTGCTGACAGCGGCCTGCGCGACCACTGGGTCGGCGCCGCGCAGTACCTGTCGCCCGAGGCGGCGGGCCTGTTGGACCAGGAAGTCACTGCCAGTTCCGATTTGTACTCGGCGGGGATCGTGCTGTTCGAGTGCCTGGCGGGCCGGCCGCCGTTTCCGGGCCGGAATGTGGGCGAAGTCCTCCGCGCGCACCTGACGCTGCCGGTTCCGGAATTGCGTGAGTTGGGGCTGCCGGTGCCGCGGGTGCTGGATGAAGTCCTGCAGCGTCTACTGCGGAAGGATCCTCGCGATCGCTACCAGTCGGCTTACGCCGTGCTGGCCGACTTGGCGGAGATCGCCCAGGCCCTGCAGGGTGGTGAGGCGGAGCCTGCGCTGGTGGTGGGCTTGCACGATCGGCGACGGACGCTGACGGAACCGGCGTTCGTCGGCCGCGGGCAGGAACTGGCGGCGCTGCAGGTCCAGTTGGAGCGTGCCCGGACCGGTCGGCGCGGCCTCGTCTTGCTGGAAGCCGAGTCCGGCGGGGGCAAGAGCCGGCTATTGGCGGAATTCGCTCAGCGCGGGGCTCAGCAAGGCGATTGGATCTTGCGTGGGCAGGGGTTGGACCAGGCGGCCCAGCTCCCGTTTCAATTGCTCCGGGGGGTGGCCGAGGCGTTGCTCACGTCGGCGCGACTGGAGCCCGCCGTCGCGGAGGGAATTCGCAGCGGGTTGGGTGAGCAGCAGGCGGCGGCCTGTTCGGCCCTGCCCGAGTTGGCCGCGTTGTTCGGCCCCGACGCGGCCGCGCAGTTGGGCCCCGAGACCTTCGCGGAAGCGCGCAGTGTCCAGGCCCTGGCTGCGCTCCTGGACGCCCTGGGCACCAGCGGCCGGCCGGCGCTGGTGCTGTTGGATGACTGCCAATGGGCGGACCAGTTGACGCTGAAAGTCCTCCAGACCTGGCAGCGGCGAACGGAAACGGCGGACGTCCCCGTCCTGGTCGTGGCGGCCTTCCGGTCCGAGGAAGTCGGCAGCGGTCATCCCCTGCGCGAGCTGAAATCCTCGGACCATCTGACGCTGCCGACATTTCACGCATCGCAGGTGCGGAACCTGGTCGAGTCGATGGCCGGACCGCTGCCGGACCAGGCGGTGAGCGTGATCGAGCGATTGGCGGAGGGGAGTCCCTTCATGGCGGCCGCGGCGCTCCGCGGCTTGGTGGAATCGGGAGCGTTGGTGTCTGTCCCGGCGGACGATCCCTTTTCGGCCACGGTCGAGTCAGGCGGCTGGCGAGTCGAACCCTTGGCCATGGCCGCGGTGCAGTCCTCGCGGCATGCGGCGGCGTTTCTGGCGCGGCGGATCGAGTTGCTGCCGGAGACCACCGTCAGCCTGCTGTCGGTCGCTGCGGTCTTGGGCAAGGAATTCGAATTGTCCATCGCGGCGAAACTGGCGGGGCAGGAATCCTCCCAGGCCATGACCGCCCTGCAGGAAGCGTTGCAGCGGCACATTGTGTGGTCCAAGAACTACGATGGCCGCTGTGCGTTCATGCACGACAAACTCCGCCAGACCCTGCTGGACCGGCTGCCGGCCGAGCGGCGCCGGGAGCTGCATCTGCAGGCCGCCGTCACGCTCGAATCCGAAACCCCGCGCCGCGTGTACGACCTGGCCTATCACTTTGACGCCGCCGGCGACGGCCCGCGGGCTCTGCCGTACGCCCTGGAAGCCGCCCGGCAAGCCCGCGCGCAGCACGCGCTCGAGTTGGCTGCGGAGCAGTATCGGATCGCCGAGCGAGGGTCGGCGGCCGCCGACGAGGCGACTCGCTTTCGGATCGCCGAAGGCGCCGGCGACGTGCACCTGCTGCGCGGCCAATACGACTTGGCGGCGCAGATGTTCGAGGCGGCCAACGCGTTGGCGCGAGACAACCTGGCGCGGGCCCGAATCGCAGGCAAGCGGGGCGAGCTGGCGTTCAAACAAGGCGACATGCAATTGGCCATTGACGGCTACCAGCGCGCCTTGGCGCTGCTCGGTCACAAGGTGCCCCGCTGGCCGCTGTTCTTTCTCCTGCGGCTCGTCTGGCAGACGCTCGTGCAGGGCTTCCACTCGGCCCTGCCCGGCCTGTTCGTCGGTCGCCGGAAGCTGGTCGACGCCGAACAGCAGCTGCTCGTCATTCGCCTGCACAACCGTTTGACCTACGCCTACTTCTTCGGCCGCGGCCAGATCGCCTGCCTGGGGACCCATTTGCGCGGCATGAACCTGGCCGAGCGTTTTCCACCCACGCCGGAACTGGCGCACGCCTACTCGATTCATGCGCCGGTCATGAGCCTGGTCGGCTTCTATATCCGGGGGATCGCGTACGCGCAGGAGTCGTTGTCGATTTACAAGTCCCTGGGCGATTGGTGGGGCCAGGGCCAGGCGTTGAATTTTCACGGAATTGTTCTGTACTACGCCTCGCGCTACGAGGAATGCATCGAGAAATGCCGCGAGGCGGTGCGCGTCTTGGAGCGAGCCGGCGACTTGTGGGAAGTCAACGCCGCGCGGGTCCACGTGGCCTTCAGCCTGTATCGCCTGGGGAACCTGGCGGCGTCGGCCGAGTTGGCCCGGCAGGTGCACTATTCCGGAGTCGAACTGGGGGACGACGGGGCTTCCGGGTTCAGTCTGGATGTGTGGGCCTGGTCCACAGGCGGGCAGGTGCCCGCCGAGATTCTCCAGGCCGAGTTGCAGCGTCCCCGGGCCAACGCCCAGGTGGTAGCGCAAGTGATCATGGCCGAAGGCGTGCGGCTGTTCATGCTGGATCGCGTCGTGGAAGCGGCCGAGATGTTCGAGCGGGGCCACCAGGTCGCCGAACGGGCCGGCGTCAAGAATGCGTATACGCTGCCGTTCCGGGCGTGGATCGCGTCGGCCCTGCGGCGGCAAGCCGAACGGACGTCGCCGTGGCGGCCCGAGTTGCGGACGGGCCTGCTGGCCAGGGCCAGTGAGATGGCGGACAAGGCGGTGCGCGTCGCCCGCACGTTTCGAAACGACCTGCCGCACGCCTTGCGGGAGGCCGGCCTGATCGCCGCGATGCAGGGCTCGTCGTCCAAGGCTCGCCAGTACCTGGACGAGAGCCTGACGGTGGCCCAGCGGCAAGGGGCCCGGTTCGAGTACGCCCAGACCCTGCTCGCTCGAGGCCGGGTCGGCAGTGCCGTCGCGTGGCCGGAGGCCGAGGCGGATCTCGCGATGGCCCGTCAGACGCTGCGCGACCTGGGCGCCGAATTTGCGTTGGGTGAGCCGGCGCCGCCGGAGCCTGCCGCTCCCGCCCCGACGGCGACACTGTCCCTGGTCGATCGTTTTGACACCGTGCTGGAGGCCGGCCGCCGGATTGCCGCCGCGTTGTCGCCCGAACTCGTCTTTCAAGAAGTCCACGAGGCGGCCCAGCGGCTGTTGCGGGGCGAACGCTGCTGGTTGCTCCAGTTGCACGGCGAAACGGCCGCCGATGCACTGGCGGTAGTTGCCGGCGAGGGCCCGGCGGAATACAGCCGCACGCTGGCGCAGCGGGCCCTGGCCTCGGGCCGGATCGCGATCTTCTCGGAAGTCCCGGCCGAAGAGGAGGAGGCCCTGCTCGCCGGCGTCCGCTCGGCGCTGTGCGCCCCGGTGTTCGTCCGCAACAAGCCGCTGGCCTGTGTCTACGTCGACCACCGCCACGTCAGCGGGCTGTTCGGCGCAGACGAAGTTCGCGTGGCCGAGTTCATCGCGACGCTGGCCGGCGCCGCCCTGGAGAATGCCGAGGGCTTTGCGGAACTGCAACGCCTGAATGCGACCCTGGAGCAGCGGGTCGAGGAACGGACCGCGGCCGCCGAGGCCCGGGCTCGCGAACTGGCCCTGTCCTACGCCGAACTGGAGCGGACGGCCGCCGAACTGCGCCGCAGCCAGGATGAATTGCGGATGGCCAAAGAAGCCGCCGAGCAGGCCAACCGGGCCAAGAGCGACTTCCTGGCCAATATGAGCCACGAAATCCGCACGCCCATGAATGGCGTCATGGGCATGACCGAATTGGCTCTGCAAACCGCGCTCACGGACCAGCAGCGCGAGTACTTGAACATGGTCATGCAGTCGGCCGAAAACCTGCTGCGGCTGCTGAACGACATCCTCGACCTGTCCAAAGTGGAAGCCGGCAAGCTGGAACTGGAGGCGATCGACTTCTCGCTCCGCGAATTGCTCGGCGACGCCATGCAAGCCTTTGGGCTGCGCGCCGACGAAAAGGGCGTGGAACTGACCTACCTCGTGCCCCCGGACGTGCCCGATACCCTGGTCGGCGATCCGGGGCGACTCCGCCAGATCGTGATCAACCTGGTGGGCAATGCGCTCAAGTTCACCGACCACGGCGAGATCATCGTCGTGGTTATCGTCGAGGATCGCGAAGAGTCGCAAGTCGATCTGCGGTTCGTGGTCAGCGACACGGGGATCGGCATCCCGCCGGACAAGCAGCAGCAGATTTTCGAGGCGTTCAGCCAAGCCGACACGTCGACCACGCGGCGCTACGGTGGCACTGGCTTGGGACTGACGATCTCCCTGCAGTTGGTCAAGCTGATGGGAGGGCACATCTGGGTCGAGAGCGAGCTGGGCAAAGGGAGCGCGTTTCACTTTACGGTCCGGTTCGGGATCGCGCAAGGCACGCCCCGGGACGCCTGGGTCAGCCCCGACAGCCTGGCGGGCATACCGGTCCTGGTCGTGGACGACAACCGCACCAACCGCCGGATCCTCCAGGACCTGCTGACCAATTGGGGGATGCAGCCCAGCCTGGCGGAGAGCGGGCCGGCGGCGCTGGCCCAGTTCGCGGCCGCGGCCGCCCGGGGCGTGCCCTTCCGCGTGGCCATCCTGGACGTCCTGATGCCCGAGATGGACGGTTTCATGCTGGTCGAACGGATTCGCGAGCATCCCGAACTGCGGGACTGCCGCCTGATTATGCTGTCGTCCGCCGGGCAGATGGAGAACTGGAGTCGCTGCCAGGAGCTGGGCATTGCCCGCTACCTGATCAAGCCGGTCAAACAGTCCGATCTGCGGGACGCAATCGTCCGCGTCTTGAGCACGCGGGACGAAGCGCCGGCCGCGGCCGTCTCGGCGCCGCCCGCCGGCACCGGCCGCGCGCTGCGCGTCCTGCTGGCCGAGGACGGGTTGGTCAACCAGCGGGTGGCGCGCGAGTTCCTGGAGCAGCGCGGGCACCAGGTGCGCGTCGTGAATAACGGACGCGAGGCGGTCGAGGCGACCGAACGCGAGGCTTTCGATCTGGTGTTGATGGATGTGCAGATGCCGGAAATGGACGGCTTGGAGGCGACTCGGGCCATTCGCCGGAACGAGCAGACGACGGGCGAGCACCTGCCGATCGTGGCCATGACGGCCGGGGCGTTCAAGGACGACCGCGAGCGGTGCATGCGGGCGGGCATGGATGACTACCTGACTAAACCGATCCGGCCCGCCACGCTGTATGCCACGCTCGAAGCCCTAACGGCCCCCGGGGCAGCGGCTGCGCCAGCCGGTCCCGAATCCGGCGCGGCCGATGCGATCCTGGATTGGGGCATCGCCTTGGAGCAGAGCGGTGGCAACGACGAGTTGCTGCGCGAGCTGATCACGATTTTCATGGAAGAGTCCGGCCAGCTCATGGCGGCGTTGCGTCAGGCGATCGCGCAGCAGCACGCGGGCGAGGTGCGGCGTCTGGCCCATACCATCAAGGGCTCGGCAAACCACTTCGCCGCCCGTGCGACGGTCGCGGCCGCCCTGCAGCTGGAGAGGATGGGCCGCGACGGCGAGCTGGCCGGCGCGGAGGAAGCCTGCGGCCGGCTGGAACAGGAGCTGGCCCAACTGCAGCAAGCGTTGGCCGAGTCGTTTCCGCGTGCGGCTGGGCGGTGAACGGATGCGAGCCGCCCGGATTCGAATCTGGACACCAAGCCCCGCGGGTGCAACAATACGGGCTCCGCGTCTGTCTAGCTGTCGTCCCGCGTCTTCCGGAAAGGGGTGTCAGAGATGTCCACACCGCATCTGACTCGTCGCCAGTTCGTTCGTGATTCCGCGGCCGGCGCGGCCGCCTTGGCCGCCAGCGTCGCCTTGCCCAACGTCGTCCGGGTCGGTAATGCCGAACAGTTGGACACCAGCCGCATCATCAATTACAACCCGGACATGGAATATCGCCGCTGCGGCCGGACCGGCTGGATGGTCTCGGCCGTCTGTCTGGGCGGCCACTGGAAGCGGGTGAACCAGATGGTGCCGGGGTTATTCGAGGGCGAGAGCTGGCTCAGCGCCCGGCTGGACAATGCCGACTTTCAGAAGAACCGCTACGACGTCGTCACGCGGTGCATCGAGCGGGGCATCAACTACATCGACGCTTGCACCGGGGCCGAGATCCAGGCGTACAGCAAGGCGCTGGAAGGCCGCCGCGACAAGATGTACCTGGGCTGGTCCTGGTACGAACGCGAGGCCCGCAACCCCAGCCAGTGCAACGGCGCGTCGATCATGAACGTCTTCGACGATTCGCTGAAGGTCTGTAAGCAGGAATACGTGGACCTGTACCGGGTGGTCTGCGGCGTGGACGGACGGCGGGGCAAGGACGGCAAGTGGATCTTTCCGCACACCGAGGCCGAGTCGGCGGGAATTGCGGAGGGGCTGCGGCGGGCCAAGCAGTCCGGCAAGGCGCGGGCGACCGGGATTTCCTCGCACGATCTGCCGTGGCTCAAGTACATGATGGAGACGTTTCCGGAGGCGATTGACGTCGTGATCACGCCGTACACCGCGCGCACCAAGATGTCGCCGAACGACGAGACCGGCTTCTATGCGGCGGTCCGGAAATGCGATTGCGGGTTCTTCGGCATCAAGCCGTTTGCCGGCACGTCACTGTTCAAGGGCGACAGCGCGCCGGGCAATCCGCACGAAGAGGAAGACAATCGCCTGGCCCGGCTGGCCATCCGCTACATCCTGTGCAATCCGGCGATCACCGCCCCGATCCCGGGCATGATCAACGCCGAGCAGGTGGACAACGTGGCCTTGGCCGTCGCCGAACGCCGCGAGTTGGACCTGGTCGAACGCGCGGAACTGGAGCAGGCGATGGACCGCGCTTGGGCCTGCCTGCCGAAGCACCACGAGTTCCTGAAGAACTGGGAATATATCTGAGCGATGTGACCACTTGGCGAGCTTTCGCGAAGCCGTCTCACGTAGCCCGGCCTCTCCGAAACCGGATGCGAGTCTCGGAGAGACTCGCCTACGTGGCTGGCTGCACCGTCTGACAGCGAGTCCCCCCCAATCCTCGACGGTCCTCAAACGAGCCGACCTCCGTACACCGGCCCATCACCTCCCCCGGAGCCCACCATGTTACGAAGCATCACCCTGTTCGCTCTCGCCGGTTTCCTGGCCCTCGCCTCGCGCAGTGCCGCCGAGGAGACCTCGCCGGCCATGCAATACCTCGGCCAGCGTGCGGCGCGCCTGGCCGCCCAACTGCCGCCGCTGGGAACGTCCGCCGAAGCGTGGGACAAGCAGCGCGCGGCGTTGATCACGCGACTCGCGGCGACGCTGGGCTTGCCCGAGCGCGAGCCGATGCAGGCCACCACGCTCGGCAGCCAGCCGGACGGGGAACTGGTCCTCGAAGAGGTCGCCTTTCACTGGGCCGAGCGAGTCTTCGCATCGGGCACCGTGTTTCGCCGACAATCCGCCAGCGGCCGGCAGCCGGCCATCGTCTTGACGCCGGGCCATTTGGGGCACTATGCGTTTCGCGACGAGCGGCCGTTCGTCGAGCAGTTGGCTCGCCAGGGAGTCGTGGTTCTGTTCATCGACGACCCGCGGACCGGCCGGCGGCATTGTCCGGAGGCCGGGCTGTACGCGACCGCGGCCGCCGCTGGAATGCCGGTGGCGGGGATTCAGGTTTTCGATGCGCTCCGCGGCTTCGACTATTTGCAGACGCGCGCCGATGTGGACGCCGGCCAGATCGGGATCGCCGGGCTGCGCGAAGGCGCGGTGCAGGCGTACCTGGCCGCCGCGCTGGAGCCTCGTTTCCAGTTCGTGATCGCCGCGGGCGGCTCCACCACGTTCACGGCCCTGATCCAGGCGGCCGCCGCAGGCCAGGCGAGCGGCCCACCCTCGGTGTTCGTCCCCGGACTGCTGGAGTGGACGGATCTGGATCGCGTTGCCGCCTGCCTGGCTCCCCGCCCCGTGCTGGTCGCCGGCGGCGCAGGACGCTGGCCGGCAGCCGGTTGCGAAACGGTGGTCGGCACCATGCAAGCGGTGTACGGGCTGTACCAGACGCAAGACCGCATTCGCCTGACGCCCGGCGACGAGGCAGATGACCTGACGTCTTGCGCAGCCGCTGCTGCTGAATGGCTCAACTCCGGCGTTTTGCCCTCGGCGACCGCGCCACCCCCGAGCACGCAGAGTGCCCCCGGCGGCGGGGCGGAGGCATCTGCTTCGGACGCCCCAACGGCCGAATTGGATTTCCGCGTGCTGGGATACCTGCAGCGGCGAATCGAGATCAGCGTTGCCGCCCGGCAGGCCGAATCGCTGACCGCGGCAGCCTGGCAGGCCCACCGGGAAACGCTCGTCGCCTGGCTGGGAACCGCGTGTAGCGCGGGCCCCGAAACCGCGCCGGACGACCAGGTCCTGGGCACGGCTTCCAGCGACGACTTGGTGGTTGAGCGCTTGGCACTCGGCGTAGATCCGGACTTCCGCTGTCCCGCGGTCCTCGTGCGTCCCGCCTCCCCGGCCGGCAAGAGCCCGGGTGTCGTCCTGTCGCACGACGACCGGCAGTGCTACGCCGTCGCGCGTCTGACGGACGCCGCCCGGCGTTTGGCCACGGCCGGCTACTGGGTGATCGTGCCGGAGCATGCTTCGGTGCATCCGCAGAGTCTGCAGCCCTTGGCCAACGCCGAGCAGCCCAGCTTCTACGGCGACGAGGCCAAGCGGTTGATCGGTCCCGCCGATGCCGTAGGACGTTCGCCCTTGGCGTGGCGAGTCCGCGAGGATCTGGCGGCCTTTCGCCACCTGGCCGGTCGCGGCGAGGTCGATGCCGCCCAGATTGTCATCGCGGGTTCCGGCGTCGGCGGCATTGATGCGAGCTTGGCCGCGTTGCTGGAAGAACGCGTTGCGGGCGTGGCTGCGGTCGACGTGACCACGGGACGGGATTGGGCGGCCAACGTCGCACCGGGCGAGCTGCACTTCTTCCATCTCATGCCGTACCTGACCGCGCTGGCGACGGTCACCGATTGGGATTGCGTCTACGCCGCGGTGGCTCCACGCCCACTGGCTATCGTGCGGCTGACCGACGGCTGGCCGCGAACCGGCTTTGACCAGGTCGCAGCGCGGGCCGGCTCGGTCTTCGGCTTGGTGAACCGTCCGGACCTGCTGCAGGTGCTCGGGCCGCGC
This sequence comes from uncultured Planctomycetaceae bacterium, assembly GCA_903927685.1. The sequence goes on from CAIYOB010001073.1 coordinate 23,648, forward strand.
GACTTGACCGCGGAACTGGAGTCCGCCGCGCCGGCCGGCGCGGCGCGGCACGTCCTGGCAGCCGCCCGGACGCTGGTCCCGACGCCGCCCACCGCAGGCCTGGTCGGCACGCCCGACGGGCTCAAGACACGTGCCACGGTCGACAGCGCCGCGGGCTTGATCTGGCTGGTCGCCGAGATGTCCGGCTACGAGCAGGAACTGGCCGGCAACGGCTACCGGCTGCAGACGTGGAGTTTTTTCAACGACAACGGGGACAGGCAGCAAGGCCGCCAGCTGACGCC
>CAIYOB010001074.1 GCA_903927685.1 uncultured Planctomycetaceae bacterium
AAGCTGTACGATCTTGAGGTGCTTGACCTTTCGGGAACGTCGATCACCGACGCTGGTGTCGCACAACTGTGTTCGCTTCGTCGCCTGCGGCGGCTCTATTGCCTGTTTACTGGACTCACGGATGAGTGCGTCCCTGCAATCACAAACATAGAAAATCTCGAGGTACTGTACATTGACTGCACTGAGGTTTCGGAGGAAGGTGAGCGGGAACTTCGCCGTCTAATGCCATCGTTGCGGATCGACCCTGGGTAAGGTGACGTGGTATGTATGAGGTAGTGTCAATTCACGCATGCGACTGGCAGCGACAGGGGCGAGTGTCCTGGTTCAGTGAGTTTCGTTCGATGCGAAGGCATAGCAATGGGGTGCCTGCGACGAGGTCGACAAGGGGACCCGCGGCGGCAAGGTCGGTTGGGTAGGACTGTCGCGGTACGTTGTTGGATGACAATCTGGTAGTCGGACGCGACCGATCGGTCGGCGCAGATCGCCGTCGTGCCAAGATTCGTCGGCGTACGTCCTCTACGCCGCGCGACGCAGGGTGACAATCGGCAAATGCATGCGGCCGGTGTGGAACTTAAGATCCAGTTCCAACCGTTGGCCAGATCAACCATGAATGGGCACGCGGCGCTTCGCGCACGGTGCGGCGCGCGGCCAACGAGCCCACGGTTTGAGACGCGGGCAGCGACAATTCGAATGGGCTACGGTGCCCCGCCCGGCGCGGCCGCTGGTGCTTCTATCGGTCGCTTGTCTCGCGACGCGCGAAGCTCCATCGTCGGTCGAATTCGAGCAACGTTGGCTTGTTTGGCGAGGGCGAATTGGTACGATTGCGGCATCGGCTTGGCATCGCTCCGCGTTCGGTCTGATGCCCAACGGGCCACAGCCGCAGGCGGGCACTTGAGCGATGGCCGCTCCTGGAACATACTCCTGTAGCGGTATCGGGACGGAGGCACGGATGGCAGATTCACGGGATGGTGTCCTGGTCCAGCGAGTTCCGTTTGATGCGAAGCCACAGCGATGGGTTAGCTGCAGTAGGCCAGACTAATGGCTAGGCGGTGTCAAGAACGGTTCGGTAGGTCTGTCGCCGTACGTTGTTCATTGACAATTCGGTAGCAGGTTGTGGCCGATCGCTCGGTCGGCGCAAAAACGCCATCGTGACAAGCATCGTCGGGGTTCGTCCTTTACGCCGCGCGACGCCGGCTGACAACCGGCAGATGTTTGCGGCCGGTGTGGAACTCAACATTCAATTCCAGCCGCTGGCCCGACCAACCGCGGATGGGGACGCCGGGTCGAGCGGAGGGCGCGCCGCGTGGGCAACGGGCCCCAATGCCGACAGCCAGTTTCTCAAATTCCTTTCTCAAGTTCCTGCTTGCCTGGTCGCAACCCGCAGCGGTACAATCACGGCAGGTCAATTTTCCTTCCGATTCTGGGATTGTTCGGGTCCCCTGCAAGACGCCGACTCGCGGGAAATGGGTGCAATGGGGGACTGCTGTGTTTCTTCCGGCTCCAGCCGACGACTTTAAGAAGGTGGCCACCGTCTTGAGCAAGTTGTTTCGTACAGGAAAAGAGCGAATCAAGGAGGCGTGTGCATTGGCTTCCGCCTGCCAAACCGATGCCTTGATTGCCGCGCTGAATGAACTTTATGCTGAGACGAATGTTCCAGACTTTCCGGGCTTCCAGACTCAGAAGTCTGTCGAAAGAGAGTGGGATTGCTGTTGCGACTGCGAACTTGGGACGGTTATCTGGGACTTGTCGTAAGTCGAAAGGCGCAGTCCGTTAATCTGTTATACGTCCACCACAAAAGATGAACCAGCTACTCACGTTTTTGGCTGTAACGTGCTTCACCGCCCAGGATCCGGTCACGGGAGGTGGACCTGATGCCTTCGGGGACCAGTTGCCTGTTGGCGCAATTATCCGACTTGGAACGACTCGGATGCGAATCACGGCTGAATCTGTTGCTGTGACGATCTCTTCCGACAGCAAAATCTTGGCGACTGCGGATTCGCGGCACAGCGTGATTCGACTGTGGGATGTGTCCAGCGGCTGGCACCTCAAGGATTTGGCAGATCCGGGTTCATCTCAAAGCTACATTCGACTCGAGTTCTCTCGCGACTCGCGCAATCTAATCCTTAAACAAGCGAAGGCTCCGTGGAATTTGCGGGAGAATTTTTCAGAAAACACGAAAACCCTCGGGTTTCTTGGGTGGTACATGGAGTGTAAGGAATCTCCATCACCTCAGACACGGAGGGTTTTCGAGTGAACTTTAGGGTACGAAGAAAGTTGGCCGAACGCAAGCGTCGGATTATGGCGCGACTGGACAAGACGAAGTTTGGGCCCGACTGCCCGGTCATATCTGCCTCGAACATCCACTATGAGCTCGCGGATCGCACGCAAGCGATCTCAGCAGGCGGACTCGGCATGATTCACCAGCTGGTGAAGCAGCTGGGTCTGGATGACGAAATTAATCGGCGACTGGGCATCTTCAAAATTTACTTGCCGTACAGCGAGTCGGATCATGTGCTCAACATCGCGTACAATCTCCTCGCCGGTGGAACCTGCCTGGAACACCTGGAATTGCGTCGCAATGATGAAGTGTATCTGAACGCCTTGGGCGCCCAACGGATTCCGGATCCAACCACGGCCGGCGATTTCTGTCGGCGGTTCGAGACGATGCATGTCATCAGCTTGATGGAGACGTTCAACCGCGCTCGAATCAAGGTCTGGCAACAGCAGCCGGCATCGTTCTTTGAAGAAGCGATCATCGAGGCCGATGGCACGATGGTCGAGACCTATGGCGAATGCAAAGAAGGAATGGACATCAACTACAAGGGCCAGTGGGGCTATCATCCCCTGCTGATCTCCCTGGCGAATACAGGAGAGCCCCTCTACATCGTGAACCGAAGCGGAAATCGCCCCAGCCACGAGAACGCCGCTTTCTTCTTAGACCGCTCGATCAGTTACTGCCGCAAGGCTGGTTTTCGGTGCATCCGACTCCGCGGCGACACCGACTTCACGCAAACGGAGTACCTGGATCAGTGGGACGAGGACGGAGTCAGGTTTGTGTTCGGGATTGACGCCATGCCGAACCTGTACCAACTCGCGGAAAGCCTGCCGAAACGGGCCTGGAAGCGTCTGGAACGGCCTGAGCGCTATGAGGTCAAGACCGAGCCGCGAGCACGGCCGGAGAAGGTCAAAGAGCAAATCGTCGAAGAGCGGGAATTTGAGAATATCAAGTTGGTGGCCGAGTACGTAGCCGAATTCACGTACCGCCCGGTGAAGTGCGGGAAGGACTACCGTGTGATCGTGGTCTGGAAAGACTTGGAAGTCTCGAAAGGGCAGGCCAAGCTCTTCGATAAGTCCGTGTGCTTCTTCTACCTCACAAACGACTGGACAAGCTCCGCCGAGGAGATTGTCTTCAGCGCTAACGATCGCTGCAATCAGGAGAACTTGATTCAACAACAGAAAAATGGTGTGCATGCCCTAACGGCGCCGCTGGACAACCTGACAAGCAACTGGGCCTACATGGCCATAGCCTCGTTAGCTTGGAGTCTCAAGGCGTGGGCCGCTCTGATGATTCCTGTCCATGGCCGTTGGAAAGAGAAGCACGAGTCGGAAAAGAAGACGCTTCTTCGAATGGACTTTGTGACGTTCCGCAATGCGATGATTGCCATTCCCGCGCAGATCATTCGGACCGCGGGAAAGATCATCTATCGTCTGTTGGCCTGGAACCCCTGGCAATCCGTGTTCTTTCGCTTGGTGGAGCAGTTGAGCAAGCCGTTGCGCTGTTGAGACGCAACCTCTCGAAGCCGAAGTCTGGATGCTTCGGTACCGCCGCCACGCCTAGCCCAAGAATCGTCACCGAATGAAGCACCTGAAACTTGAACGACTACCCGCGGCCGGGGGCCGGAACGTTCGCGTTGCGCGCCGACGCTTGCGCGAAAAAGCACCGAAAATGCTCATCAGCCTTCGCTTGTTTAAGGTCTAATATCGTGTGACACGGACGACCGCTTGGCAATTTGGAATCTCGCTACAGACCGAATCGTCTCTCGGCTGGGCACCGGCGGGGCGGATTTGCCGTTTTCTCTGTCCCACAACGGTAAGTTTCTAGCCGCCGGCCATTACGAACGTGGCGGGACTCGTATTGCGTTGTACGACGTTGTCGCCGCACGCAGACTTCGCGACTTCCAGCCGCGTGGATTTGACTCGGATCAAGGTTCGAAATCGTTATCAGTTGCAGACACATTGATGGCTATGGCGTTCACGGCAGACGATAAAAATCTCGTCCTTGTCGGCCAAGCTGAAACCATGGGCGTGCTTTCCTTGGAAACTGGACAGACCAAGATCACAAACCTCGGTGACTTAAGTAGCTGGGACGAACCAGTGGGGTACGACCCGTGGTCAGGAAGCCCCCACACGATATCGCCCTGCGGCGGCACCGTCGCCACCGCCTTTGAAGGCTTCGTCCGAATCCGGGATGTGGGTACTGGGCAACAATTACACCGCGTCGCGCATACTGGTACATCAAACGTCGCGTTTTCTCCCGACGGGAAATGCCTTGCTCTGGATAGCAACGAGCTAACTATTCGTCTGTTAGCTCGCACGAACCTGGAAGAGGTGGGGTCCTTTTCCGGGCACGGTTCACTCGTGCGTCGGCTTCTCTTCTCGAACGATGGCCGGTTCTTGGTCGCGGTCACCGAGCGAGCGCGGATCTATGTCTGGGACCTTTGCACGAAGCGGCTGCTCGACTATTGTGACGGCCTTGAGTCTGTAGATTCCATCGCTTATTCGCCGGACGGCCATTTGTTGGGGGCCGCCGGGATTTCTGGGCTACGGCTTTGGGACGAGAAGTCGGGTGCTCTGCTTTGGCGAGCAAGATCGGTCCGTCAGTTCGCCTTTACCGGCAACGACCAGGTCGCGGTGCTGACGGGAAAGAAAAATTTCTCTATTTTGACGACCGCCGGGCGAGACGTCGGTCAGGGCGTCGAACTCAAGTGCCAAAGAGTATTGGGGCCGGATTCCACAGGCGAAGAGGATGAAGTGGCTTATTTCGATCTGTCCGCCGATGGCT
>CAIYOB010001075.1 GCA_903927685.1 uncultured Planctomycetaceae bacterium
CCGAGGCCCCGCCGTTCGCCAAGCTGATCGATACGGCTACGCTTCTGGGCTTGGACTTGCGACCGCGTTTTCTGATCCGAAACGTTCTTGTCGCTGGCCAGCCGGGCGTAATCGGTGGACGATCCAAGTGCCTGAAAACCAGCATCATGCTGGACATGGCCCTATCACTGGCGACAGGCACGGCGTTCTTAGGCGAGTACGCGGCCGAAGGATCGAGCGTTGCGGTTTTTTCTGCCGAGAGCGGAGCAGCTACGATTCGAGAGACGTTCCAACGGCAGGCCAAGGCCAGAAACATCGACCCGTCCGAGGCGGATATTGCATGGTCGTTTGCTGTCCCGAAGCTGTCGAGAGGCGATCACCTTGCCATTCTTGCGGAGGTACTCAAAGGGAAGGACGTGGCGTTCTTTGACCCGTTCTACCTGATGGCGTTGTCGATTGAAAACGCGAGCTTGGCCAGCAACGTAATGGGGATGGGGGCGCTGCTTGAACCCCTGGGAATGATCGGACAGCAGACCGGGTGCACAATCATCGTTCTTCACCACTTCCGAAAATCTGGGCAACCAGACCAGGACGAACCAGCCGGGCTTGAGGAATTGGCACAAGCCGGTATCGCCGAGTGGGCCCGGCAATGGTGCCTTCTGCAACGGCGCACGCCATACGCCAGCGATGGGCGACATGAGCTATGGATGCGGGCGGGAGGTTCGGCCGGGCATGGCGGGCTTTACGCCGTCGATGTTGACGAAGGCATCCTAGACCCGGACACGTTTGCGGGCCGGCATTGGTCCGTCGAAGTCAAGCAGGCCGGCGACGTGCGACAGGAAGTGAAACGCGAGCGCGAGACGCGAAAGGCAGAGCAGGCCGGCGAGCGTGAAGCCGATCACCGCAGACGGGTTCTTGTCGCGATGGGCGACCACCCGGACGGCGCGACAAAGCGCGACATCAAAACCGACTGCGGATTGAACACGGACAACTTTGCCAGGGCAACCCGGCAGCTGGTGAAGGAAATGCGAATCGAGGAAATCACGGTCGAGAAAAACGGCAGGAAGTATGAAGGGTTTCGATTGGTGAAACACCGCAACGGGACAGCCGGGACAGCCGGGACAGAATGAGGCTGTCCCGTCTGTCCCGGTTGACAAGTGACTGGGACGGGACCGGGACTATATAGAGTCCCGTCCCGTCCCGTCCCAGTCACCAAACCGGGATAGGCCAACGGGACAACCGTCCCGCTCAGTCTGTCCCAGTCAAAACAGGAAGGAAAAACCATGATTCAAAATTGCGGAACTTGCAGGTTCCTTCAACCCCTGGACGAGATCAAGGGCCGACCATTCAACGGCCTGTGCCGTCGGTACGCCCCGCGGCCGGTTTCGATACTGCCCCGTGACATGCCGACGGACGAAGAATCCAAAGACGGTGGCTTTCCGCAGGCGGACTGGCCGAAGGTTTCCGCTTGCGATTGGTGCGGAGAATACGCTGCCCTGCCCCTGGACGAAAACGGAAAGGACATCCAGCCATGACCACGTTCCCGCCGACCATGACCGAGATCCCGAGCGCCCCGCCCGAAGGCGTCCCCGTCGCCAAGTGGAATCAGGCCGTGACGCTGATCCGCGCCGAAGCCACGACCGCGCCGTCCTTCTGGTCGCTGTGGTGCCGTTGCTACCCGCGGTTCCTGCGCTGGCATGGTGACGGGGTGACGTTCCTCGCCCTGTATCGCGTGTTCGATGACGCACTTGGTGGCCGGGCTCCGGGGCCATTCGAGACGGGGCCAGGCGTGGCCTGTGGCGAGCGCACGGCTGGCGGTTCGACTTCCGAGCCGTTCGGCGGCGTTGATGCTGGAAGAACGCATGTAGCGGACGGAATCCAATAGTGGACAAGGGTGCCCCCATGTCGGGTCCTCCCTGGGAGATGAGGCCCGCGATTCCCCACCTCGTTGCTCCAAAACGACCTTCATATACTTTGTGACACTGAGTAAAAAAAATGCCAAGCCCTGAACGAATGACGCTGGTCGAACTGCTGGCCCGGACGGACGCGTTGTTCCACCCGATGCGTGGTCCGTTCCAACAGTCGTTCGCCCAAGTGCGGAATGAGCGACAACGGGCGTTTCGCACGATCGGCCTGCCCCTGGGTGGATCCGGGGCCGATGCCGCCCGCAAACGCCATGAACGGACGCTGACGACCCTGGAGTCGGCCGGACTGGTGACGTTCGCTCTTGACCGCCGTGGACAGCGGGCCGGGGTGAAACTATCCCCGCTGGGCGATTCGTGCGGCAGGCGGTTGACCGGTTGTACCACGCTGGCCGATGGCTGGCCGCTGTTCGTCGCGATGGGCGAGTTGTGCGGCAGGGCGAAAACGGCGTTGCTCCCGGAACCGCTGTTCTGCGGAAACCACGATTGGAGCGGGACGGACGAGGAGGTAGCCGAACTGCAGCTTCTGCAGTACGACATGCTTGCCTTCCTCTCGGCCGGCTACGTCCGGGCGTCTTGTGACTCCGATGGAAAAACGTGGTACGGCATCACATCGGCCGGACGGGCGGCGTTGCGGGCCGGGTGTCCCCAGTCGCCACCGGCGGAGATCACCTTCGACGTGGAGCTGTCCGACTTGTACGACCAGGCGTTGCCCGTGGCCGAACGAGAGCTTCGAGACTCCAAGGCGGCAAGCCCCGGAAACGTGGTCCTGCCGATGCCATGCGGAATTGGCTGGGGTGGTTGTTTTTCCGATTGGTTCCGACCCGGCAAGGCCCCCGCGGGAAGCACAAGTTTTGCGGAGGTAACAGGACGATGACACAACCACCCGAACACTTGGACTCCGTTGCCACGGCGAAATGGCTGGAGCTCGCTCCCGAACTGCCCGACGGATCGCAAGGCACGTTGGTCGCGCTCGAGCAATTCGCGTTTGCGTGGTCGCGATGGCAGGGGGCCGCCGATGATGATGCCCGGTTGAAGTGGTCGCGTTGTTGCCGACAGTGGTTGCAGGAATTGCGGCCCCGGGGCCGCAAGGCCGACCGCCCCGGCGACCCGCTCTTAACGCTCATTCGAGGAGACGCAAAACATGGCTGAGGAATTGCACGTAGTCACGCTGGCCACAATGGCGCTCGAAACCCGATCCATCGACACCGGTCGTTGTCCTCGCTGTGGATGCTCGGACGTGCGCCTGTGGCTCGCCCCGAACAACACGCGTTTTCGCGGTTGCAGATTTTGCGGCCGCCCGCGGCCGGCGATGGAAGCGGCTCCCGAGCGGAAAAAACGGAGCAAGCCCCGATGACACCCGACAAGCCCCGCCCCGCCCCGATCTACATTCACGTGACGCGTCCCCGCTGCCCCTCGTGCGGTTCGACCAGGCTTCGGGCCGAACGATCAACCAGGCGGGCCAGCGGCACGGTGGTACGCCATTCCCGTTGTCGCGACTGTGGCCAGCGGGTTTTCGTCGTCTGCGAGTAGTTTTCCAACGGTTGGAAAGAAGGCCCGTTTGCCTGTGGACGAAAAAGCACAAAGTGACAAAATGAACACCATGAACGCATCATCCAAGCAAACGATGTACTTGAGCAGCCTGGGGCACATGGCCGCGCTCTTCCAAGTCGGTGTTGCGGAAGTGCAGGCCGCCTTGGATCGGATCGGGGCCGCGCCGGTCGCTGTCGTAAACGGCGTGGCGCTGTACTCCGGCGACGATCACAACAAGGCGCTGTTGGCCATCGCGCCGCCGGTCCGGGAGGTCAAGAGCGATGAGTGAGCAACTACTCCGCCTGAACGCTGGCCAGGTTGAACTGCAGGCGGCGGCGGCCGGCGACCGCAAAGGCCCGCGGCGTTGGACGGCCAAAGCCTACAACGGTGGACCGCTCAAACTGAACGGCTTCGCGGATCCCGTCCTAGTCGATCTGGCCGGCCTGACGTTCCCCGCTCGCCCCGTGGCTGCGAATCTGTTTCACGACGAGACGAAACTCGTGGGACACATCGACGGGCACGAAAACAGCGGACGCGAGCTTGTGTTGTTCGGTCCGGTCAGCGGGACTGGCCCCGCGGCGGTCGAGTTCATGGGCAACCATGACAACGGTTTCCCGTGGCAGGCCAGCATCGAGGCAAGGCCCCTGACCGCGATGGAATACGTGCCCTCCGGCAAGCAGGTTTCCGCCAACGGCCGGACGTTCAACGGGCCTGTGCTCGTGGCGCGAAAAACAGAACTTTCGGGCATCGCATTTTTGCCGCGTGGTGCCGACGAAAACACCCAAGTTTCACTTGCGGCAACGAGGAAAACGACCATGACGACTTCCACCGAAACCACCGACATCCTGACCGCCGAGCGTGCGCGAGTCGCGACGATCAACGCGAAGTGCGACACCGCCCCGGCAATCGTCGCTGAGCAGCTGGCCCACCGCCTGGGCGAACTGCGAGCGACCGCCGTCAACGATGGCTGGAGTCTCGACCGCCTGGACGCCGAGCTTGTCCGCTGCGAGCGAGACGCCTATCTCCGACGGGAGTTTCTCGCCAGTGCCCCGAAAGGCCCGTCGATTCACGCGAGCAACAGCGATGCTGGTGAGCAGCTGTTGCAGGCGGCGTTCTGTCGCACGCTGGGTTTGGACGTGGAAAGGCACTTCAAGCCCGAAGTACTCGAAGCCTGTGATGCCGCCCGGCTCCGCGGAGTTGGCTTGCACCACCTGTTGCTGAGGGCCGCGGCGAGTGCCGGCGTCCAGGAGCAAACGCTCCGGGCCAGCAACCTGCGAGACGTTTTGCAGGCGGCGTTTTCGACGCACACGATCACGACGCTATTGACGACCACCGGTAACAAGTTGCTCGCCGATGGCTTCGACGCTGTGGAAGCGGTTTGGCGGGAAATCTCCCGTATTCGTTCGGTCGAGAACTTCAAGAGCTACACCAGCTATCGGCTGAACGCCAGCTTGGTTTACGAGGAGCTTGGCCCCGGCGGCGAGATCAAACATGGGACCGCCAGCCAGGAATCCTGGACGATCCGCGCGAAGACTTACGCCAGGATGATGAGCCTGACCCGCGAAGACATCATCAACGATGACTTGTCCGCGTTCGATGACTTGCGGAACCGCCTGGGGCGTGGTGCGGCGTTGAAGCTGAACAACGAGTTCTGGAAAGCCTTCCTGAACAACTCCGCGTTCTTCACCAGCGGACGCGCCAACCTGTTGACGGGGGCCGGCTCCGCATTGGACGCCGACGGACTGGCGGCGGCTGAAAAGGCGTTCATGGAACTGGCGGACGAGGACGGCCATCCCCTGGGAATCACCCCGGCGCTGATTTTGGTGCCGAGCGACTTGGCCGTTGTCGCACGGCAGCTGTACGTCAGCCAGGAGCGA
>CAIYOB010001076.1 GCA_903927685.1 uncultured Planctomycetaceae bacterium
AAGTACTTCCTGGTGTCCTGCCAGCCGACCGCCTCGTCGTCCTGGGGCTTGTACCTGGCCGACGTGTTCGACAACCTGCTGCTGATCAAGGAAGAGCCCGGCTATGCGCTGCTGGAGCCCGTACCCCTGCAGAAAACCACGCGGCCGCCGGCGATTCCGGATCGCGTTGATTTGGCGCAGGACGAGGCGACCGTGTATCTGACCGACATCTACCGCGGCGAAGGCCTCCGCGACGTGCCGCGGGGGACCGTCAAGAGCCTGCGTGTCTACTCGCCGCACTATGCGTATCCGGGCATGGGCGGACACATCAACATCGGCATCGACGGACCGTGGGACGCGCGGATCATCCACGGCACCGTGCCCGTGAAAGACGATGGCTCGGCGATTTTCAAAGTGCCGGCCAACATGCCCATTGTGGTCCAGCCGCTGGACGAACAGGGCCGAGCGCTGCAGATCATGCGCAGCTGGTTCACCGCCATGCCGGGCGAAGTCCTGTCCTGCGTGGGCTGTCACGAATCACAGAATTCGGGACCGCCGCCCGAGTACCGCCTGGCCAGCCAGCACCGCCCGGTATCGATCGCACCCTGGTACGGGCCGGCGCGCGGCTTCGGCTTCAAGCGGGAGGTTCAGCCGGTTCTGGACCGGTACTGCGTCGGTTGCCACGATGGGCAACGCCAGCATGAAGGCCAACCGCTGGCCGACTTCACCGCCAAGTCAGCCGCAGGCTGGCGTGGTTTCACGCCGTCCTACATCGCCCTGCACCCGTTCGTTCGCCGGCCGGGGCCGGAGAGCGATTACCATCTGCAACAGCCGCTGGAGTATCACGCCTCGACCAGCGAGCTGATTCAGCTGTTGGAAAAAGGCCACTACAACGTGCAACTGGACGCGGAGTCCTGGGACCGGCTAGTGACCTGGATCGACCTGAATGTCCCGGACCACGGTTCGTGGAACGAGCACCGCGGCGGCCACTCGCCGATGGAAGCCCGGCGGCTGGAGATGCGGACGCGGTACGCCAATCGGCCGGAGGATCCGGAAGCGGCCTCGGACCAGCCGGTGCCGCAGGTCGCCTACGTCGCCCCCGCTCCGTTGGCCGCGCGGCCGCCTGTGCCTGCCTGCGACGCCTGGCCGTTTGATGCGGCGGAAGCCGCGCGGCGCCAGCAAGCGGCGGGACTCAAGCCGGAGTTGACTGTTGCCCTGCCGGGCGGCCAAACCTTGGAACTGCGGCTGATCCCGGCCGGCCAGTTCGTCATGGGCGAGGCCGACGGCGCGGGTGGCGAAGACGAGGCCCCAGCGGCGGTCGTCCGCATCGAACGCCCGTTCTACCTGGGCAAGTTCGAGGTCACCAACGCCCAGTACGCACTGTTCGATGCGACTCACGACAGCGCCTACATCAGCATCTTGAACAAGGACCAGAGCATCCGCGGCGAAGCGGCCAACCACGAGCGGCAACCCGTGATCCGCGTCAACTGGAACCAGGCCCAGGCGTTCTGCCGTTGGCTGTCCGAGGAGACCGGTGCGAGGTTTGATTTGCCGACCGAAGCCCAGTGGGAATACGCCTGCCGCTCTGGGTCATCGACAGCCCTGTCCTTTGGTGCGGATAGCATCGATTTCAGCCAACTGGCCAACCTCGCGGACCAGCGTGTCAACGACCTGACGCGTGGCGACTCGCCGCGCTGGATCCCCAGCATCCCCGGCTTCAACGACGGCTCGATGATCAGCGACGTGGTGGGCAAGTACTCACCGAACGCGTTCGGCCTGTGCGACATGCACGGCAACGTCGCCGAATGGACGCGCAGCACGTACCGGCCGTATCCCTACCGCGCCGCTGACGGCCGCGATGATCCGGCGGCGGAGGGCAAGAAGGTTGTCCGCGGCGGTTCCTGGTACGACCGCCCGCAACGGGCCAGGTCGTCGTTCCGCTTGGCCTACGAACCGTGGCAGCGGGTCTTCAACGTGGGTTTCCGCGTGATGCTCGAGCCGGAAGCCGCCGCCAAACTGGCCGCGGCCGGTGGGCCGTAGGACTTCGTCCCGGCTTGGTCTGTCGTTGGTCTGTAGGGTGCCTGGGGTCGAGCGCAGCGAGCCCCAGCGCCAAGAACGAAGGTCGTGGGCTCGTCGGGACGGAGCCAAACCCGTCATCAATCGCCGCGGTCAGAAAAGTTCCGGCTCTTGGGCCAGAACCCCGAGGCGAGCGCCTTGTTCAAGTCGAACCCCGCGCGGCTGATCTCTTCGTAGTCGTGGCCGAACGTGTTCCAGACCAGCTGGATGCTCAGGTTGTTCTCCAGGACGAAGTCGAGCATGGCTCGAAGATCCTCGAGCCATCGCCGCTCTTCGCTGTTCAATGGGGCGGCAAACTGCGCCTTCAAACGTTCTACCTCGTCATGCTGCATCGTTCGACCCTTTTGCTATGAGCTTGTGTCCGAGTCACCGGCAGTATTTGGCCAGCGGCGCTTCGAGCGGAGCGAGCGAGTCCTCTCCCCCTATTTCAGTTTACAGCTCTTGATCGTGCGGAAAAATCCCCCCGCCGTTCGCTCAAATTCGCTTTCTCGCTCGACCAGCAACGGTTTAAAAGCGGCCACCAAGGTATGCACTGCCTACACCCATTCTGGTTGAGCTCCAAAGACCCGATGGAGCTGCTTGTCCATTTCCATACCAGTACACCTCTTCAGCCGTAATGACGGACCGTCTGGGGCTCCCACGCTCGCGGAACTTGGCGTCATTTGTCGTCGAATGACTATCCCGGCGGCAACCGGACGTCCCCTTTGACCAGCGGATGCTGGTCCCGCCGGCCGCCGGCGTAGACGGCGACCCATTCGGCGAGGCGTTTGCCCAGTTTGCGGCAAGCTTCCTGGGCGTCCGTGTCGCGCGGCTGGCGGGCCGTGACGGCGCCGTAGTGCAGCGTGGTCAGCTTGCCGACATAGTCCGTCACGCCGAAGACCAGGAAGCCGAAGTTGAGCAGGACGGTCAACAACGACAGGCAAGCCAGCTCGGCGCCGCCGCCCCAGCCGCCGGAGGACGAAAACGCACACGCGATCTTGCCGTCAACTTTCATCCACTGGGACCCCATCGTCTCGTCCCAGAACTTCTTCATTTTCCACGACATGACGCCCATGTTGGTCGGGCTGCCGACGGCCAGCCCGTCGCACCACACGACATCGTCGGCCGTCGCCTCGTCCAGACTCCGCAAGCGAACCTCGATCCCGTCAATTCCCGCCGCGCCCTCGGCGACCAACTGAGCCATCCGCGCCGTGTTCCCCGTCGCCGAATCGTACAGTACCAAGACCTTGTTCATGGACACCGTTCCTTCTTTGCTCCTGATTCGTGGTTCGCGATTCTTTATTCCTGGTTCGTAGTTCTTTGTTCCTGGTTGGTGGTTCGTGATGGTTGCGGGTGGAAAAAACGGGCCCGCCGGTTAGGCACACCGGCGGGCCCGTCGAGTCATGGCATCCACGACACAAAGAAATTCCCTGCGGGGGCTCCGGATGGTTCGCAGTTACAAACAGGCGACGCGAGCGTCGGTCCGGTCCCGAATGATGATGACTTTTTCCGCCGCCGACGAACGTGAATTGCTGCCGGCGCCGGCAACCGCGTTCTCCAGGGCCACGCGAATCAGTTGTTCGCCGGCGACCAGCGGGCTGGCCTGGAACCGCAACGTTTTGGTTTCGCCGCTGGCCAAACGCCCCAGGGCCCAGACCAGCCGGCCCGGCTGGGCCGTGAACTGGACTTGTTGATCGACGACGGTCAGCCGCAGTCCATCGCCCATTGAACAGATTACGTTCACCGATTCCGCGGGTCCGGTCCCCGTGTTCGCCACCCGGATCTGGAAGGAGCCCCGCTCCCCCAGCGTGATTTCGCCGGGGCCCGCGACGGTTACCTCCACCGCCGGCCGGTGCACCTCGACCTGGACTCCCGCCTCGGCCTCGGAACCGTTGAGATCGGAGGCGAAGAACCGGACGTGCAGCGATTCGGTTTGCCGGGCTACTGTGCGGAGGATGATCTCACGCGACTCGTCGGGGGCCAGATCGCCGATGGGAAACCAGCGCTGCACACCGGCTCGGCTGCCGCCGCCGGCCACCAGGTGCGGTTCGACCACCACTTGTTCGGCGACTCCGTCGCCCGTATTGCGGACGACCAGCCGATACCGGACCTGCTGGCCCAGGTTTGCGGCCTGGGGAGCTTGACAGGCCAAGGATAACTGCGGCCGGCCGGCGGGCGGCGCCGCTGGAGCGGCCGCAGCGGCTCCCGAGCGGGTGGTGAACCGCACGCTGGGCCAAATGGCGGCCGGAGTCGGGGCGGGCAACGGCACGGCTGGTGCGACGGGCAGCGGACGAGTGGCGCAGAATGCCTGGTCGAGCAGCGAGGCTGACGGCATAGACGCCGCTTCGGAGTCCAGTCGCCTGGTCGATCGCAGCACGGAGTGGGCCTTGTGCGGCGCACCGTCCACCGTTGCCGCTTCTTCGTGGGCAGCTACGCAGTCCGTGTCCCGCGAAGTTCGAGCCGGCCACTGGCCCGACGCCGTCCGCATCTGGTCCGCGATCATCGCCGCCGAGGAGACCGCCCCGATCTCCGATAAGACGAACACAATTGATAACATCGTCACGGACATGCCTGCGCGACTCCCCCAGCCCTGCCCCACCCGCCCGCGTCCGCGGTCCCCGCCGCCGACGTTGCTTAGTTCGTCACACGGGCCAAAAACTCGGGAGAAAAAACGCCTGGCAGGACGCCGGGGACGCCGGAACGCTCACGCGCACATTGGAGACAGCGGTCGTGTGGAATGGTGCGACTGGTTACGGCGTGTCGGTTGTGAACGATGCGCGGAAGTTCCTTAGCTCGGCGGGAACCAACGCAGCAGTTCTGACGGATGCTCGAGCAGCGCCCGGGCACCGCCCGCCTGCAACTCGGCCAACGGCCGAAAGCCCCACAGGACTCCCACGGGAAACATGCCGGCGGCAATCGCGGTCTGCATGTCCACGGCCGTATCGCCGACGTACAGGAACCGACTCGGGGCCAGTCCCATCGCCGCGGCGATCTCCGCCGCCCCGGCCGGATCGGGCTTGCGCGGCACGCCGTCCCGCTGGCCTAGGACCATCTCGAACGGCAAGTTCGAAAAGTATTCGCGCACACAGGCCTTCGTGAAATTGTCCGGCTTGTTGGATAACACGGCCAGACGCACGCGGCGACTGGCCAGCGCAGCCAGCAACTCGGCGACGCCGTCGTAGGCTCGGGTGTGCACATTCCAGCACTCGGCGTAGACGGCCCGGAAATCGTCCGCACAAGCGGCCACGCGTTCGCCGGTGCAAGCGTCCGGGGGCAGCGAACGCTCGAACAGCACCCGGACTCCCTCGCCGACGAACTGCCGGTAAGCATCCCGTTCGTGGGCCGGCCAGCCGTGCTTGACCAAGACGCGGTTCGCGGCTTCCGCGATGTCTGCGAGGGTGTCCAACAGGGTTCCGTCCAGATCAAAAACGACCGCCGAGTAATGCATGCGCTGTGTGCCTTGTTGGGGCCAGACAGGGAAAACGAACAAAAACCTTCAGCCGGCATGATAGCGGAGAGTTGATTCGGACTGAAGAGCACACCGGCGAGCTGTCGCCAGCGAACTGCGGGAGACCGTGCGGTTGCGCGAGCTGGTGCGGCCGCGAGCCCCGCAAGTCAGTTGGGGTTCGCGAGTTCCTGCACGAAGGTTTCGCGAATCTGCCGGGAGGCACTCGGCGTCGCGGCGTCCGGGGACTCGTCGGCAAAGCGGAAACCGCTGATCCGCTCGCCCAGCCCCGCTCCGGGCCGCAGGCCGCCGAGAAAATCCTCCCACAGGCGGGCCTTTTCGTCCGGCAAGCCGCAGCGCCACAGGCAGTATTGAACGAGGTCCTGATCGGTCAGCACGACCTTTCCAAAGTGCTCGACTTGCTTTTCGGCCGCGGGCTCGACCCAAAAGGCAAACAGCACATCCGGCAAGGCCGGACGGACGAGGGAATTCGCCGCCGCGTCAATCGGAACGAGTGCGGCCTTCCATTCCACTCGCCGCTCGTCGGCTTGCCAGACGCCGTTGGTGCCGAGTGGTTCGCAGGGCAGGGCGAGCGTGGCAGTCAACTGGTGGTCGTGGAGGAACATCCCGCCCGGGAGAAACGCCGTGAACGCTAACTCTTCAAGGACCTTCCAAGGCTCCGGCGGTTCGCGCTCGGGTCCGGACGCCTGCTCGTGTTTCTTCAGCAAGGCCTGGTAGTCCTCCGACGCCCGAAGATAGCTTCGCAACGATGCCTCAATTGACTCTGTGTCACTCAACCGCGCCAGCGACGCAGGCACGGGCTGATCCGCCGGCACGCCGATACGCGAGGCGAGCCAGCGTTGGAGCAGGGCCAGCAGCGTGCCGGGCCGCTCTTGCAGCGTCTGGTCCACGGCGTAGATCCAGTCCGGCAACTGGGCGGGATCCACGTAACCTCGCTCGATGAAGTACTGTCCCACGCGCACGCCGTGTTGCGCCAGAGCACCACTCGTGCCCTTCCGGTCGGCGGGGGCAACGAGGCGATCATCCGCCGCGACCAACTCCAGCGACTTGATGTAGACGCTCAGATTGATCAGGTCGCGACGGAAGTCGCCCTCCAGAAAGCCGCGCAGCTTCGGCAACTCCGGGGTACCCGCCAGTTCCTGATCCAGCCAGCCGGCGAGCAAGGCGACAAGTCGCTGGACGGCCGCGCGGCGATTGTCGAGGTCCCCGGCGATGTCGTCGTCGCCGCGCACCCGCTCGACGTACGCGGTCGCCGTGCCCAGCGAAGTACTCCAACGCGTATAGGTTCCGCAGCCGCCGACGTCATCGGGAAGACGCCCCGCAAACTCCCTCGCGAACGAGTGCCTGGGACCGCCGGACTGCGGACCGGCAACGCCATACTGAGCGGCGATGCGTGCCAACTCGGAATCGCCGACCGCCACATCCACCGACTTTTCCCCGTCGGTCCGCTGCTCGAACACGGTGAGCTTCCGCTCCAGCCGGTCTGCGCGCGGGGTCATCTCCAGTTCGTATTTGCGCACCTGGCAGCCGGTGGCCGCAACCATGCCGATGAGCGCGGGCACGAGAAACCGCCGGCCGTGGCCTGACCCCGGCCATTCGGCCGGAGCCCGGGCGTCCGGGCGGTGCGTCAACAGGAAGAGCGATCGGAGCATGGCAGGGTCCTTTACTCCTCGATCCGGTACAGATGGGTCTTGGTCCGAACAATCAACGCATCGCCGATCACGGCCGGCGACGCCATACAACCGTCGTCCAGCGGGTTGACGGCCAACAGCCGGAATTCACGAGGATTGGCTTCGATGACCCGCGATTTGTTTTCTTCGTCAAACAGCCAGATGCGGCCGCCGGCAAAGATCGGGGACGCGCTGTGGCGGCCGCCCATCCGCTCGGTCCAAGCCGGTTCCCCGGTCTTGATATCCAGACAGGTGACAATGCCCTGGTCGTTGACCATGTACAGGTGGTCCTGCACCACCAGCTGGGACGGACGCGTGGGCGTTTGCCGGGTACAGGTCCACACGATGTGCGTCTTGGTGACATCGCCGCTTCCATCCGGCCGCACGGCCAGCAGCTTGAGGCCGCCTTCGGTGTTGATGATCACCAGGCCGTGAGTGTACAGCGGCCGGGCCGCTGGGTTGAACCCGCCGTGATAGACCTTCCATAGTTCCCGGCCGGTCAGCGGATCGTATGCGACCGTGCCGACCGCGGCCGGACTGACCAGTTGCAGACGGCCTTGGTGTTCGAACACCGCGGGTGTGCAGTAGGCTTTCTTCAGATCGCCGTCGTCCGACCCGTAATCGATCGAACGGTCGGTCTTCCAGACGGTCTCGCCCGTGTGCTTGTTCAGGGCCACGACGTATTGCAGGTCATAGCCGTCAAAGTTGACGATCAGCAGGTCGCGGAACAGGATCGGCGACGAACCCGGCCCGCGCCAATGATCGCACGGCAGGTCCTGCCGGGCCCACAGCACGCGGCCCGTGCCCGTATCCAGGCAGGCAGTCCCGGCGCTGCCGAAGTGGACCCACAGCCGTCCCCCCTCGACCACCGGCGTCGGGCTGGCGTAACTGTTGTACGGATAACAGAACATCGGCTCGGCGATTTCGAACACGGTGATGTCGTGGATGATCCGGCCCGTGCCGGCATCGGCGCAGATGGCGAATAATTGCTTGCCGTCTTCCGTGGCCGAAGTCAGCCAGATCTGCTCGCCCCAGACCACGGGCGACGACCAGGCCTTGCCGTGGATGGCGGACTTCCAGGTGATGTTTTGGTTCTCACTCCAGTGCAGCGGCAGCGCGGCAGTGCCAGCCTGACCGTCTCCGCGCGGGCCGCGGAATTGGTTCCAGTGTTCTGCGGCGGACAGCGGAGTGGCAAGCAGCAGGCAGGTGGCGGCGAGCGTCAACGGATTTCGCATCGAATGGGTTCTCCGGGATGCAGGGCGAGCGTTTACGATTGGTTGCGGGGTTAGTATAACAGCAGACATGACATCTGAGCACGAGGATGCGCCGTTGTTCTGCGACCGCTGCAGCCGGGAACTGCGGCTGGGCCGGGGCGAGTTCTATGTTGTCCGGATCGAAGCGATCGCGGATCCGACGCCGCCGGAGTTCACCGCCGAGGACTTGGCCCGCGACCACCGCGAGGAATTCGCCCGTTTGTGCGAGGCGCTGCAGCAGATTTCCGCCCAGGAAGCACTCGACCAGGTGTACCGGCGTCTGACGCTGTATCTGTGCAATGCCTGTTACCGCCGCTGGATCGAAACCCCGGCGGGCTGATGCCCGCCGATCGCCGGGGGAGCTGCACCGGCGGGCCCAGCCGGTTCCGGCTGGGCTCAGGAAGTCAAGCTCCGCTCACTCAGCGCCGCGCGGACGTGGTCCGCCTGTATACTGATCACAAGTCACTCGTACTTGAGCGATTCCAGCAAGTCGAGCCGGACAGCCTTGCGGGTCGGGATCCAGGCCGCTACGAGGACGATCGCCAAGGCGAACAGGACGCAGCCGCACACCATGTCCAGATGGAGGGCAAACTCGATGTGATAGCCGAGCAACGGCAACATCGTGAGGCTGATCACCCAGGCGGTCGTGGCCCCGGAGAACACGCCGCTCAGGCTGCCGATCAAGCCGAGGATGAAGGCTTGAGCGAGCACGGTCTTGGCCACCTGCCGGCGCGTCATGCCCACAACCCGCAACATCGCGAGTTCTGGGGTTTGTTCGAGCACGTTCATCGTCAGCGTGTTGGCGATGCCGCAACCGGCGACGATGAACCCCAGAACCAACAGCCCCCACAAGCTGCCCACGACGCCGTTCAATGTCGCCTCGAGCCGGCTGCTCAGATCGGCGAACGAATGCAGCATGAGCCCCTCCCGCTGCGTGAGGTCTCGGAGCCGGGCCCCGACGGCGGGGCGATCGCCGGATTCGGCCTTGATCATGAAAACGTCGACGCCGCCGACGTCGAACAGACGGCGGGCCGACTCGCGTTCCATGTGCAGCACCAGTCCGCCGACGAGATACTCGTTGGCCAAACCGGCGATCCGAACTCGCCGCGGGCCGGCACTCGTCGTCAATTCGACCTCCCCACCGACCTGAAGCCCGCACCGCTGGGCCAGGACGGTGCCGACGATGGCTTCGCCGCCACGCATCCGCTGGGTGATCTGGTCCGGATCGCCGTCGGCGAGGTTGATTGCCACGCTTTCGCCATGCGCCAGGCCTTGAACCATGATCACGACCGGCTGCTCGCGGACTTGAGCCGTCACGAAACGCAGGCTGCCTACCGCCGAGACGCCCGGAATCGCGCGGATTTCTGCCCCCAGTGCTTCCGGCATCTCGGCGGCCCGGCCCTCCGCCGGATCCTCCATCATCACGCGCACGAAGAAATCTCCGGTGTGAGTGCTCTTCAGCCAGGCACGCACATCGTCAATGTTGTTGGTGAGAGTGGTTCCCAAACCGATGCCGGTCCCCAAAGCCAAGTCCAACACGGCCAGGGTCAATCCGGTGCGCGTCCGCCGCCGCAGCAACTGCCGGCAAGCCAGCGCACCTTCGACTCCCAGCCAGCGCCGCGCGGGAAAGGCAGCCAGCCGCAACAGGGGCCCGAGGAGGATCAGGGCCAGCGGGATGAAGGCGACCATGAACACCACGCCCACCGGAATCACCGCTTCGATCGGGAGCCAGTCGGCCAAGGAGGCAGCGAGCGCCAGGCCAGTGGCCGCGAACGCCAGCAGAGAGCTGATCACGAACCAGCGTGGCAGCGGCGCTGAATCGTCGCTGATCAGCGGTCGCAGCGACTCGACAGGCGTCACACACGCCGCTTGCTGGGCCGGGAGGTAGGTGGCGAGCAAGGCGAGAGTTGGGCCCAGCACGGCCGCGACGGCGAGGGCCCCCAGGTCAGGCTGCACGACCGGCAACGACGTCCCGTACAAGCTCGCCATCACTTGCGTCAGTTGCCCTGCCCCCAGCAGCCCGGCCGGGCAACCCAGCACGGTCCCCACGACGCCGAGCAGCAATGCCTCCCGCAGCAACATCCCGAGGATCTGGCGTCGCGTCGCTCCGACGGCCCGCAAGATGGCCAGTTGTCGGCGGCGTTCCTTGACGTTCATCAAGAACGTGTTCAGGATCATCAGCGCGGCCAGGGCCAACGTCGTCGCGTAGGCGAATTGCAGCCCCTGCTCCAAACTGGCCATCGTTTCCGCCGCCAATTGTGTGCGCGCCGTCGGAGTGCGGACCAGCACCCCCGGCGGCAAACGCTGCTGCACCGCCAACGCGACCTGTTCGGCCCCGCGATCTTCCGTCAACACCAGACTGATCGTGTTGACATAGCCTGGACGCAGAAACCATCGCTGGGCCTCGGCCAGCGGGACCAGCAGCACGCCAGCCTGCTTGAAGCCCGCGACGCCGCGTAGTTCCAGTAGTCCGACCACCGATGTCGTTTTCAGCCCGCGGCGCGTCAGGACTTTAATCTCATCGTGCAACTGGATGCCGACTTCCGCCGCGAATCCGGACTCCAGGACGGCCCCCCGCCCCTGGTCAAAGAGACGGCCCTGGCTGATCTCGTAGTCGCGGATCGCCGCCTCGCGGGCGGCATCGATGCCGAGGACCAGCAGCCGAGTTCGCCGCCCTTGGTGGTACGCCGT
>CAIYOB010001077.1 GCA_903927685.1 uncultured Planctomycetaceae bacterium
CGGCCCGAGGCGGCGTCCAGGCAGGTGACGAGGCCGCCGTCCTTGACCATGTACACGCGTCCGTCGTAGACCAGCGGCGACGGCACCTCCGCAACGCAGCGGCTCTCCCGCCAAGCGACGTGGCTCTGCGTCACATCGCCTTGTCCTCCGGAGCGGATCGCCAACAGCCCCTGCTCGCGGCCGTGCCGGGAGAACGCCAGGGCCTCGTCCCATTCCCCGCGTTCATAGCGTTGGTCTGCATCGGCGTCGAAAAAGGGGAACACATCCGCCAGCCGGATCTCCGCTCCGGGAATGTCGCCCGACTCGGCGCGGCGGACGATCAGCATGTCCGCGGGCAGTTCCTGGCGGTCGACATGCCCATTGCGATTGGCGTCGCAGCGGGCCAGGATCTGGTCGAACTCGGGCAGGGGGATGCGATCCTCGGGCTCGCCGCCCGGCCAGCACGCGGCCACGAACAGCCGGCCGTCGCTGATCGCGGGAGTGCTGGAAGCCGCCGACAGCTGGCTGAGCCACCACTGCGGAGCGCCGTCGGCCAGTCGCAGCGCCGTCACGCCCACCGAGCTGTGCAGGACGACTTCCTCGGTCCCGGCGTTGTTCCAGACCACGGGTGTCGCGTAGCCCGGGAGGTAGGGCAAACCGTCGTATCGCCAGACGACTTGTCCCGTATGGCGATCGATGGCCAGCAAGACCGGCTTCGGCGGGGACTCGACGCTGAGGATCACATACTCGCCGGCCACGATCGGCGAGCTGCCGGACCCGTACGGAGTGGGCGCGGCGGCTTGGGGCAGTCGCCAGATCTCGGCCCCGGAGAAATCGTAGCACAGCAGGCCGAACGAACCGAAGTAGACGTACACCCGCTGGCCGTCCGTCGCCGGGGTCGCGTTGGCGGGCGTGCTGAGCGGATGGACTTTTTCGAACGAGGTGGCTGGGGCCGCCTGACGCCACAGTATCCGGCCGTCGGCACGAGCGAGGCACATAGTCTCCAGCCGCTGTGCGTCGCGGTCAAATGCCGTCAGGAAGATCCGTTCGCCCCAAACGCAGGGTGAGGAATGTCCCGGCGGCAGCGGCGTCTTCCAGATCGCGCCGGCCGGGCGGAATTCCACGGGCAGCGGATGCCGCTCTGACGAGACGCCGCTGGCCCGGGGCCCGCGGAATTGAGGCCACCATGCCGGCGGCGAGGCCGGCGCATCGGCAGCCGCGGCTGCCAGCACGCCGGACGCGGCCAAGATCAGGCTCAGCCAGCCAATTCGCATCATGCAGACGGATCCTTGCGGCCCACCGGGAATGTTGGCGCCTGGTTGCGTCCCGTGAAGGCCGCGGCGAGCAGGCAGCCCCAGGCGCCGGCGTGCACAAACGAACTGGCGACGCTGATGATTCCCGCCATCTGCGCGAAATCCTGTACGCCCCAAAACCGTGGAAGCACCATGAACAACACTTGCGTGCCGATGGCCGTCGCGCCGGCCAGCACGGTCGCCACAAGGACCAGCAGCGAGACGCTGGGACTGCGCGGCCAGCGCACCAGCGCGATCACCAAGCCCGCGATCCAGACGATGCAGATGGGCAGCATGCGGCCCACGGACATCAACACCATGAATACCCAATTCTCGCCGTCAGACATTTTCTTGCTCCTGTGGCTCGTCCGTCTTCCTCTCGCGCCCCGCGGGCTGTTGCTTCGTCAATGCCTGGAATTCGGGTTGGGTGCCTGGGGTCGAGCCGCGAGGAACGAGTGGCGAGCCCCCAGTTTTTGCCTCTGGGGGCTC
>CAIYOB010001078.1 GCA_903927685.1 uncultured Planctomycetaceae bacterium
GGCAAGTGCCCTGTCTGCGGCGCAGCGGTCGTCGAGCGGCCCAAGTCGTTCGCCTGCAGCGGCGGCCAATGCCGGTTCGTGATCTGGAAGACGATCGCCGGCAAGCGGATCACCGCCCGCACCGCCAAGACGCTGCTGGACCGCGGCCAGACATCGCGGCTGGAAGGTTTTCAGTCGAAGGCCGGCAAGCCGTTTTCTGCGGCCTTGAAGGTCATCGAGGGGCAGGTGAAGTTTGTGTTTGACCAGCAGTAGACCTGTTCTGACGGTCCGTGTCGGACGACATGAAGAGGTCCCGAGGAACCCGGAGGGTTTCCAGAGTTGTCTTCAGTTGCCCGCGACGACCACCCTCGTCCGAGTTCCAGATTGACAGCTCGGCGCAACTGTGGCAGTTGCTGGTCAAGATCACGATGCTCAAAGCCCGCGCTCAGGGCCGGCGGCATACGGCGGCCCAACGCGATGCGCGTCGAGCAAGCCGGAGGCGACGTCGACTGGCTGGCGGCCGTGAACCGGGGCCAATCCGCAAGCACGGGCGGGGCTGGCAGCCGGACCAGGCGAACGTTCCGCCCGTGCGGTTTCGAACCGGAGGAGCACTGACGCAATCGGCTGGGCGGTTCTCTGTGGAGCGGTTATAATTCATTCGTTGAGGAGAGACAGGTTCTCTCCATTCGGTCAGATCTTGGAGCCGAACGCCATGTCAACAGCCATCCCCGCCCCGTCGGATTGGGTCGAATCGGTGAGCAGCCTCAAGCTGCCAGCACGGGCCGATCGGCGTCTGCAAGAACTGATGGACCGCAACACGGACGGGCTACTGAATCGGGCGGAACACGCCGAGTTGGAAACGCTGGTGGAACTTAGCGAATCGCTGTCCCTGGTGCGGGCCGAAGCGTTTCATCTGCTGGGGCGTCAGCCGGAATGACGCCCTCGCGTGAAACCGAACGTCAGGTGGCGGCGCGGGCGGCGGGACGGTGTGAGTATTGCCGGATGCACCAGTCCCTGCAAGGAGCCACTTTTCACGTCGAGCATGTGATTCCCCGATCGCGCGGCGGACGATCTACCTTGGCCAATCTAGCTTGGGCCTGTCCGCGGTGCAACCTTCAAAAAACAAACCGGACCGAGTTTCTCGATCCGGCGACGGGAACCACAACTCGGCTTTTCGATCCGCGAGCGGATGTTTGGGAGGAGCATTTTCGTTGGAACGGCTTTCAGTTGTTGGGGTTGTCGGATATCGGCCGAGCGACCATCGCGGCTCTGGAGTTGAACCACACGCGTCGAGTTCGCATTCGCCAAGTCGAGGAACTGGTCGGCCTATTTCCGCCGGACGATCCGCCGCAGTAAGCGCTTTCAGGAAAATACAGACACCGCCAAACAATAGGGCGATCAACCTCAATCGTGTGCTCGCGTTCGCAGGATCGCGCCCCTGCCGTGGCCCCTGGCTTCCCACTTCAGCACGATGGTCCAGCAGCCGCGGGTGGCGTTTCGCGACCCGCGGTTACAGGCTTGCCGGATCGAGCGCAACGCGTTCAACCAGCCGCGGGTTTGGGCGGGCCAGTTCGCCGCGGTGTACAAAGCCATCGACGCGCAAGGCACGGCCGTGGCGATCCGGGCGTTCAGCGCAACGAGCAGACGGTGCTGTCGCCGCAACTGGACGGCTTTGCGGCGTTGGTCATCTACCTTCAAAGGCTGTGGTCGAGTGCCGCGAGCCCACAGTCCGTCAGGATTCCGGGGGCTCGCTGCACTCGACCCCGGCCACCCTTCCCGGACTTCTCCTCTCCGGATCGGAGGGCACGCTGGGGAACCAGTCCTCTGACGCACGGGAGCGGGACGCGGTGCAAACGGATTGGCGCCGCCTTCGCGCCGAATTCGGTTACCTCAGGAAATCCGGTGCTGGCGGAATCCTCAGGTCGGGCGCGGGCGGCTCCTCGACTAGAACGACGCTCTTCTCGACTTCGGCGTTCGCGCA
>CAIYOB010001079.1 GCA_903927685.1 uncultured Planctomycetaceae bacterium
CGCACCCACGCCGTTCAACTACTGCCGATCTGCGCGAAAGTGTGTTTTCTTGGGTCGTTCAGCCAGGGGTTCGCTCGAAAAGATGGCAAAGCGTGTGCCATGTCGAGCGGCGGTGTCGGGGTCCGAGACGCCCGCGAGCCCTAAACCGTGCCCCGGTAACGCTCAAAACGCAGTCGGCTGGCCTGCGACAGGCCTCAGCCGGCAGGCGTCAAGTGGGTTCACTTGCCCATTATTGCAGCAGCGTTGCCCGATCATTCGGAACCGCCGGACACGCCGTCGGCCGCTCCCAACCGGGCGTCTCCCACGTCTGCAATCCACTGGCGAGTCCAGTCCACCGCTTCCAGGCCGACATCAACGTTGGGGGTGGCCAGGAAGATCATGCCGCGGATGCGGCCGGCCTGCAGCCATTTCAAGCCGACCTCGGCCTGCTGCTTCATCACCTCGACCGCCAGCGGCCGGCAGGCGTCGAAATCGTACATGTAACATCCCTGATAGATCGGCTTGCCGGGCACCAGCTGTTCCAGCGCGGTCAGATTGGATTCGAGGTCCTTCAAGTCCGCGGGACGCCAAGTCCACAGGCAAACCTCGTCGACTTCATCCAGGTGCCACTTGGCCCGCGGCGAAATCTGTCCCGTGTATACCACTGCCATGATGGGCAGTTTGCGCCCCCGGACCGTGCGTCGTCCCAATTCGTGCAATTGCTCGGGAGTCAACGAGGCCCGCAAGGGACGGACGACGCCCAGCAGTGTTTCAGGGGCGAAGCCGGGATAACTGGAGGTCGCCGCCGCCGTCCAATTCCGCAGATCCAGACGCTGGCCGGAACGTCGCAGATCCACGGCCTGCAGCCCGCAACTGAACGCGGCCGACGTGTCGTGCGTGCTCAGGATGCGAATCCTCACGGCAGCTACGGCGGCCGTCGGCAGCTTGTGTTGGACCGTGGCCAGCGGTTCGTTGGGCAAGGTGCCGCGCTGCAAGGGCTGGAACGTCTGCCCGTCGCTGGAGACTTCGACTTCATAATCTTTCGAGCGATAGTCGCCGCTGCTCCAATCCGCTTGCACCAGTTCCAGCGTGTCGCAAGCCACGGCCGCGGGAGCGGTCAGGGTAACGGTCACCGGAAACGAGACGCTGTTTTCGGCCAGCCACGGTTGGCGCAAGTCCCCGCTGCGCGTCCCGGCCGATTCGTGGAAAAAGTCGTCCAGGATGAAGCCGCACAGGTTCTCGTTCGCTTCCGCCAGGCGAACCACGTGCGCGCGTTCCTCCGCCGAGGTCGCCCCGCCGGCGCCCACCAGCGACCAGTACACCCGCCGCAACTGTCGGAACGGCTCGTAATAAGCCGTGAACGGCGGCGCGGGCTGGGCGTCGTAACGCACAAAAATCAGGTTCTCGATTCCCATTTGCTGGGCACCGGCGACAGGCTCGATCGAGGATTTCCTGGGCCAATTTGCCAGGTAGCTGCCGTTGTACACGCCCGCCGGATGCCCCCAAATCCACAACCGGTCGCGGACGCATTCGGTGGCGGCGGACTGGGCCCGGGCCGGCGCAGGGACCTGCACTCCGAGGCACGAGGACAGGACCAGGAAGCACAGCAGAGTGCGCATGTTCGGTCTCCTTGGCTGGTCGGTCGCGAACGGCGCGCCGGACGGTCCCGGTTCGGCGGCCGCGACTCGCGTCCCATTACAGCACAACAGCGTGGCACGTGCCAGAGTACGGGGAAGTCCTTTCCGTTGCCAGTTGCCATTTCCATTTCAATGACTGCCTTCCGTGGCCTGCTGACAGCATTCCGTGGCCTGCTGTCTGGCACCGGGCGAACCGGGATCTTACACTGGGACGAATCCATCAACCTCCAGGAGACCCATCATGTCGAAACG
>CAIYOB010001080.1 GCA_903927685.1 uncultured Planctomycetaceae bacterium
CGGCCCCGACTCCGACGACGGGCTCCGCGCGCGGCTCGCCGCCTACCTCCAACAACGTCACCCGATCCTGCAGCGTCCGGCCTTGCTCGTTCGCGTTCCGCACGGTCAGCACGGCGTCCTGCAATTCGAACACCTCGCAGGCAGCCAGGGAGAACAGCACCCAATCGTCCACCGGTTCGTCAGGCAGTTCGAACTCCAAGTGGACGCCGGACCACGCGAGTGAGGATCCCCGGGCACGGATCATGCGGCGGTCGCCGGCGAGGTCCTCGAAGCCGGGCCGGAATACGAGCGTGGGCCGAAAGCCGGGCCCGTTGCGGATCATCAGCTTCGCCGCCGGGATGTCGAACGCTCGCTCTTCGCGCAGGCCGTCGAAGTGCAATTCAATCGTCTCCACGCCCAAGGCGGCGGCCTGCTGGCAGGCCGCCGCCAGCGACATGGCGGACTTGGCGTCCGCGGGCAGGGGGCCCTCCGTCGCACTGACGATGATCCGCGTCACCGCGTTAATGCTGGCCGAGGCGGGAGTCCGTGCGTCGGCGACGGACGCATCGATCGCGGCGGGAGGGGCCTTTCCCGTGGGACTGCCAGCCGGACTGGCGGGAGCGAGCGCCCGCGGTTCGACTTGGATCGCGGCCGGCGGCGACTCGGGCGCTTGCGTTGTCGGTCCGGCGGGCGGGGCCTGATCGGCGGGCACGCGAACCGCGGGAGTCGTCGTTTGCTGCGTGGACAGTGGGGGCTCCGCCGCCGTGGGTGCCGATTTCGGCTGCGGTCCGGACGACGCCGCGTCCCGGGACTGGACCGGATTGCGGTCGGGAGTTCGCTTCGGCCCGCCGGACTGACCGGAGGCGATGCCGGCGGTGGGGGCCGCGACAGATTTTCGGTCAGGCTTGGCGGCCTTCGCCGTGGGCGGCTTGCCGGCTGCCTCAACTCGCGGGGGCAGGGCCTTGGCCGGCGGTTCATTCGTCCGCGGGCCGCCGGGGTCAGGCGTGAGACGCTCCAGGACGAAGACCGACAGGAACAGCAGGGCCACGGGGAGCAGCCAGGGCAGGGTGCGTTCGATGCGGGCCCCAACCGACCTGCGCGAGCCCAGCCAGACGGCACCGGTGACATTCAGGCCCGGCAAGTGCAGCCGATCGGCCACCAACAACAACTCGCCGATCAACTCGTTGGGCTGTTGGTAGCGGTCGCGAGGCTGTTTGGCCAGCAAGCGGTTGACGATTCCGGCGACCTGCTCGTCGAGATCGGGCCGGACCAGGCGGGGATCCGCAGGGAGTTCGCTGCTGTGACTCAGCAGCTTCTGCAGCAGCGTGCCTTCGGGGAACGGAGGCCGCCCGGTCAACATGAAGTAAAAGGTGCAGCCCAACGAGTACAAGTCGCTGCGGACGTCGGCGATCCGCGGATCCCGCGCCTGTTCGGGTGAGATGTAGTCAAAGGTCCCCAAGGTCACGCCGCTGGCCGTGAGGTCTTCCCGATCGGACTCCATCCGCAGGCGGGCCAAGCCCATGTCCACCAGCTTGGCACGCCCGGCGGCAGTGACCAGGATATTGGACGGCTTGATGTCGCGATGCACGACGTGCCGCTGCGAGGCGTGCTCGAGGGCCTCGGCCACCTGCAACAGATAGCTGATCGCCTCGGCCAACGGCAAGGGGCCTTGCTTCTCGACCAGATCGCGAATGTTCACGCCTTCGATGTACTCGAAGACAATGAAATGCAGACCGTGGTCCTCGCCCACGTAGTACACGCGGGCGATGTTGTCGTGATCCAGTCGCGCTGCGCTCTGAGCCTCGTTCTGAAACCGCCGCAGCGTTTCCGGTTCGGTGCGGTCCCGCGACAGCACTTTGACAGCGACCGTCCGCCCCAGCCGCAGGTCCGTGCCGCGGAACACCGAACCCATCCCGCCACCGCCGACAAACTTCTCCAGGCGGAAATGCCCCAGCACCGTGCCTTCCAGGACGTTCCCCAGGTCGGCGCGCGGCGACGACGCGGGGCCCGCTGGCTCGGACTTCGGCGACGAACCACTCGACTGGGGATTCCGCCGCGAGATCACCGTCTGTTCGTCCGTGGAGACCGCGCCCTCGGCCGCGCGTTCCGCTTCCGCCGCGGAGGTCACCTGGCTGCCGCCGGGTGACGCTGCCGTGTCGTTGACAATCTCCACCTCGGCGATCCCGTCGCGCCCCTCCGGCCGCGCAAAGCTACCTTCCGAGGTAGAGCCTTTGGCCGGACGGTCAAGCACTTGGCTGGACATGGACAACTCGAGCGAAGAAGGCAACAGACGAGAATTCAGGTCAGCGATGCACAAGACGTCCGGCCCAGCGGCGGCTGCTCGAACCGCGTCTTACCCGTAGGGATGATAGCATCTTCCAGCCAAATTGTACTCCTTGCGACCGGACGAATCAATCGTAAGTCTTAGTCCAATGTGGGGTTGCGATGATTTTCCCGGTCGCGATTCGCACGCCGCGAAAGAAAGCCCCATTTTGTGATCTGCCGGTTTTCTCTATTCTGTGACTTGTCACGCTTCGTTCGTTAACCCGTCAGACGGAAACCAATGCCATGATCGAAATGGAGAAACTGGTCTCGCTGTGCAAGCGACGCGGCTTTTTGTTCCAATCCAGCGAGATTTACGGCGGCCTGAACGGATTCTGGGACTATGGCCCCTTGGGCGTCGAACTGAAACGCAACATCAAGGACGCCTGGTGGCGGGATATGGTCACGGGACACGACGATTCCACCATTCAACCGGGTGCTCCGGACTCCTACGAGATGACGGGTTTGGACTGTACGATCATCATGCACCCGCAGGTCTGGAAGTGCTCGGGGCACTACGACCTGTTTCATGACTTCATGGTCGACTGCCGGGAATCCAAGGGCCGCTACCGCTACGACCAGGTCCGCGGTCGCTGGGTGGAAGGCAAAGGCCAGCGGATTTTCGTTGCCACGACCGCCGAAGCGGATCACGAACAAGAGGACGTCCAGTCGCGGGCCCTGAAGTTCTTCAACCTCCGCTCCAAGGACGCCGAGCAACTGCACTGGGAGGGCGAGTTCCTGACGTTGCCCGCGGTCCAGGACATGTCGCGCGTCCTGGGACCGGACGCCAAGACGCTGGGGACCCTGACGGAGCCCCGTGAATTCAATCTGATGTTCGAAACCTACACCGGGGCGATCCGCGACGAGAACAGCAAGGCCTTCCTGCGTCCGGAAACCGCCCAGGGGATTTTCGTGAACTTCAAGAATGTCCTGGACAGCACCCGCGTGCGAGTCCCGTTCGGCATCGCGCAGGTTGGCAAGAGTTTCCGCAATGAAATCACGCCCCGGAATTTCACCTTCCGCTCGCGCGAATTCGAGCAGATGGAGATCGAGTTCTTTTGCCATCCCAATTCATCGCCCGAGTGGTACCGGTATTGGCGCGATCGGCGGCTGCAATGGTACACGGGCCTGGGCTTGGCCGGCGAACGGCTGCGGCTGCGCGAGCATGCCGCGGAAGAACTGAGCCATTATTCGACCGGTACGGCGGACATCGAATACGCGTTTCCGTTCCTGCCGCCCGGCGAGTTCGGTGAACTGGAAGGCATCGCACACCGCGGTGATTTCGACTTGCGCAGCCACATGGAGGGCAAGCTGAACGAAAAGACGCGGCCCTTGCAGCTGGAACTGGACGCGGACGGCAAGCCGAAATGGAAGGGCAGCGGCCGCGACTTGACCTACCGCGACGAAATCACGGGCGAACGGTTCACGCCGCACGTGATCGAGCCCTCGGCCGGCGCCGACCGGGCGACCTTGGCCTTCCTGTGCGAAGCGTACACCGAAGACCAGGCCCCGGACGAGAATGGGGTCATGAAAGAGCGGGTGGTCATGAAGTTCCATCCCCGCCTGGCGCCCATCAAGGCGGCCGTCTTTCCGCTGGTCAAGAAAGACGGCATGCCGGAGATCGCCAAGGAGATCTACCGCAACCTGAAACCGCAGTTCCCCGTGTTCTACGACGAGAAAGGCGCCGTCGGCCGCCGCTATCGCCGCCAGGACGAAGCCGGGACGCCGTTCTGCATCACGGTCGACAGCCAGACCCTGCAGGACCGCACCGTCACGTTCCGCGACCGCGACTCGCTGCAGCAGTGGCGAGTCAAGCTCGATGATTGCGTGGACGAACTGCGGCAGCGGCTGCGCTAGACCGTAGCCATCGCATTCCAGGGCTCGACGCTCCGCAGTCCCTTGGCCTGCAACGCCCGATAACAATCGGGCAGGTCAAAGTGGGCCAGGACGTTGGGCAGCAAAGCCGACAGCGGCCAGTCGTAATCCTCGGCTTCCGCGACGTCGCGATACGAAGTCAAGGCGTTCTTGAGCGTCACCTGCCGGGCCGATTCGTGCAGCACGGCGGCGAACGTCGCGGCCAGCGCCCCCCAGCCTTTGGCGACAACGTGCACGTCCGTGTGCCCCAGGCTGGTCAGCCAGTCCAGCACGCTCAGCACGTCGTGGGTCTTCTGGCCGACGTACGGCCGGTCCAGCATCAAGCTGTGGATGGCGTAGAAAAAGTCGCTGCCGTAGCGGCTATGGAATGTGTTGACACCGCACGTTTCGGGCCGCGATTCGCCAATGCCGCGGACGTCGCATGTGAACACGGGGGATTCCGGTTCCGCTTGCATGACCTCGCGGATCAACGGTTCCTCCCGCAGCTCGGCGTCACTGGACAAGTGCGCCACGTACAGGATCGCCCGCGGACCGGTCCGAGGGGGACGTGACACCCAAGACTCGATGTACAGCCGGTACACCAACGCCTGGATCCCCGGCTCGGTTTCCACGGCATAGGCCACTGCTTGGGGCAGCGGATAGCGGCGTCCGCTCAGGTACCTCAGAATCCGATAGTCGGGCGTCCCGCCGCGAGCCGGCAATTTGAGCACGTCCGTCACCGCACGCATCAAGGCTTCCCCCGCGACCTCGCCTCGGGCGGCCGCCAACGCCTGGGACTTGTCCCGCGTGAACTGAAACACCGTGCGGGCGCCAAGATCGGCGACTTGGCCCTTCGGTGTGCACCACAGCGTCTGGTCTTCTTCGAGCGTCAGCGGGGGTTCCGTGGTGGCGTCCGAGACCTTCGTCACGCGGTTGAACCAGCCATACATGGCTTCGCGATTCTCCTGTGTATAGCCGTGCGTCGTCGGGCCGATGAACACGTCCGTGTTGTCGGGGACGCCCAGCAGTTCGTACAGCCGCCGCAGCCTGCCATGGGCCTCTTCGACGCCGCGGGCGTCGAAATAGTCCCGTTCCTTGCCCAGGATGATGACCGGCTTGGGAGCCAGGGCCGCCAGGAAATCGTCGTGATCCAGGCCCAGCGCCAAGGCTCGCGGCGGGCACTGTTCCGTATCGGCCGGCAATTCGTTCTCCATGTTCCGCCGAAACGTGGTCACGAAGCACGACGGGGCGGCCATCGACCAGCGCTGCTCGACGCCGCACAGCCAGGTGGTCATGGTTCCGCCGCCCGAGTTGCCGGTGACGCCGATCTGTTGCGGGTCGACCTCGTCGCGGGTCAGCAGGTAATCCAGCGCGCGGATGCCGTCCCAGGCTCGCCACATACCCAGGAATTCCCCGACCAGGAACTGTTGGTTGCCGGCGATCAGATGCTCGGTCACGCCCGCGCCGAACCGGGCCGACAGGTCGGGTTTGACGTACTGCAGCCGTTCGCCTTGCCCGATCGGATCGTAGATCAGGCAGGCGTAGCCCATACGGGCCAAGCCCTGGGCGAACGATTGGTACGCCTTCTCCGCTTTGCCGTTGGTCGAATGCCCACAGGTGCCGACGACGCCGGGCACGCGCTGCGCGCGGCCGGTGGGCAGGTACAGGTTGGCGGTCACGGGAAACCCGGGCCGGCTGTCGAAGATCACTTTCTCGATCCGATACCCGTCGCGTTCGACGGCGCCGGTCACGCGGGGGTTCAGCGGCGTCCGTTCGGGTTCGGGCCCGAAGCAGACTCGGATCTTAGCCCGCACCGTCTGGACGTAAGCTTCGGCGTCGGCCTTGGTCTGCAGCGCGCGTTTCGCGGCCAGGCTTCGCGCCTCGGCAACTCGCACCTGGTCGACAAAATACTCCTGGACCATGCGGGGAAACCGATTCAGCGGCGGCAGGGGCGAAGAGGTGCCTTCCGCAGCCGGCGCGGACTCCGCGACCAGCCAGGGCAACAGGGGCAAGCTCACCGCCTGGGCGACGGCGGCCTGCAGCAGGCGACGTCGAGACAGAACCCAGTTCGGCTCGGACGGTCGGACTTGAGGCGATTGTGGTTGCATGACGCGGGCTCCTTTGCCCCGATTATCGCGCTCGCGGCGGACAAAATCCAGGGCGGTTCGGCCCGTCTCCCGTGGGCTGCCAATGCGCCGTCAAGGCTGACTGTCGGGGTGCCTGGGGTCGAACGCAGCGAGCCCCCCAGCGGCAACTGGGGAATCGCCACTCGTACCTCGTGGCTTGACCCCAGGCACCCAACCCAAATTCTTGGCCTGGACAGGGCACCAGTCGCTGTTCGCTGGCCAATCCAGCGAGGGCATGGCGGCGGCGCCCTTGATTGCCTAAGATTACCGGACAGAACGTCTTCGAAATGGAGGCGACAACTCATGGAGATCGTGACGATGGGTGTACTTTCAAGGAGCTTGACGATGTCGAGGTTCGTGCGTTGGTTCGTCGCGGCGATCCTGGTGTGTGGCAGCCTGCCGGCTTGGGCGGGGGAGTTCTTCTTCAAGGACGGCGACGTCGTCGTGATGATCGGCGACAGCATCACCGAGCAGCATCTGTATTCCAACTTTGTGGAGTTGTGGACCGTCACGCGATTCCCGAACTGGAAGCTGACCTTCCGCAACGTGGGCATCGGCGGCGACCGCTCGGTGGGCGGCAACTCGCGGTTCGCACGTGACGTGCTGCTGCACCAGCCGACCGCGATGACGGTCGACTTCGGGATGAACGACGGCGGCTACCGGGCGTTCGGCGAGGATACTTTCAAGCCCTACATGGACGGTTTGCAGGGCTTGGCCGACCAGGCCAGGGCGGCTCGGATCCGAGTGGCCTGGGTCACGCCGCAGCCGCTGGACACGGCCGACCAGGGCCCGACCGCGCTGACCGGCTACAACGAGACGCTGGAGAAATTCTCCGCCGGCGTGCAGGCCATCGCCGAGAAGAACAACGGGCTGTTCGTCGACCAGTTCCATCCGTATCTGGCCGCGCTTGATCTGGCCCGCAGTCAAGGCCCGAAGTACGACCGCATCACGGGCGGCGACGCCGTGCACCCCGGCCCGCCCGGCCAGGCTCTGATGGCCGCGTCGATCCTCAAGGGACTGGGCTTCCCGGCGCTCGTCTCGTGCGCCGAGATCGATGCGGCCGGCGGCAAGGTGGTGGCAACGGAGAACTGTACGGTCGAAAACGTCGTGTCCAAGGACGGCGGCCTGAGCTTCTCGCGACTCGACGGCGCGCTGCCGTTCTTTCCCGCCGAGGCGGTCAGTATCCTGCCGTGGGCTCCGATCCTGGACGAGCTGAACGACTATCGCTTGAAAGTCACGGGCCTGAAAGCCGGGAAGTACGAGGTCTGTGCGGGCGGCCGGAAGATCGCCGAATTGACGGCCGACCAACTGGCCAGCGGGGCCAACCTGGCCGCGGCCGCGTTGACCGACGGCCCGCTCGCCGAGCAAGTCAAGGCGGTACGAGTGGCCGTCGAGAACAAGAACCGCTTCCACCATGACGTCATCTTCCGCGGCGTTGTGCTGTCCAACGTTCCCGACTGGGTATACGAAGTCGTGCCGCGCGACCAGCTGGAGGCCAAGAAGAAGACCGTGATCCAAGAGCGGTTAGCCAAGCTGCCGGAACTCGACGCCGCCGTGGCTCAGGCCCTGGTGATGAAAGCCAACACGTTCGACATCGTGCCCGTCCCGTAGGCGGCCGCTTTGCCTGCCGGCCGCGTGTACTGGTCACGCGGCGGGCCGGTGTTCGGGCCGCCGCGGACCGGCCACCGGAACGACAACTCGATACGCCAGCGACGGAGCACTCGGAGGCCGGCATGCGATTGTTTGAAGGGACACCCTGGGATCGCCCGCCCCGCTGCGAGCGGTGTGGCGAGTTGGAGGAGGCTTGCAGCTGTCCGCCCGCGCCCAAGGTGCTGACGCCGCCCCAGCAGCAGACGGCCCGCCTGGCCGTGGAAAAGCGAAAGAAGGGAAAGGTCGTCACCGTGGTCCGCGGCCTGGCCGCGGACGAGAATGACCTGCCCGGGCTACTGGGCCAGCTCAAGGCCGCCTGCGGGGCGGGCGGCACGAGCAAGGACGACGAGCTGGAAATCCAGGGCGATCACCTGGCCCGCGTCCGCGACTTGCTCGCGGACGTCGGATACCGCGTGCGCGGCTGAACCGAGATCCATCCGCCGGAGCGCATGCCCGGTTACCGCTTCACGCCGAACAGGTAGGTGAACCAGACCGGCTTGAGGTCCTTGAGCGGTTCTTGGAGCTTTTCCAGTTCCGCCGCCGGGCCGTGGACTTCGATGCGCTCGACGTCCGCCAGTTGCATCAGCGGACCCAGCAGGGCTCCGACGTTGGCCAAGTGCTCCAGCAGGCCCGCGGCGCCCAGGTACGCTTCGCGGCAGAACACCACATCGCCCTGGGTGGTGAAATCGTAGTACAGGTTCTTCGCCTCGGTCGCGGTCTTTTCGATAAAGGCGGCCAGCGACGCTTGGAACTCGTCCATCTTGCCCGGATGAACCTTGAAGTACGGATGGATGCTGACGACTTGGGCGGGATCGTACATGGGACCTCGGTTCCTTTCTCATACTCGGGGAGGATATCTGCCTGCGGACTGCCGGGCAGTCAGGGCTCCATTTTGCCAAGGTGGGACGGATTGGCAATCCGTCTTACATGCCGTGGGACGGATTGGCAATCCGTCCTACGGGATTTCTCTGCGGATGCAAATTGGACAGCGCCACTTTTCGGCTTGGGCGCGTTTTCCCTTGCCCCGAAGGGGCCAAACATACAAGCCCAGGGCAACGCCCTGGGTGCGGTGACGGGATGAACCGCTAGCCCTGAAAGGGCGAAATATACGCGGAATCCACGGTTGCTCGCAGGGGTTGTTGCGCCCTTTCCGGGCTCGCTGGCGCTGATTGGTTCTCCCACCCAGGGCGTTGCCCTTGGGCTGTTGTGTTAAGCCCCTTCGGGGCGGAAGACACAGCGAATCGCAACTTGCAGTACCATTTGCAGTTATGCCAAATCCACGCGGCAAAGTGGCGCTGTCCAACGAGGGGAGACCTTGGGTCGGTGGTTTCGACGGGGTCGGAGACCCGCGCC
>CAIYOB010001081.1 GCA_903927685.1 uncultured Planctomycetaceae bacterium
TCAGTTTCTGATGTCCCGGACGAGCCCCTCGGTAGTAGTAAAAATTGTTGTGGGGGAAGTCCTTCCTTTGTCAGCTCTTCTGGAGAATTGCCGTCCGCCGTCGTTCCGGATTCTTCACGGCTCCGGCGGCGACTGGGAGCGACGTTGCTGCGGTTGGCTTCCCGCGGCTGCGGGGTCGTGGACGGCCACCGGCACTCAACACAGATCTTAGCACGCCAACGCGATGAATGCCACCAGCGAGGGGCGAAAAACAGTCGGTCGAGAACGGGAGCCCTTGACGAGTTGCTCAGCGCTGGCCGGAGGTGCGTCCTGTAAGCCGGTCAAGGTCGACCGACCTCGGACAGCCGGTTGGCAGCGGTGGGTAGCCGATCGCGATCACTTGCCCCCAGCCACGCGCACGCGGCCAATCGTGTAGAAGCCATCCTGGTCGAGCAGACGGGCCCGGAGCGGCAATTTCACGTCTCGCGCGGCGTCGTGCGAGTACAGCTTCAGCTTGAATTCGTAATCGCCGGGCGGCAGCGTGGCTGGGATCGCCAAGTCGTACGTTTCGCGGCACACGTTCTCCGACGGCAGCCAACGGGTGTTGCCGGAGGGCAACTCCACTTCACATTTCCCCGGCCCTTCCAGCCGCAGGAGCAGGGAATACGGATGGTAGGCCCGCGCCACGCCGCGGTTCTGCCAGGCCACGGTCACGGCGTTGGACCGGCCGGCGGTCAGGACGTCGGGCAACTCGACTGTGTGCGGAAAGAACCAGTAGCCGCAGCGGTTCAGCAGCTCGACGGTCAGTTCGGGATTGTCGGCGAGCCATTCTCGGGCGTAGCCGTGAAAGCCGATATAGGTGGCGTGCAGTTCCTCGAGCGCGCCGCGGAAATAGTCGGCGCCGGTGCGGCCTGCGCCGAACTTCTCCAACGAGGAACCGGGCTGGGGCTTCCAGTTGCCCTTGCTCTTGACGATACCGTAATGCTCCAGCTCGAACACCGTCGGGGCCTTGGACCACGCATCGGCAAACAACTCGGGACTGCGCACCGTGAACGTGGGGCTGTAAGTCTGGACGTACCAGTCGACCAGAATGCTGTCGTCGCGATAACTGACGCCGGCGGCCAGCAGTTTGGCGTGCAGCCGGCGACGGTCGTCGGGACTGGCGAGGCTATACACGAAATCGTCCGAGATCACCAGGGGCGTCTTGCGGAAGTACTTCAGATGCAGATCCACGTGCCGTTCAAGGGCGGCGTAATCGTATTTCAGGCCGCTGCCGGACGACGTGTGGCCTTCGCCCCAATCGCCCACACTGCCGATGTCGACATACCGCAGCCACGGCTGGCCGT
The DNA here is from genome assembly GCA_903927685.1 of uncultured Planctomycetaceae bacterium. The sequence goes on from CAIYOB010001081.1 coordinate 1,326, forward strand.
CGTAGCGCGCGGCGAACGCCGCCAGGAAGTTCTCCAGTTTGGCGAGGAACACGGGGTCATCGTACACGGGCTCCCACGGCGCGTCAGGGCCCTCGGGCTTGCCGCGCCGATAGTGCCCGCCGCGCGCGCCGGCGTCCTGGACCCAGCGAGGCGTGGCGAACTGCTGCTCGACGCGGTTCGTACTGGTTTCCTTGCAGCTGATGCGAAACGCAATTCCCAGCCCCCGCGCGGTCCACTTCGCAATCGGCTCGTCGACCACCGTCCAGTGGAACCGGCCCTCCGCCGGCTCCAGGTACGCCCAAGCCAGGCGCAGGTAGAGATGGTCCAGGCCCGGGAACTCCGTCAGCTCGGCGTCGCTTTCCAGGAGGTACTTGTCGACGGTGTTGTCGAAGTAGTGGTGGTACCAGCCCTTGTGCGGATTGGCCAACGGGAGCGCGTCATCCCACTGCGGCCGCAGGTCAATCTCGGCGCCGGACAGCGTCAGCGGCAGGCCGACGATCATCCCGCACAGCAGGCCAATCGGGGCGGCAAGCGTCTTCATCTCAGGGGTGACCTCCATCGTCAAGGGACATGTGGCGGATGCGAAGCGACGCGCGTGCCATGCGAGTCGCCGAAGCTTCACCCGGGTCCCACAAGCTGGGCTCCCGTGTCAAACGCAGGTAACTATTGGAAGAACACAGGCACAGCCCACTTGCCCAGCGCGAGCGTGTCCCCCGCACGGCAGTCCTTCTGGTACAGCGTACAGAAGTTGGCGGCGCTGGACGGGTTGAACAGGCGCACTTCTGGCAGGGCGACCTTCTTGAATCCCTGGCCGACCAGATTCGTCGTCTGGCTGTCTTTGTTGCGACCGGGCTCCGGCGTCAGGAAATACACCGTTCCGGCGCGGCTGCAGCGCAGCTCCTTTTGCCCGTCCAGGTTGACGCGCAGGAATTGTGCGCCGTTCAGGGCGGCGGGCAGTTCGCTCAGCACGTAGCTGCGGTCGGTGAACAGCAATTCGCCCACCACCAGCGGTTGCGGCGGCGCGTCGGCGGCAGCCAACGCCCCCAGGGTGTCCTTGCGCAACGGTTCGCCGTCCTGGTTGGCAGAGACCGGCGGCGGCTCGGGCTGCGGCGGTTCGACCCCACCCGACGCCTCGCTGACCAGTTGCCGCAGACGCACCGCGTCCGTGACCGCTCGGCCCGCGGCGGCGTCCTCCTCGCGGAACGCGGCCAACAGGATGTGCCGGGCCCCGGTGCGGCTGGAGTCATAGATGATGCGGATCAGCCCGTCCGGCGTCTGCTGGCCGTCGGGATACGAGACGCCGTCGCGCTCGTCCAACAGCAGGCCGCCGCCCCAACTGCGGCCATCGTCGGTCGAGACGAAGGCCGTCAGGTGCGAGCGTCCGGTCCGCTTGTCGAGCGGGCCGTGCTTGACCAACAACAGGCTGCCGGAACGAAGCCGCGTGATGAAGAACCGTGCGCTGGGATGCGCGATCGCGGACGGCGCCAACTCGGGCCAGGTGACGCCGCGATTCGGGGACACGCTTTCCCCGATGCCATAGTTGGTACGGGCCA
>CAIYOB010001082.1 GCA_903927685.1 uncultured Planctomycetaceae bacterium
CGGCCGACGTCAATCGGAATCGTCTTCGGCGGTCGCCGCAGGTACGGCACGGGCATCGGCTCGGTGGACGCCGGATCGCGATGCCGCGGCGGCCACTCGTAAGGCAGTTCAATCCCGTTGTACAGGATCGGCTTCGGGCCGGTCGCCTTGTTGGCCAGCATCTGCAACCGGGCGTCCGGCGAGACCAACTTGCCGGCCAGCACGTCTTCCTCGCGGAACTTGGCCAACAGGATCTCGGCATCCGTGTGGCGGTTCCAGTCGTACAAGATGTAGATCAGCCCGTTCGGGGCCTGAAACCCGTCGGGATAGGAAACACTGGACCGTTCGTCGAGCAGCAGACCGCCGCGCCAAGTCTGGCCGTCGTCGTCCGACAGGAAGGCGGACATGTGTGAACGCTTCGTCAGCCGCTCGCTGGGCGGGCCGTTTTTGACCAGCAGCAGTCGGCCCGACGCCAGTCGCCGGAGGAAGAACCGCGCGTTGATGTTCTTGATCGCCGAGGGCTTCGGCTCGCTCCACGTTTTCCCCTGGTCCGTCGAGAACGTCTCGTGCGGATTTCCGGTCGTCCGCGCCAGCATCCACAGCCGCCCATCCCGCAACTCGACCGACATGTGCTCGTCGAACTCCCAGTCGGGAAACTTGACGCTGCCCCGCGGGGTCCACGTCTGGCCTAAGTCCGTCGAGGCGTAAACCCAGGCCGTCTTCGCGGCCCAATGGGAGACCGGCAACAGCCAGTCGCCGTTGCTGAGCACGGTCGGCTTGTTCAGCGTACAGCCCTCGGCGAAACACACCGGCTTGGACCACACCGGCGTCGGGGCGTCGGGATTGTCACAGCGGATGAACCAATTACCGGTCGGGCCGGGTTGGCCGATGACGGTCTGGTCGAAGAACAGCCACAAACGGCCCAGCGGATCGGTCCACAGGTTGCCGACCAACGCCCCGCGCTGCCGCTTGCCGGACGGATCGAGCGCCCCGACGACCAACCGCGGCTTGGACCACGTGCCGCCGCCGTCGTCACTGGTGGCCAGGATGAAGTAGCCGTCCGGCTTGTCGCCCGTGCCTGTCCAGCAGCCCCAGAGGCGGCCCTGGGGCGTACGATCCATGCCGATGATCATCGCGCCTGGCCGGGCGTCGTCCTGAAACTCCGCCCCCGGCGCGGTGATAATGACTGGCGGCTCGACGCGGGCGTCCAGGAACGACTCCGCCGCGAATGCGGCCCCGAACTTCTCTTGCGCACCTTGGTCCAGGATGAGCAGCAGGGCGGTGACGATGGTCAGGGTGGGTTTCATCGGGGTGATTCCTGTTGGGTGGGCAGACAGAGCCTGACGCTTCGTCCAGGCCAAGTGTTGGGGTGCCTGGGGTCGACTGCAGCGAGCCCCCAGAAACAAGACTGGGGGCTTGCCACTCGCACCTCGCGGCTCGACCCCAGGCACCCAACTTCCATTCCATTGAACAACCACTGGCCGCAAGTCGCGGCCCGTCCAATATAGCCGCGCGATCCCGGCAGGGCGACGGCCCCGCGAGTGCGCTGCGAGTGCACTGGCCGCCGCGGCTCTGGCGTCATCGCTTTGCGGCGCGGCGGCGGCGGGGTATGATGAGGAATCAGCAATCCACACGGAATCTTCACAGCCGAGGCGGGACGCATGTCTCCGGTCATTCAATTCACGTCGGTCGATTATCCGGAAACGGACGGCAAGCCTATGGGGGAAACGGATCTGCATCGCGACGAAATGGTCCGCGAGATCGAATTGCTGCGGCGGCACTACGAAGGGCAGCAAGTTTATGTCTCGGGAGATCTGCTCGTCTACTACGTCCAGGGCAATCCGAAACGGTTCGTCGTTCCGGACGTCTTCGTCGTCAAGGACAGCGACCCCGAACCGCGACGGATTTTCAAGACCTGGGTCGAACGGCGAGTCCCGAACGTAGTCATCGAGGTAACGTCTCGCAAGACGAAGAAGACGGACACGGTCACCAAGCCGAGACTGTATTGCCGCTTGGGCGTCAAGGAGTACTTTGCCTTCGACCCCACGCAGGATTACTTGGACCCGCCGCTGCACGGATTCCGGTTGCTGGGCGACAAGTACGTGCGGATCGAGGCGGATTCGCAAGGTCGCTTGGTCAGCGAGGAGTTGGGGCTCCTCTTGCAGGTGGAACGGAGGCAACTAGCGATGTTCCGCTCCGATACTGGCCAACGGCTGTTGACCGAAAGGGAGGCCCGCCAAGCGGCGGAGGCCGAAGTGGCACGCTTGCGCGATGAGTTACGGCGCCGCGGTTAATCCTGATCCGGACGCGTAGCTTGGCGCGGCTGGCCGACGTTTCGCACACCGAAGGGGACAACCATGAAAGTTTTGGGCATCTCGGGAAGTCCGCGTACAGGCGGCAATACGGAACTGCTGGTCCAGACGGCGCTGCAGGAACTGCGGGCCGAGGGCCTCGAGACCGAGTACGTCTCGCTGGCCGGCCGCCAGATCCTGCCTTGTACGGCCTGCGGCGACTGTTCGCACGTCGAGCGGCCGATGTGTACGCTGGGCGATGCGGGCTTTGAAGGCATGGTCGAACGGTTCCAGGAGGCGGACGGCATCCTGGTCGGCTCGCCGGTCTACTTCGGCTCGGCGACGCCGGAGACCATGGCTCTGTTGGACCGCGTCGGGCTCGTGTCGCTGCGGAACGGCCGGTTCCTGCGGCGCAAGGTGGGGGCGGCCATCGCCGTCGCCCGCCGCGCCGGCCAGAATTTCACGTTCGCCCAGCTGAATTACTTCTTCCTGATCAACGAGATGATCATCCCCGGTTCGACGTACTGGAACATCGCCATCGGCCGCGACAAGGGGGAAGTGGCGAAGGACGAGGAAGGCATGCAGACCATCAGAAACCTGGCCCACAACATGGCATTCTTGCTCCGCAAGTTGCACGCATAATCCATGGCTCGCTTACGCAAGACTCTGACCGACTATCTGGTGATCGGCATCAGCCCGGCGCTGATCATGCTGCTGATCGGCAGCCTCGTGTATTTCTTGATCGCCGTGTTTTACCACGGCGGCTATCCCGGACGCGTCAGCTATGTCTTCGCGCTGTTTGTCTTCGCCTCGGTCCTGATCGCCCGCATCTCGATCGAGGAGGGGCACGAGTACTCGATGATCTACGCGATCGCCCTGGGGCTGGCCATGCTGTTGGTCATGGGCCGGTTCACCTCGACGCCTTTCCTGTTCAACGTCGCGATGCTGGTGCTCGTCCTGTGGTGTGCCGACCGCTTGACTTGGGACTGTACGGTGATCGACGACCAGGAGGATGCGTCCGGCGAGGGCCTGCTGCAGACCGCCGGACTGGAGGGCGCGCAAGGCTCGGATGCATCGACTCCGCCTGTGACCGCGCACGACCTGGAAGCAACCACTTCGCGCGAGCCAACGCCCCCGCCAAAAACGCTGTGGGGGCGGTTTCTCGAACACCGCCGACGGCCCCATGCGCCCGGGGTCTGGGTGATTTACTTCTCGCTCGCCGCGCTGCCCCTGTTCGGGATCGGCCAGCGGTTCATCCCGGCCGAGGACGTCGAGGCTCGCCGCGATGCCTTCAAGCTGCTGTGCATTTACACGGCGAGCGGACTGGGCCTGCTGCTGACCACCAGTTTCCTGGGCCTGCGGCGGTACCTGCGGCAACGGCGTCTGGAGATGCCGCTGGAAATGGCCAGCGTCTGGATGACCGTCGGCAGCCTGATGATCGTAGCGCTGTTGTTTGTAGCCTGGCTGCTGCCACGCCCGCACCCGGAGTACTCGATCACCCAGGTTCCCTTCCAGGTCGCCACGCCCGGCGAGCCGCAAGCGTCCCGCCACGGTTGGGGCGGTGAAGGCGCTGAGGACAAGCAGCGCCAAGCCCAAACCGCCGCGCCGGCCAAGCCGGACCAGGAAGGTCGGCCGGGCGATCGGGGCGCGAAGGGGCGCAGCGGCGCTGGGCAGCCCAAGTCCGACCAGGGACAGGGGAAGTCGCCCGGTGGGCAGCAGAGCGAGGGGCGTCAGCCGGGCGGTCAAGGCGGCGCGGGCAAACCCTCCGGCGGAGCGTCGCAAGCCCAAGGAAAGTCCGGCCAGCCATCGCCCGGTTCCCAGGCCGGAGACAAGCGGGACAGCAGCGGCCAGAGCGGCAATCAGGGCCAAGAGCAGCAGGGTTCCAAGCAAGGTTCGGAAGCAGGCGAGAAACAAAGCCAATCGGGATCGAGCGAGTCGTCCTCGCCAGCCGACGGCGGACAACCGTCGAGCCGGAAGGAACCCGGGGGCCAAAGCCAGGCGGAGCAACAGGGTACGCAATCCCAGGGCGGTCCACCGAAGACGCCTGCGGGCAGCGAGCCCTCGCGGGAGTCCTCGTCGGAGCCGAAGCCCGCCGACGCACCGAGCGGTTCGGAGCCGCCGCAGTCCAAAACCGAACAGGATCCGTTCCAATCAGAGGTCGATCCCAGCGAGGCCCCTGAGCAGCCCTCCTCCTGGATGCCCAGTCCGTCCGAGATGTTGAACAGCTTGCTCGGCCTGATCCCTTACGGATTGAGTTGGCTGTACAACCTGGCTTTCTTGGCCCTCGTCGCCTTCCTGATCTGGCGGAATCGCGAACAGGTGCTCAAGGCCCTGCGGGACTTCTGGGCGGCGCTCAAGAGCTTCTGGGACAATCTGTTTGGCGTCCCCCGGTCCGAGCCGGCCGGCGAGGAAGCGGCAGCGGTTACCGCCGAACCGCCGCGGCCGTTCGCCGCTTTCCCGGATCCTTTCGTGACGGGAGAGGCCCAGCGGTGGCCGCCGCGCGAGCTGGTGTCGTACAGCTTTCAAGCTTTGGAAGCCTGGGGCCGCGAGCACGGCCGCCAGCGCGGGCCGGAGCAGACGCCCCACGAATTTGCGGGGTGCCTGGCCGATTGCGAAACGCCCCTGGGAGAGGAAGCCCTCCGGTTGGCGGAGCTGTACTGCCGTGCGGCCTATTCCAGCGGCAGCCTGCCGCGCGACCAAGTCAGCCGCCTGCAGACGCTGTGGAAGTTGATGCGGACGCAGCACTTGCCGGAACCCGCGTAGCCAGCGGGCGGCGCACCAAGCACCGCGAACCAGGCACTGCTCCATTGCTCGTCCCATTCCTCCGTGCCGCTTGATTCTTGGCGTCGGAGGGCGGTAGAATCACTGGTAACATTTTGGAGAAGGCGCCTTGCGGCAGATCGCTGGCGGATCCTCGTCGGTAACCACGAAATGGATGGCATTCTGATGGTCGCGGATATCCCAATTGACTTGGCGTTCTTCCTGCAACGCATGATTGCCGTCCGTGCTGGGCGCGATGAGTGAGGACAACCCAATGACGATATCAACGCTAACAAGCCTCGAATGGACGCAGGATGTGGACCAGGCACGACGGGCCGCCCTGCAGGGGCCGGTGTTCATCACCGAGCGAGGGCGTCCGTCGCACGTGTTGTTGAGCTTTCAAGAGTACCAGCGTCTGACCGGCAGCCACGCAAGCATTGCTGATTTGTTGGCCTTGCCCGGAGCGGAGGCGGTCGAACTGGATGTGCCTCCACTGCGCGATCTACCCAAGTCGGCTAGCCTGCCCTGATGTTGCTGCTCGATACCAACGTGGTGTCCGAACTCCGCAAGGTGCGCGCCGGCAAGGCGGACTTAAATGTCTCCCGCTGGGCAGAGAATGTCGTGCCTTCGGAACTCTATCTTTCCGTCATCACATTGCACGAGTTGGAACTGGGAGTCTTGTTGGCCGAGCGGCGCGACCCGGCTCAAGGGGGAGTTCTGCGAACTTGGCGTGAGAACCACGTCCATCCCGCTTTCGCAGGCCGGATTCTGCCCGTGGATGAAGCGGTTGCCCGCCAGGCAGCGCGGCTCCATGTGCCCGATCCGCGTCCGGTACGCGACGCGTCGATCGCGGCCACGGCACAAGTCCATGGCATGAGCGTTGTCACCCGAGATATCCACGATTTCGCCCCGATGGGCGTGCCTGTGGTGAACCCCTGGATCGCAGAAGATGGTCAAATGGCCAAAGTCTAGCCCGGATTCATCTGCCGTCAGGCACGCTGGCCGCCGGTGAAACGCGACCGTGCACAATTCCGCGTCTGCCCCGAGAATCGCTCAAAACGCGAAGCCGGGGCGCGCATCCACCTTGCTCACAAGTCCTGCACTTGCGCCACAATTTCCTCGAACTTGCCTTCGGCTAACAAGCGGCCGTAGTCGGCGAGCGCGCCTTGGCCGATCTTCCGCCAGCCATTCCAGATCGCATCGGGTGGGGCGGACAGCTCCAATTGCCGGTTTACCAAAGCGGCTTCCGCCTTGATGAACCGCTCCCGTGTCTGGCGGTCCCACTTCGGCATCTGTTCCGCCAACTGGGCCAAGCGGCCGATGATGGTCTCGGCAAGTTTTTCGCCGTCGGCACGAGTCGCTTCGCGCGGGTCGCGGCCTCCGACCCCGCGGTGAGGCGGCTGGTCCAGGCGGGAGAGGTCGACGCTCTCGGGATCGAGGTACATCATCAGGGCCGTCTCGCCCCAGGCGGCATGGTCGCCGAGATAGCCGGCGTCCAAGGCCAGGAAATATTCCGGCGTTCCCAGCACAGGCACGCCCAGCGACCGGCTCAGTCGCACGGCCAGATCGCGAACCACCATTTGCTGAGCAGCGCCATAGTGCCCGGTGAGCAGGATCACCGCTCGAAAACCCTGTCGCACGGCCTCGCGGCACAGCTTCTCCACCCACCCGCGCACGAGCAACGAGTGCACGTCGTTCTCCGGTTCCATCGCAAAGGTGTGCGGCTGATCCAGCCCGCCCACGCCGCCGAAGAGGGCGGGCGCCACGAGGCCTCCACCGCGCTGTGCGGCTCGGACGCACAGATGGTGCGCCTTGATGGCGTCCAAGCCCACGAGGTTGTGCAGCCCATGCCACTCGATGGTGCCCAGTGGCTGAAACAGCACCGGGCAATCCTGCAGCGCCTGGTCGATCTCCCGGGGACGCAGTCGCTCCAGGCGGACCTCGCGGGTCGCGGGCCCTGGCGGCGTCTCCGCCGCGTCGGCCGGCAGCGCCGGGCAGGCGGCAGCGAGCAACGCGCCGCCGGACAACGTCCGCAAGAAATCTCGTTTCGAAATTGTCTCACTCATGGTTGCCTCAAAGGTTGGAAGACTGGGCCTGGACACGAATCACGGCTTCAGGTACTTCTGCAGCAGGGTGAGCATCTGCCGGTCCAGCTTGTGGCCGTGCCAGTCCTCGTAGACAACGTCCTTGCGGTTGCTGTCCAGGATCCCGAAACTGCCGCGGAAGTTCCACAGCGCCCAGCCAAAGCGGGCCTGCTTCCATTTCTCCAGCCAGCTGGTCATCCACGCCAGCGTCACGGGATGCGGCGTCTGATTGAAGCATCCCCATTCGCCGACGAATACGGCGGCTCCCTGCGCGGAGATCTCCCGCCACGGCTGCAGGTAGTCTGTTAGCGGTGCTTCTGGATCGACGCCGGGAGGCGGGACAAGTCCCCCGTCGAGACTCATCCGCAACGGAGTCTGCTGGCGGCCCCAGGTCTGGTCGGTGCCGTAGGCAAACCGCCGGCCGCCGGGCAGTTGCACGGTCAATTCGCTGAATTTCAGCCAATCGCCGGCGGCGTTCTCCAGCGAGAATTGTTGGGCCGCCGTCGGCAGCACGGCCGACCAGCGGACCTCACCGCTGGCCTGATAGATCGGCCACCGCTGTTCCGACTCGACCCGCCGCCAGTTCTGCGGATCGGCCTGTGGATCATACGTTCCTTCGGCCACGGCGCGGCCGTCGGCTTGCGCGACCAGATGGACTTTCTGCGAGGCTTGATTCAGCCGGAGCGTGATCTCCGTGCCGGCGGGCAATTCGCCTTGCAGCACCAGCGGCGAACGCAACTCCGGCTTGGCCGCTCCGTACAGGTACCCGCCGATCTGGAACTGCGGAGGCCAGGTCGGCTCGGGCCACTGGTCGGAGCCCTTGACCCAACTGGCCTTGTAGTGCGAAATCGTACCCGGATGGTAGCCGCGGGTCGCTTGAATGACGTTCCGATAGGCCAGGAACTCGGGAACCGGTTCGCGGCCCACGTTGATGCCATCGACAATGATCAACCGCTGCGGGTCCTCCTTCTGGATCGCTTCGATCGTGCGTTGGAAGACTTTCAAGTAGTCCTCGCGCGACGACCGCGTGGGTTCGTTCAGCAGATTGAAGCTCAGCCGCGTGCTGGGGATCGACTTCCAGCGGCGAGCGAACATGACCCAGTGCGCGATGAACGCGGCGAGCGGCTCGTCGTCGGTCCAGAGGTTGCTGGGCTCCTCCGGCGGATTGATGCAGAAGCCCGGCGCGCGATGCAGGTTGACGCACACATGAATGCCGTGCTTCTCGCCGTAAGCGATCGCTTGATCGATTTCCTGCAATACTGGCTCTTGGAACTTCAGCCAGTCGTCGGCATCGGTGTAGCACCGATAGTCCATCGGCAGCCGGACGAAATTGAAGCCCAATTCGGCAATCCAGCGGAAGTCGTCCTCCACAAACGGAGCGTTCCCCCGCAGCGTGAACTTTTCGAGCAAGTTGAACCCGCGCCATTGCGAGATCTCGACGTCCCCGACGCGCTGGGGATCGGCGGCCGGGGAATGGACGGCTGGGAACGACGCGAGGGCGAGGGCGAGCGTGAAAATGGCAGGCAGCAGATGCATGCTGTTCTCCGATTCGCAAGGGGCATGGAACGCGGCGCAATCCGGCGTCAGGGGCGAGCCCCCTGGCACACGCGCCGCCTTGTCACGGGACGCGGCGAGTGTATTCTAACGACCACCCCGGCAAAGCGAAACGTGATTCCAAGTCATGATTCCAAGTGAGGAGAGTTAAGCATGCCAAGATGCAGGATACCGGCTGCCGTGTCCGCCGTGACCGGCGTGAGCACGTGGATGCTCGTCGTGGGATGTGCGGCCCTGCGGATGGCCCCGGCCGCCGAAATCGCTGCCGCCCAGCGGGCCGGCATCCTGCAGGCGGCTGCCGCGCGCGAGGATCGTTTGTGGGACCGAATCGCGACCGCCGAGCCGTACCCGTCGCTGGGCTCGCGCAATCTGTTCGCGGCCGCCCTGGCCTGTGGCGAGGCGCGGGTCCACGCGGAGCGGCTCGAACGGTTCTTTGCGTTGGCGGCACAGATGCAGGATCGCAATCCCGACAGTCCCGGGTTCGGGAATCTCCGCTGGTATTGGCGGGACGACCGGGTCACCGACCCGAACGCCGTAGAGTTCTGCATGCAGGATGCCGTGCTGCTGTGGCGGCGGCACGCCGAGTGGCTGCCCGAGTCCGTCCGGCCGCAACTGCGGGAATTGCTGACGTTCGGCCTGGAGGGTTGCGTGCGGCATCGCGTGCGGACCAGTTACACGAACATCGCCGTGCTCAACGCGTCCAACCTGATCCTGTTGGGTGAACTGTTGGACCGCCCGGATGCGGCGGACGAAGGCTATCGCCGGCTGGACGCGCTGGTGTTCTGGACCTGGCAATTCGGCACGCACGAATACTGTAGCCCGACCTACTATTCCCCCGACCTGAGCGGATTGATGCTGATCGATCTGTACGCCCAGCGGGAGCAGGGCAAGCAGCAAGCCCGGGCGCTGGCCGAAGTGCTGTGGACCGATATCGCCGTGAACTGGTTCGCTCCCGCGCAACGGCTGGCCGGGCCGCAGAGCCGGAGCTACGACTACCTGTACGGCCTGGGCGGAATCGATGCCTTCCTGTGGTCCGCGGGCTGGCTGGATGGCGAGACGGTCGATCCGCGCAGTCTGATCGTGCCGCTGGCCGCCGGTTGGTCCCCTCCGGAGCGCCTGCGCAGCTTGAGCACCGAGCGGTTTCCACGGCTGGTCCGGCAGAGCTGGGGGGAAGCTCCCCAAGACTCGCGGACCCATCTGCTGCTGAAGGACATCACGCTCGGCTGTGCGGGCGCCACGTACGGACTGCAGGACCTGCCTCTGACGGTTGATCTGCCCGGGGATCGCCGCCAGATCCACTGCTACTTCATCGCTGACGGCCGGCAGGATCCGTACGGCAAACAGAAGTACGAAACCGGGTCCGCGCGGCACATGAAGGCGTTGCACTTGGCGCCGTTCTGGGCGGGAGTTCAGCGCGGCCCGGATGCGCTGGGACTGGTCGTCTATCGGCCGGAGGATCTGCCCGGCGAGTTGGTGGTCAACGTGCAAAGTCACTTCGTGCTCCGGCGGCCGGACGCGATCTGGCTTGGAGGCAGTACCGTCCGCTTGGCCGGCGGAAAGCCGGACCAACCGTCTTCGGTTCCCGTCGTCAGCGGGCAGCCCCTGGTGCTGCGTTACGGCACGGCCGGCGTAGGAATTCGAGTGATCTGGGCCCGCAGGCAGGATGGATCGCCCGCTCCCGCCGCGTTGGTCGACGACGGGAATCCCTATTCGGCCCTGCGGCTGACGGTCGAGCACCGCGCGTCGCCGACGTTAATCGAGGCCGGAGCGGCGTTTTGGGTCCGCGTGGCCGGCGGACTGACGGACGACGCGGCGTTTGCCCAATGGCGAGCGACGTTCGAGAACGCGGGGCCCGTCAGCGTGCAGGCTTCGAACGCCGGCCTGCAGATCGCGGTCCCCGGCCAGGACGGCCCGGCGTCGATCCTGGCCGAGGCCCCCTACGGCCGCGGCAAGGTCGAACTGGTTCCCGAACCGAGCCGAGCGGTGTTGGAACTGGATGGGCAAGATCTCGGCCGGCCTCTGCTGGCCGCGGTCGAGCCGGTGCGGTCGTTCGCGGAGCGGAAGGACTCGCTGATTCCGGTCGCAGTGCCTGCCGACGGCGGGAGCACCTGGGAAGCGGAGTCGGGCCTGCTGTTCCCAGGCATGCTGGAAGCCGCAGATGCAGACGCTTCGGCGGGACGCTACATCTGGCAGCCGGAGGACGCGAACTTGGGCAGTGTCCGCGGCACAGCGAGCTGGCCGATCGAGATCGTCAAGCCCGGACGCTACTGGCTGTGGGGGCGCGTGCTGGCCACCACGGGCGAAAACGACTCGTTCTATGTCGAGATCTTCCGCGACGGTGGCAAGTCCCCGCTGCCGCGTTGCGACTGGCACACCGGACGTCGAGGCCGCTGGTCCTGGGAGCCCCTGGCTGGTGCGGACAAGCAGCCGGTGCCGATCGAGTTGCCCGCGGGGCGTTACCACTTGTTGATTACCACCCGCGAGCCCGGGGCGCGACTGGATCAACTGTTGCTGACGTCCGACCCCAACGGTCCTGTCCCG
>CAIYOB010001083.1 GCA_903927685.1 uncultured Planctomycetaceae bacterium
GGAGTTGATGGAACTCCAGATCAACGTCGAAAACCTGTTTGAAGGCGGCCTCACAGACGACGAGGCGGAGTGATTGACATCGGCGAAATCAGCGGCCGGGGCGAGGTCATTCCGACAACTCGAATCGCCGGATGATAGAGCGCGGCGCGCGCCCCTGCCGAGTCTCCGTGTTCGCGAACACGACGGCCGGGACATTGAGCCCGGGGATTTGCGATTCGCCGGTCGGAGACCGGGCCCATCCGAAACCGAACCCATCTTACCGGCCGGAGGCGGCGGCTGGTAGCTAGCGTTCCGCCGCCCCCTCGACGGCCTTGATTGCCGTTTCCGTTTCCGAGTCGGCCGCCAGCAGGGCCCCCCACGCGTTTGAGAGGGTGCGCCCGATCAGACTGAAACGCAAGCCAAACCGAAACGAATGTTGTGGCATCAATGCACCTCGAAAGCTGAAAACACCTGGTCCGCCATGTCGCCGGTGTCGGCCCCGCGGCCCGCGAAGTAGAACCGCCGCCCGATCGCCTCGATCTGGCCGAGGGCCTGGGCGAGCCCGCTGGAGATCGCCCGGGCACCCACAAGACCATTTCTGCGTCCCGGCATCCCGGTGGCCTCCCCTGGTGCCGGCATCGCGTCCACGGGGGGCTTGGCGGCGCCGGGGGGGCTCGCCGCTGGTTCCAAAGGGAACCTGCGGGCGTCGAAAGTGAGTGTACCCCGCGTAACGACGCCGATGACGCTGTCGATCCGGTTCCACGTCCCCCTCTACCGATTGCCTCGCCTGGGAAGAGCCCAATTAGCCTGAAGCCGGCCACGGCGGCATGGGAACACCCATTGGGGCAGCTCACCCGTCATGCCAGTCGATGGTCTCATCATCGAACACTCGATCGGTTCGGTCCCACCAAGAAGTTTGGCTTGGCTGGCCTTCGCTGTGTCTCTGTTTCTCGATGTCCTGGGATAACGTGGCGAGACTATCTCGAGATCGGACGCCGGACGGAACCGTCCCGAAGCGCGCGTTCCCGAAGACAGAGTTCCCGCTTGAACGGCCGTCTGCCAACCCTCGATGCAGCATGGGAGCCTCTCCTTCGCTAGCCGTTGACAGGGCTGAGCCGCTCAGGTAATTGATGACCAAGATGGCATCCAGCGGCGTTAGTTGGCCGTCTCCGTTTGTGTCTATATACGGCTGCGGGGACTCATTTCCGGACGGAGTCGGCAGTGTCTGACTGCCGACGGAATTGAGCCTGTTAATAATCAGCAGCGCATCCAGCGGTACGACTTGACCATTGCCGTCGACATCAAGCGGGTTGTCATGGTTCTGCCAGGGACTGTGGCCGCTATGTCCGCTGTGGTCTTCTGCCAGTGCAATCTCGAGCAGAGCGTCGCGGAGGCCGGCGTAGTTTGCGGGCGTCGCCAGATTGTAGCTACCCAGATTCGCCTTGGCGGCCAGCGCATTCTCGCCGTTCAGGACAACGAGGTCGAGGTGGTCCGTGCCCCAAGACTCCCAGATATCGGACTGGCCGTTTCGGTCCCGGTCGATGTCCTGCAGCCACGGAAGCGTCTTGCCGGCGACCATCTCCGGATTGGCCGATTCCAGCCCGGCCCAGTTCACTCCCACAATCTGAATATCGAGTTGTGGATAGTCGCTGTCGAGTTCCGTTTGCATTGCATCCAAGTACCCAAACTGGGCACGGCAGTCGTGTCACGTGGAA
>CAIYOB010001084.1 GCA_903927685.1 uncultured Planctomycetaceae bacterium
CCAGGGCCGGGCGACGTGGTCGAGCTTCCAAAGTTCACCCGCATAGTCCCCGACGAACGCGCCGTCGCGCCAGCGGCGGAGAATCGCATCCACCGGCACGCGGGCGGGCGGAGCCAGCGCGGCTCGGTCGGCTTGCAGGCGGCGCAGCGTCTCGCCCCAAACCGGATCGAGCGTGTCCGCGGCATAGTCGCCGGGCAGACGTTGGCCGTCGCCTTCCTGCGTGCGGTAGCCCCGCGGCAGGAAGACCTCGCCCTGGCCCCGGTAGATCCAAAACACCCGCATGCCGCCATGCTCGGACCGTAATTCGCGCGCGCCATCCACCTCGACCCGCGTCAACCGCAGGCTCGGGTTGTCGTGCTCAAAGAACGCCCGCAGTTCGGCAAACGCGGTTTCGTCGTCCATGTGGACGACCCGGACTTGCCCCATGCCAGCACCTCCTTCGGGAACGCCGCACGGTGCTTACACCAGCTTCCGCAGATGCTCGATGCTGCGAGCCGCCTGGTCCAGCGTGCCGCACTCGACGCTCAGCACGATATCTTGCGGGATCGAATGGATAATGGCAATCACCCGCTCCCAATCGATCACGCCGTCACCGCAGGCACAACCCACCGGCGTGCCCATCACCTTGCCGCGTTCCGCCGCCGATTGTTCGACCGTGATGTCCTTGGCGTGGATATGCACCAGGCGGTGCTTGATCCGCTCGAGCCAGGCGAGCGGTTCCTCGCCTCCCAGATACGCGTTGCCCGTGTCGAAGTTCGCGCCGACGATCGGCGAATCGACCAGGTTCAGGATCCGGTCGTACTTGGCGGGGATCAGCGAGTACGTCTGGTGCATCTCCAGGCCGAGCTTGATGCCGCGGGGAGCGCAGACTTTGGCCGCTTCCATGATCGAATAGCGGATCAGCACAAAATCCTCTTCCTCGGTGGTCCAAGGCTGCTTGTGCCCTTCGTGCGTATTGATCACCGGCGCCCCGCATTCCGCCGCATAGCGGG
The DNA here is from genome assembly GCA_903927685.1 of uncultured Planctomycetaceae bacterium. The sequence goes on from CAIYOB010001084.1 coordinate 993, forward strand.
CCGCCTGCTTCAGGTACTCGACCGCAATCTCCGGCTTGGACAACTGGCTGTGGGACGACAAGGCCGACAGCTTCAACCCGTGCCGCTCGCACGCCTGGCGGATCCGCAGCGGGTCGTCCAGCATCGACACGCTGTGGAAATAGCGAGCTTCGCTCAACAGTTCGCGGCCCCAGTGAACCATCGGCTCGATGTATTCATAACCCAATTCCGCGGCGAATTGGACGCCCCATTCAAACGACTTGTGCGACGTGCGGACCGCTTCCAGATTCAGACCAAGACTGACTTTCCCCATGCTCTCCTCCAAGTTTTACAGGTTGCTTCGCGCAGCCTATCATGGCGAAAAGATGACGGAATTCAACCGTTCTTTTGCGCAAAGGACCAGACTTTTGCGCCCCACCCGAAAGTTTCATTTCCTGGGAGGGATCCCGCCGTTACCAGTCGCTAGCCAATCGCTGCCCGCCCATTCCAGCCGTACTTCCTGCGGCGAGACACACGCCGGCTGCGCGCACGGACTGGCCGAGAGGCTTGCTTGCCGTACGTCACCTCCCAGGTGCTGGGAAAGATGCCTCCAGCAGATTCAGGGAGGCCAACAGATGGAATTCGTTGAGATTGAAACCGCAGTTCCAATCTGCCGGAGAACCTGGCAAACACAAGTTCCTCTCTTCAAGATCCGCGGAATCAGAAGTCCCAATCGGCTGGCCTCCCTGAATCTGCTGGAAATCCAAATCATGAGCCACCCCACCAAAAGGGTTCAGGGCTTCTGCTACTGCCATTCTGCACATCTTCGGGTAGCGTCTTTCCGGGGCGGTTTGGCCATTTCCGACGCGAAACCACGTCCACAACCCGGAAACGAGCCTGGACAACGCCCTAGGGCCGGCCGGACTTGCGGATTACGGCCAGCGTGTAGGGCTTGTCGGGCTGCGTGTTGACACAGCCGGGGAAGACGCGGTCAAAGTTGGCGACGATCAGTTCCGGGCCGCGCGCGATCGCTTCGCTGGGGCCGTCCAACTGGCCGGCGGAGCCGTCGTTATCGCCGTCTTGAGCGACCGTTTCGACGCGGCCGTCCAACGTCACAGCCCGCACGGCGTTGGCCAGGATGTCGGCCACGTAGATCCGCTGCGTCGGGCGGTCGTAGAAAATGCCGTCCGCGGACTGCATCGCGCCGGGGGACGTCAACACCGTCTGGCGGACGACTCGGCCGGCTTGGTCGAGCACGAGTTTTTCGAGGACCGCGTCGCCGCAATTGGCCACGTACAGCTGCCCCTGGTCGTCGAAGTCGATGCCGTCCGCGCCGACGGGAATGTCCCGGCAGACGGTTTTGAAGGTGGCCACCAAGTGCGGATCGCGGCCGCCGTGGTTTACCCGGACCCCACGCTCGTCCAGGCGGAACCGATAGACGGCACTGACCACCGCCCCGTCGTCGGTCTTACCCGTCGTCGAATCGGTGACGTACACGTACCCGTCGCGGAGCGCTACGCCATTGGCGATATTCAGTCCTTCGGCGACCACTTCCACCGCCCCCGGCTGGCCGTCGGCGACGCGCACGCACAGCAACCGCGAGTTGTCCGGCGTCTCGTCCAGGACTTGGCAATCGGCCACGTACAGGTCTCCCGACGGCGCCTCGCGGACGCCCATCGGAAAGACCCGGCCAGTTTGCGGATGCAGCGGCAGCCGGCAGAACAGCGAGACCCGGTCGTCGGGCGTGAGCTTCATCAGCACGCCGGGCGCGGACGGGTCCGTAAAGTTCGGCACGGACAGGATGACGTCCCCGCTGGCCAGGACGGCCATCGCGTCGGGCGTGTTGCAGAAGTCGGGCAGGACGATCGCGCGGCGGGCCGCCGCCGGAGCTGGCGCGTCCGCCGCCGGGGCTGCCGCCAGCCCAAGCAAGTGGAACGTCGCCGCTAGACAGAACAGTGCGCTTGTCGATTTTTTCATGGTGCCGGATCCTCGTTGTTATCGTGCCAAGCCTCAGCCAGAAGCATGGCTTGGGCGGTTTCCTGAATCTGTTCGGGACGCTTGGCGCCGCACAGCGCGACGGTTACGCCGGGCCGCGTGATCGTCCAGCCGACCGCCCACTGGGCCAGCGAGCACCCGCGGGCCGCCGCCAGCGGCCGCAATTAGAAGCCGTATCCAGATGGTTCACGCCGGCGTGCAGGGCGGCCTCGATCACCGCCACGGCCGCTTCGTCGG
>CAIYOB010001085.1 GCA_903927685.1 uncultured Planctomycetaceae bacterium
CTACAGGGGGCCCGATGGATGGATGCGCAAAGCCTGTTCGAGATCCTGGTGCGCGAGCATGCCGATATGCTGACGGCTTACATCCACTCGGCGGTGGGACGCACGGCCCTGGCGGACGACGTTTTCCAGGAGACGCTGCTCACGGCCTGGAGGCGGCTGGATGTGTACGACAAGCAGCGTCCGTTTGGCCCGTGGCTGCGCGGGATTGCGGCTCGAGTGGTGTTGTCCTTGCGGCGTCAGGGGGCACGCGAGATCCCCTCGTGCGGCGAGGAGACGTTAGAATACCTGAGCGACCGCTTTGCGGACTTGGAACATCAGCCGGGCGACTCGTTCCAGGACAAACTGGATATCCTTCGCGACTGCGTCGAGCATCTGCCGGACCAGTACCGCACGCCAGTCCGATTGCATTATGCGGACGAGTTGGGCGTGTCCGAAATGGCGCAGCGGCTGGGCGTGGCGGTCGAGGCCGTTAAGAAGCGGTTGCAGCGGGCCCGAAGCCGGCTGCTGGAGTGCGTGAACCGCAAGCTGGCGGCGGCCGGCAATTGATCAGGGCGACTCGCCTCATGTCCGGACAGGAACGACGCTGGAAAGCGGGACCAGGCCGATGAAGGATCCTACTGAACATTCTGAAGAACGCGACGAGGCGGATTCGCGGCTGATGGATGCGCTGCTGGCCTTGGTCCTGCGGCCCGATCCTGCCGGGCGCGAGGAACGCATCCAGCGGGTGATGGCGTCGCTCGAGGCGTCTCCCACGCCGGCTCAGGCTCAGACGGCTCGGTCGCGTTGGCCCTCACGTGTTCCTCGCCGTTGGATTTCCCTGGCGTTGGCCGGCGGCGTGCTGGCCATGATCGCCTGGTGGATCCAGTCGGCCAGTCCCAGCCAGCGAGCCCAGGCGATGGTCTTGCAGAGCCTGGCGGTGGTGCGGTCGAGCGGCTGCCGGGAATACCGCATGACCGCGGTGATCCAGCATCCGGTGCTCGGGCAGCGCGAGGTCGTTTCCCAACTTTTTGTTGACGGAGAGCAGGACTTTGCGCTGCGACATCCTCCCATCTTTCCGTTGGGCGTCATTTGGATTGGCAAGAACGACCGTCAGGCGTGGGTGGTTCCCGAGCGTGGCCCGGTCCTGGTCGGTGACCAACAACGGGTGGAACGATGGCTTGCCGACCGCAAAGCCGTGACAACGCCCCTGCTGCATTTGCCGACGGTCTTGCAACGCATGGCCGAGCGGTATGTGCTGGAACCTCTCGAGGACACCGTTTGGCAAGCCGCCGGCTCGGACGACCGGCGGCGCTGCCGACGGGTACTCGGCCAGTTGTCCGAAGCCCAGCCGGCGGCGCCTCAGACCGTGGAATTGTGGGCGGACGCCGAAACCGGCAGTGTCTGCCGGCTGATCCTGTCGTGGCATCGTGCGGCGGAGACACCGGGCCCGATCCAGATCACTGTCGAACGACTCGGCCAGCCCAAGGTTCCGGCGGACTGGTTCGAGCACACAGGGCACCACGGCCCGGAGCGGCGCGTCATCTCCCTGGAAAGCGACCGGATTCCTGTCCCCGCTCGGGCGCCTCGTGACAACATTCCGTAGAGTCGCCGGATGGACCGGCGACCGCCCCGTTGTTCACGAGAGAAGAGGAGTGCCTCATGTCCGCCCATCGCTTCACCGTCCTTCGTGCTCCGGCTCACAACGCTCGCCGCAGCGCCGCGGCGCGCCGTCCTCGCCGGTTGATCGCCGAGTCGCTCGAGTCGCGAAGACTGCTGGCCGCCGACGCAGCCTGGTCCCCGGCGCTGCTGGCCCTGGACACGACCTGCGACGGCTCCGTCGCCGCAGACGACGTCGTGGCCATCGTCAATCGGATCAACCGTTTCGAGGCCGGCGACACCCCGGCTGGCGGCGTTCGTTCGGCGGCTTTGGATGTCAACCGCGACGGCTTCGTGTCCGCCGCGGACGTTCTGCCCGTGATCAACCAACTGAACTGGCGCGGGACCTTCCGCGTCCAGGTTCCGGAAGCCTGGGAGGGACGGACGCCGGTGATCAGCGACGCTCAACAGGAAAACCTGCAACAGTTGTTCGCCGATCTGAACGCCCTGCGTGCCGACTGTGCGGTGACGCCCGAGCAGGTCTCGCAACTGGTAGACGACTTTCGGACGCTGCTGGACGGGGTCACCTGCCCCGATCAAGACACGGTGACGCAGCTGGTCGATGACTATTGGGCCGCCGTCGAAGACGAGGAGATCACCTCGGACGAAATGTTGCAGTTGATTCGTGACGTGCAGGACTTGCTGAGCAGTGCCAACGTCCCGGTAGAAGAAGCCCAAGCGGTGTTCGCCGATCTGCAGGCGATCGTAACGGCCAGTGGCGTCACGGCCGAGGAC
>CAIYOB010001086.1 GCA_903927685.1 uncultured Planctomycetaceae bacterium
ACGGTTGTGCTGTCCACGCCGCCGCTGACGCCGATGATACAATCATAGGGCTTGCGGTGGCCCTGCCGACGAATCCGCTCGACGAGCGCTGTCATGCGCTCGGCGGCCAAGTCGGGCGCGGGAACCTCTACCGCGGCCCTCCGCTCGTAACGCTGGCAGTGATTGCATGTACCGTCCCCGCTGAATTCAATCTCCGGGTCTGACGTGTCCATGATGCACCGCGTGCAGATCTGGTAGCCGGGCACGGCGGCGGATCGAACCGTGGGACACAGCGGGCGGGCGGCAACGAGGGTGGACATAGAGTACTCCGTGGGAACCCGTTCGAACGGGAGCGGAGTATAGCGATCCCGGGCAATTGGGGCTACGTCAGAATCGCATCCAAGCGGTCGGCGGGAGGATAATTGATGAGCACCGCTCGGTACTTGCCGTGAAAGACGAACAGGCTGCCCGCTGCAGCGGCCGATGCCCCGCCCCGTCGAATCACGTCGGCAAAGTCGTTTACAGACCCCGCGCCGCCGCTTGCCACCACTGGAATTCGGACTGCCTGGGACACCGTGGAAATCAAGTCCAGATCGTATCCGCACATTCTGCCGTCCCGATCGACCGAGTTGATTAGCAACTCGCCCGCTCCCAGATCCTCTGCTCGACACGCGTACGTCACCGGATCTAGTCGCGTGGAGGTCCGCGCGCCATTCACATATACGCGGTAACCACTTAACCACGTCCTGCGCACGTCCATCGAGACGACAATCGACTGACTTCCGAAGGCGCGGCTCGCTTGGCGAACCAACTCGGGGTCCCAATAAGCGGCCGTGTTCACGACGACCTTTTCCAGGCCCAACTTGAAGAGCCGTTCGATCTGCTCCAACCTCTGCACCCCTCCTCCGTAACCGAGTGGCATGAAGCACTCGCTTGCGGCATCCGCGATCAAGTCAAACGGCGGTCCAGCACGCCGGCGGGTGGCAGAGATGTCGAGCAGAATCAACTCATCGACTTCCTTGTCGTTGAAAATCCTCAACGCGTTGATCGGATCACCGATGTATTTCGGCTGGGCAAAGCGAATGGTCTTAACCAGCCTTCCGGCGTCCACCAATAGGCAGGGGATTATTCTCGCTCGAAACATGCTCACAGTACCTTGCGTAGTTGGCTAGGAGTTCCCAGCCGAAGCGGTGACTCTTTTCCGGGTGAAACTGTACGCCAAACATGTTGCCGCGGCACACGGCGGCAGTGAAGGGATAGCCGTACTCGCTAACCGCCAGAACATCTGCGGGGTCCTGGCAGCAAACATGATACGAGTGAACGAAATAGTAGCGGAACGGCCCGGTGCCCGTGAAGAGAGGAGGGAATGTTCGTGGCTCGACATAGTTCCAGCCCATGTGTGGTACTTTCCGCGGTTGGTCGAACCGCTCCGGGGCGAATCGCCTGGTTTCCGCATCGATCCACCCCAGTCCGGGCAAATCCCCTTCCTCACTGCCTCGTGTCAGCAATTGCATCCCCAGGCAGATACCAAGGATCGGCGTCTTCTCCTGCAGCACCTTACAACGCAGGACGGATTCGATGCCCAGCCTTCTCAGTTGCCGGATCCCGTGATCGAAGGCGCCGACACCTGGCAGAATCAAGGCTGTTGCGGCCTGAATGACTGCCACGTCGGAGGAGATCGTCGCTGGCACGTTCAGCCGACGGAGCATGTTATGAATGGAGCCGACATTTCCGGCCGAGTAATCCACAATCACTAACATGTGACGTCTCCCTTTGTCAGAGCTGTCTGGGAGAGAGGGAAGGGGCGACCGCAGGATCGGCTGAGATGTGCGGGCGTTTTACTTCACTTGAATCGTACCCCAATCTGAGTGCAATCGGCTGCGGAGGGTGATAGGATCGAGACGATCCCTCCACGAGACGTCCAAACCCCCAATCGCTGCGGCCCCTCCTCGCCGCTGGTTCGCCACGGATCAGGCAAAACGCCATGAAGGCGAACATCATGCGGTTGTCGGTGAGGTCACCGCTCAACATTGCGCAACTGAACAAGAATACCCAAACCGCCCGCACGGTCGCCACAGAGGAGACGGTCTGTCCGCGTCGTTCGCGCCCGATGGCGAAGACGGCCAATCCGGCCAGAAACGCTCCAATCGCTAGCCCAACGATTCCCAATTCGGCCAGCAATTCGATAAAGAAGTTGTGCGGATGCCGAACTCCGGTCTCTCCCCAAATCGGAAAACCACCGAACCCCGCGCCCAAAAAAGGCCGCGTCAGCCAGAGGTTCACGCCGTCTACCCAAAGGACGGGGCGGTCTGACTCGATGATCACGTCGCCACCCTCTCCCGCAAACAGGGCGAGCATCCGCGTCCAGATGTGATTCAGGTCGGTTCCGGCCAGGAAATAGTCCCGGACGCCCAAGAACAGCAGGACAGCACAGGCAGACACCGTCAGCAGACGCCGCAGGGTCCGCCATTGAAAACGTTGCCGTCGAAATCGCGGCAGCAGGATCAGGAGGGCAGGGAATACGGCCACCAGCGCCTGACGAGTGGAGGAAAGAAAGAGGGCGAAGGCTGCAATTGCCGCCAAGCCAGCCAGAACGAACCGCCCGAGCCTGCCGCGTTCCTTCAGCAGAGCAGAAGAGACAATCACCAGCGCAATTCCGGAGGAATGCCCCAGGGCATGATAATGCTCCGTGCCAAACGCACCGATGAAACGCACATCTTCAGCCGATCGCGAGCCAACCACCGCCTGCAGCGACACCACCATCGCAAACGTCAGGATCAAACGCAACAGACGTTCCACACGCTCGGGACTGTTGATCAGAAACAGCGGTACAACTACGGCAAATGTATTGAAGACCGTCAGCTTTTGCAGCTTGAGAAGCGCGTCTTGGTCGCCGATCGTCGTCACACCGTATGAGCCGATCGCCAGCAGGATAAGGATCACGTATGCAGCGGCAAATCCCAACTGCAGTCCATTGGGTGGTGTCAACGCCCTGCCAAGCACCGCCAGTCCCGCCACCGCACTGATCGACATCGTCAAGACGGTGAGGTCAACGTGTCCCTCCAGTTCCAATGCCAGGGGAGATGACTTGTAGGCAGCGACGAACAGGAATAGCACGAAGGCGCATTCGCAACTGAAGATATCGGTGACTCGGAGCCGGAGGCTAAGCATGTCGGCCTCTCTCGACGACAGCAGGCTCGTTCCGTAGCGGCCAGAACGCAACGGTGGGGTTCCCGTCGGCCTCGCACAGTTCTCGCAGACATCGAGCGATGTACGTCTGCTGCTCGTCTTCGAGGTGCGGAGAGAGGGGTAAGCTAAGGCATTGTTGCGAGGCGGCTTCCGCCTGAGGAAAGTCCCCCGGTCGACATCCCAAGGACAGGCTTGCTCGTTGCAGATGGATGGGAACAGGGTAGTACACCGCATTGCTGATCCCCGCAGCCGTCAATGCGCGGCTGACTGCCTCACGGTGCTCGACCCGGACGGTGTACTGATGGTAGACCGCTGCCAGATCCAACGCCCGATCGTGGTCCCCGCGAAAAGGGAGCCTTCCTCCCGCAGAGGTCCATTCGTGCGGAAGTTGAATCCGTGGCGTTTCCGCCAGCAAGCTATTGTAGCGGTAGGCACGTTCGCGCCGGAGTCGATTCCACCGCTCGACATGCGGCAGTTTGATGCGCAGGATCGCCGCCTGCAATTCATCCAGACGACTGTTGACCCCCAATTCTTCATGGTGGTACTTCACCCGACCGCCATGCCGCCGCAGCATCTCGACCCGCTCATGAACCCTGGCATTGTTCGTGACGACCATCCCGCCGTCACCGAAGGCGCCTAGGTTCTTGCTGGGAAAGAAACTGAGGCAGCCCACCTCGCCGAATGATCCAACCGGTTGGCCACGATAGCTTGCCCCGAAGGCTTGGGCACAATCTTCGACGACGTGCAACCCGTGGCGGGAGGCAACGTCCATGATCGCATCCATGTCGCATGGTTGGCCGTACAGATGCACGGGCAGAATAGCCTTGGTGCGGGCCGTCACGGCAGACTCGATCCGCCGGGGGTCAAGATTGAACGTGAGCGGATCGATGTCCGCGAAGACGGGGGTAGCGCCGACCAAGCCAATCGCCTCGGTGGTGGCGATGAACGTGAACGGAGTTGTGATGACCTCATCCCCCGGGCCGATGTTCAGGGCGCGCAAGGCCAAGTGGAGCGCGTCGGTGCCGTTCCCGACACCGACCGCGAATTGGCATCCGCAGAATGCGGCGATTTCGCTTTCCAAGGCCCTGACATTCGGGCCTAGGATGTACTGCCCGTCCTCCGCGACGCGCTGCATCGCCGCATCAATCTCCGCCTTGAGCGACAGGTATTGCTGGGTGAGGTCGCAAAGAGGTATCACGGGGCGGCGTCCATGCCGAAAGGATGTTCCGTCAATTGATGCTGCTGTCCCCAGTTTGGTGGGCTTCTTTCCTGGGCGGTTTGCCGATACGTTCGACGGTGGTCGGGGCAGTCCGGCAGTACCTGCGTCCACACGTCGGGCACTCGGCGCGGTCCCCGTCAAATGTCAGCACGGTCCCACACTCGCAAGCCCAACCACGTTGGCGGGCCGGGTTGCCAACCACGACGGCGTAGGCAGGGACGTCCTTGGTGACGACGGCCCCTGCACCAATCAGCGCGTGCTGGCCGATCGTATGCCCGCAGACGATCGTCGCATTGGCTCCGATGCTGGCACCGCGTTTGACCAGCGTCGGGGCGAAGTCGTCCGCCGTATTCCGCGGGAACGCACAACGCGGGGTGAGGACGTTGGTGAACACCATCGAGGGGCCGCAAAACACGTCGTCTTCCAGCGTTACGCCTTCGTAGACCGAGACGTTGTTCTGGATCTTGACGTTGTTGCCGACGGTCGCCCGAGGTCCGATCACCACGTTCTGGCCGATCCGGCATTGAGCCCCGATTCGCGTCCCCTTCAGAATGTGGCAAAAGTGCCAAATCATCGTCTGCGGGCCGATTTCCACGCCATCGTCGACGTAGGATGATTCATGCACGAAGTGATCGGGTATGCTAGCTGACATGGAAGGTACGCTCCGTCAAAGCTGGATCCCTAAGGGGCGATAGGATA
>CAIYOB010001087.1 GCA_903927685.1 uncultured Planctomycetaceae bacterium
GTGAGTGGCTGGCGGCCCGAAATGTGACGCGACGATCGGCGGAACTGTGACCATGCCGGCGGCCCGGTTGTGACAATCCGGAGTTGGCCGTTGTGTCTTGACGGCTGTCGGCGCAGTGACGGTGAACGGAAGAAACAACCGGGCGACGCGGCCGGGGGCGGTAAGGTTATGGTCCTTTCTGACGGGGGTAGCAAGTAGCGGGTGCGGCGTCGAACTTTGCCTGACCGTAATACCCCGCCGGAATCTTGTTTTGTTTGACCGGGGGGAACCCCGCCCCGTATCCCGCCATTTACCCCGCCTCGGTAAATTCTCTCTCGAACCCCGCCCCTTTTTCTGGCGGGCGATTTCCGCGCGCGAAAGAAGGAGGAGCGAGATCCCTTTGCCAGCGACCCTCGCCCCTCCCCAAGAAAGATACAGCCATTCCTATCGTACTGCCGGTCCCCACGACTGAAAGCGAAGTGGACGAACACAACCAGGCCATGTGCCGACGGGGGGCGGATCGTGCGTGTTATCGCAAGTGTTGCGCACGATGCTTCAATTCGAGGAAGTTTCGGCCGCATGACGTCCGTCGTCGTGGCCTGCGTGTGCTGATCAAGCATGCCCGGCTGGGCACGCCTTGCGTGGTCTGCAAGACCGTTTGGCTGGCCCGTTGGAAGTGCGACGAGTGCGGACTCGTCTTTACCGATTACCCCGACTTTCGTACTTCCCTATAAACGCTATGCCGGTCCGACGCTGCTCCATTTGGCCGCCCGGTACGTGGAGGAGGATCGGCAGACTTATCGCGGGATCACGACGCCGCACGGGGTTCCGATCGGGTACGTGACGCCAGCGGGTGCTACCGCCGAGGAGCGAAAGCTGAGTCACAGCACGATCTGGCGGATGCTGAGTTGGTTGGGCGTCCAAGTGCCGGCGTTGCTCGCTGGCTACCAGTTGATCCTAGACCACAACCCAAGTTCCCTCTGCCACCGCTTCCTGGGTGCCGTGGCGCCGCACAAGTACCGCAGTCGGAAGCGTCAGCGGTCGCTGTCTCGGTCGCGCCAAGTGGTGCATCTGATCGCCGAGTGGGAAGCGCTGTTTCCGGAACGGTTCTTCCCCCGTTTCGCAACGCGATCCGGCTTCGGCTGAGCTACCTTCTGACTCCGTTGTTGGTCCTGTATCCCTCACGGAGTCAAACATGAGCGATCGTAACGATGAAGACTGGGCGGTGTTCTGGTGCTCGTTGCTCAGTCCGGTGCTGCTGGGAGAGATTCCCGAGCGGCAACGGGAGCGGTATTTCCAGGAGTTGAGTCAGGAGGAGCGACGCTTGCCCAGCGGCCAGCGTCGCCGGGTTTCGGTCCGCACCCTGCGGCGAAAGTGGCGGCAGTTGAAGCACGGAGGCGTGAAGGGCGTGTATCGCCGCCGCCGTTCGGATCGCGGCCAGGCCCGGCAGAAACACGCCGACTTGCTGGCTCGTGCGGTGGAATTGAAAAAGGAACAGCCGCGACGTTCGGACAAAGTCATCAATGCCATCCTCAAGCAGCAGTTCGGACGCGGCGTGCCGCGGAGCACGTTGTACCGTCATCTGCACCAGGAAGGTGCCACCCGGCGGAAGCTGGGCCTGTCCACGGAGAAGGTCCGCTGCCGCTGGACACGCGACAAGCCCAACGCCTTGTGGGTCGGTGACTTCGAGCACGGTCCGTTGGTGATGCACCAGGGCCAGTCCCGCAAGACGCATCTCTCGGCTTGGCTGGACTGCCACAGCCGCTACGGCGTCGAGGCCCGCTACTACCTCCACGAGAACCTGGACATCCTGGCCGACTCGCTGCTGCGGGGCTGGGGAAAGCACGGCGCCAGCGATGAGCTGTACGCGGACAACGCCAAGGTTTATCACGCCCAGGGTCTGCAACTGGCCTGCGCCCAGTTGAACATCAAACTCCTGCACCGGCCCCCACGCGATCCGGCGGCGGGCGGGCTGATCGAACGCTTCTTTCAAACCTGTCAGGGGCAATTCGAGGCCGAGGTGCGTGCCGCTTCGATCCTCACCTTGGACGAATTGAACCGGCTCTTGGCCGCTTGGCTCGAACAGGCGTATCACCGGGAAGTGCACCGCGAAACGGGTCAGACTCCCCACGATCGCTTCTTCCAGGAGCCCCGCCGGATCAGGCAGGTCGACTTAGGCGCCGTGCTGTCCTTCTTTCATCAGCGCGAGCCTCGCAAGGTGGACCGCGACTTCTCGGACATTCGCTTGGACAACCTGTTCTTCGCCGTCGATCCGACGCTCCGCGGCGACAAGGTGATCGTCGAGTACGACCCGTTCTCGGCGATGGAAGAAGTCCAGCTGTACTCGCCAGCCGGCGTCTATCTGGGCCGCGGTCGTCGCTACCGACGCGAGAAGGGAAGCCATCCCCAGCCGCCGCCCGTGCCGCCTGCCGGCCCGATTACTCCGCACTATCTTGATGCCTTGCGGGCGGCCCACGCGGCGGCCCAGCAGGAGCAACGCAATCAGGGGATCGACTTTCATTCCGCGCGGCAACGGAACGTCTGGTCCGTGACGAACTTCGCCCGCGTCTTCGCCCGCCTCTTGGGCCGTCAGGGCGGTGTCTCCGGCCTCTCGGCCCAGGAAATGGACGTCTTGGCGGCCTTTCATGCCCGCCACGAGCGCGTCACCGAAAGCCTCCTGCGGCAAGCCTTCTCGCAAGCCGCTCCCCCGACGATTCCTGAAGTCCTGTTTCAACTTCAAATTCTGCTTCACGAAAGGAACGACTGATGTATCTGGAGTACTTCCAATTCAAGAGCCAACCCTTTTCGGAGCACGCGGCGGTCTCCGCCTTGTGGCAGGACCAACGCATGGAGGAGGCCTTGGCACGACTCGAATACCTGCTCCAGTGCGGCCAACTGGGCCTGATTACCGGCCCCAGCGGCGTGGGCAAATCCGCCCTGCTCAAACGCTTCCTGCACGGCCTGCAGCCCCAGCATTGCCAAGCCTGCTACTGCCACCTCAGTCACTTGCCCCCGTCCGGTCTGCTCAAACTGGTCGTCACACAATTGGGCGAGTCGCCGCGCCGCGGCAAAGAACGCCTCTACGAACAGATCTTGGAACGTGCGACTCGCACCGAAGGGACCTTGCTACTGGTCTTCGACGAAGCCCATCTGATGGACGGCAATGCCTTGACCGACCTGCGGTTGCTGATCAGTTCCGCTCTCGACGTCCGGCCCCCGCTGAAGCTTCTGCTGGTCGGTCAGGATCCGCTCCGGGCCATCCTGCGACGAGCCCAGCATGCCGACCTGGTCAACCGCATCTCGGTCCGCTACCAACTGCGATCCTTGAGCCGGGAACAGACCTCCCGCTACATCGACTTCCAACTCACCCAGGCTGGCGGAGACACAAAACTGTTCGACGAGGCGGTCAAGGCCGCCATCCACGACTTCGCCAACGGCGTGCCCCGCCAAGTCAACAATCTGGCCACGGCCTGCCTCCTGCAAGCCACGGCCCGCAAGGTCCGACGCATCGACGAGGAGCTTTTTCAACAAGTGGCTGGCGAGTTCCAGCTACCCTAAACAATGGAGAATGATCATGCCATACTTTAGTGACGAATTGCTGCGCCGCCTACGCAACCAGATCCCCTGGGAGTTGCTCCTGAACGAACTCGACTGGCCGCATAAACAACGTCTGGGGCAGTTGGCCTTCTTGTGTCCTCGCTGCCGCGAGTACCGCTCGGCGGTCAATCCTCGCACCCATCTGGGCCGCTGCTTCTGGTGCGACACCAACTTCAACGCCATCGAGTTCACCATGGAAGCCCAAGGGTGCGGCTTCGTCGATGCCGTGCACTACCTGAAGCCACTCCTCGACCGCAGCTCATCCCCCGCGACGGCCCGGTAGCTCATCCCTGTCGTTCAAGCACGGGCGGACCTTCCTGCCGCCCGTGCTCTCTTCCCACCCCTTGCCCCTCTGTCTGCCCCTGCACCCCATCTTGCCTGGTCTGCCGGACGTCAAAAACGAGACAATTCCGGCCACCCAAATCGGGACGCCGCACAGCCCAGGTCTGCCCCTTTGAGATTAGCCCAGCTGAGATCAACGCCACGGAGATCCGCTGAGCCAAGATCCGCGTCACCAAGATTGGCGTCACGGAGGTTTGCGTGGGCCAGGGAGGCGCCGCCCAAGCTTGCATGGCCGAGTTCGAGTCGCTCTTGGCGATTCTTGGTTCGCCATTCCTGGATTGCCCTTGCGCCCCGCTTGACGATCTCGATGTGTTCAGGACAGGCCATCACTTAGATTCCTCGATAAATCCGTTCAGGAATCGCCACCGCACTCCGCTGCACCCGATAAGGTAACCGATTCCGAACTCTTTCAAAAGGGCTGCTCCACGTTCCGTAGACGTAGGGCAAATGGGCGGCTGCTGTTCTGGCCTTAAGGCGTTTACTGGATTGAGGTTGCAATTCACCATTTCCGA
>CAIYOB010001088.1 GCA_903927685.1 uncultured Planctomycetaceae bacterium
CGGCAAAGCCCGTCCGTCCCGGTCTGGGTCGAGGCGTTGTTCGGGCTAAAGCAACTGGATGACGCGGCGTGGAAGACCCTCCGCGAAGCGTCGCCGATCAGCTATGTACGGCCGGGCCTACCGCCGTACCTGCTGATTCACGGCACGCAGGACGACAAGGTGCCGTTCGCGCAGTCGCTGAGATTCCGGGAGCAGATGCACGCCGCCGGCAATGCCTGCGAGTTGATCGCCATCGACGGCGGCGCCCACGGCATGGGCGGGTGGGAGCGAATCGATCCCAGCTACAAGGACCAACTGGTGGCCTGGCTGCGGGCGACCCTGGGCGACCGGCAGAAATTGGCTTACCCAGAATGATCTCCTGCAGAGTAATCCATGTCTCAGGCCGAGCGATTCCGCGATCGCTGGCGGGGCAAGGATCATCGCAGGCAATCCGCTTCCAGGAGAGACCTATCGCACAGCCCCGAGCCTGACGGCGGTCGGGGGCTGGCGTCATCCTACGCCGCCAGCGCGAGAGCGGCAAGGGGAAACCCCGGGCCCGACAGAGCCCCGGGCCGGACTAGATCTTGTACTGCGGGATCTTCAGCCACTCGCCGCCGCGGAGCGCCGATTGGTGAGCCACGATGCCGGCGACGGTCATATTCAGCGCCTGGGCGATGTCCACCAGCGGCTTGCGGTCCTGGAGGATCGCCGTCACGAACTCGTTCATCAGTTGGCCGTGCGAACCGCCGTGTCCGCCGGCCTCGACGCCGGGCGGCAGCGGGGGACGGGCCAGCGATGGCAGGTTCTGTTCCTGTCCTTCGTATTTTCCATAGAACGTGCCTCGCTGTCCGCGGACGCGGCCCATTTCGCCGCCGGCTCCAGGCGTGTCCCAGCTGACGGCCATCCGCGACATGCCGCCTTCGCTGGTGCGGAACAGGGCGATTTCCGTGCCGAAGGGGTTGCCGTAGCGGTTGTTCTCCGGCTGCAGCCATTTCGTCAGGCTGGGGATGCCCAAACACGAGACGTCGGTAAAGCTGCCGGCGGTCACACCCACGTAGTAGGCGTTGGAATGCGTCGGATACCATTGCGGCGGTCCGCCGATCCGCCAGCCCTGGTACGAATCGATCGGCTCGGCGGTGTAGTGATAGTACTCGCCTTCGGAGTACACCAACTTGCCGAACCCGCCGGCCTGGTAGATCTGCCGCATCGCGTGCAAGTCCTCGTGGAAATACGAGGTCTCGAACATCATGTACGTCCGGCCGCTGGACTTGACCGTCTCGAACAGCTGATCGGCTTCCTCGAGCGAGCCGAACGTCGCCGGGACGGCGCACGCGACGTGCTTGCCGTGCTTCAACACCTCGATGCAATGCCGGGCGTGACTGGGCGCATCGGTAGCGACGAACACGGCTTCGATCTTGTCGTCTTTGACCAATTCCTCGAGCGCGGGATAGGTCTTCTCACAGCGGCATGCCTGGGCCAAGGCGGCACAGCGGTCGGGGAACAAGTCGCTGACGGCCACGATTTCCACGTTGGGATGGTGCTGGAAACTGAACGCGGCCCCGAACTGGCACACGCCGAAGCCGACGATGCCGACACGCAGCTTGCGGTCGGACACGGGCTTCCAGCCCTGAGAGGCATTGGGGGCTGTCGGTGCCGCCTCGAAGCCTTGAATCACCGGCTCGGCCGCCGAGGCCGGCCTGTGCAGGCCGAGCACCGCGGCCCCAACACCCAAAGTCTGCAGGAAAGAACGCCGTGAGGTCTGCTCGTACATCGGAGGGCTCCATTGGTTCTGGTTGAGAACACTATCCCACCACGTGTATGTCGTGGCGGACATTGAGGAGGATTGCCGAGCCGTGTGCGCCGCAAGTCACGCAACCGGCCGGAGCGCGGGGTTGGACCCGCTCGCCTGACGCAACAAATCCCAGGCTGTCCGCAGTCGGGGGACCGCGGACAGCCCTCAAGAAACCAGTCGCTTGCTGGCCTACACGAACTTCGTCACGCCCGGCATGGCGACTTCGGGAATCTTGACATCACCCCACTCGTACTTGGCAGGCGACAAGTCTTCCTTGGAATTCAGCGCCATGTCCCAGGTGATCTCTTCTCCCGTATAGCAAGCCATGCGGCCCATGATGGCCAGGAGCGTGCTGTAGGACATGTACGTGCCGTTGTTGATCGTCTGGCCGGCACGGATGGCGGCGAACAACTCTTGGTGCTCGACATCGTACATGCTGGGGCTGGGGCCGTCATAGCGCCATTCGCCCTGGTCGTTAGCGATCCGCGGCCGGTTTCCCGTGCCCAGCACGATCGCCTTGCCCTTGGTGCCCAGGATGTAATCGTCGGTGTCGTTCTTGCAGCCTTTCATTTGGCGCGTATAGGCGAACGTCTTGACGCCG
Organism: uncultured Planctomycetaceae bacterium; assembly: GCA_903927685.1. The sequence goes on from CAIYOB010001088.1 coordinate 2,373, forward strand.
CTGTCCCATTCGTAGCAGACCGCGTGGTGATCGTAGATGTTGCCCCACATCGGCTCCGTCCGCACTTGGCGACCACCGAGGCCCACACACTTGGCCGGCGGTTTGTCGCCGTTGAGCCAGAGGGCCTTGTCCAGGCTGTGGATATGCTGCTCGACGTTGTGGTCACCCGACAGCCATGTGTAGTAGTACCAGTTCCGCAGCTGGTATTCCATCTCGGTCCACTCCGGCTGGCGGGTCCGGTGCCAGAGCGTGCCGGCGAGATAGTTTTCCTGGATCGCGACGATGTCGCCGATCGCCCCGTCCTGGATGCGTTTGATCGTTTCCCGGACGCCATAGTCATAGCGCCAACACAAGCCGGAAACGAGGTTCAGGTTTTTCTGTTTCGCCAGCTCGGTGCTTTCCAAGACGTGCCGCACGCCGGGACCATCGACGGCGACGGGCTTTTCGCAGAATACGTGCTTGCCCTGTTCGATTGCGTACCGCAGGTGCCGCGGGCGGAAATGTGGCGGTTCGGCTAGCAGCACGACGTCCACGCCCGAATCGATCACGCCCTTGTACGCGTCGAACCCGGAAAACGCACACTCGTCTGTCACTGCGTATTTCTCTTTCAGTGACGTTTGCAGGACCTTCCGGGCCTGATCCAGGCGATCGGGAAACAATTCGCCCATCGCGGTCAACTTGACATTGGGATCGGCGTTCATGGCGTTCGCGGCCGCCCCGCTGCCGCGGCCGCCGCAACCGATCAGGCCGACTTTCAGCACGCCGTCCGCGGCGGCATGGGCCATCCGGGCGGAGCCCAGAGTCGCGGCCAGCGAGCCGCTGACTACCGCTGCGGCGGAGCCTTTCAGAAAGTCCCGGCGAGACGCGCTCGGGCGAACATCAATCCGGTTGGATTCCGTCATCGGGTGCTCCTTAACATGTGGAGGGAGGAATCGAGCAGTAAGCGAAGGGCCTATCATACCCCGGCCCGCCGCCCTTGTGCAAGCTTGCTCCCGGCCCACTGCCTCAGAGGCCCGCGAGGTCGTTGCCGAAATCCGTCCAGACGTCGTCCAGCACAGCCACCGGAGCGTCCCGTACCGCAGACTCCCAGTCCCGGGTGGCCTTGACCAGCGGCGCAACGACTTGGGTCCTTGGCTAGCCGGAATCGTCGGAGCGGAGCGATCCGGAGGACGGCCGACGAGCGGCAGTCGCCCGAGCACTGTCGCCGTGCAGACCGGGAGCCGCCGGTGAGTGCGGCCGCCCAGGCGGAAACAGACCGAGGTCCGCGGGATGCCAAGGGGCGCCCGATGGCAGCGCCGCGAATTCCGCATGCGCCGCATCCGCCGCCGCCCGCCCGGCCTCGCCCTCGCCCGCGAACGCCGTCAGACGGTTGATGTGATTGATCACCAGCAGGACGTCTTGTGGCGTGATGTCGTCCTGACCGTCGACGTCATACCAGCGCAGGGGAGAAGCGGGTTCGGCGGGCAACTGGCTGGCGCCCGGATGCGAGTTGAGTTCGTAGACGATGGTCTGCACGCCGCTGTCGCTCGGCTCCGGAGTGTAGCTGAGCGAGTGGTCGGCATGGACAACGACACTGCCCCGACTCGGTACGGAGGTCAGCCCGTCGAGATACAAGGGATCTTGGTCCGGATCGAGATCGTTCGCCAGCGGGTGGATGGTCACCGTCGTTCCGGCGACCACCAGCGCCGAGTCCGGTACCGCCTGGGGAGGGTGATCCACAAACATCACGGTGACCGTAAAGTGCTCATCGATCGAAGAGCCGGCGGAGTCGGTGGCGTGCAGCGTGATGTGGGCGATTCCCTGATGAAAGGCGAGCGGCTGGATGTCCAGCAGGAAGTCGCCGGGATTCGGGCCCTCCGTCACGGAAAAGGAGTTGGCAGGCAGCAGGTCGGGCTTGTCGCTGGTGATCGTGAACGAGACCGTCCCCGCGCCGGGCGATTGCCGCACGGCTCGGAACGGAATCGGGGCCAGCGGTTCGTCCTCGAACACGAACACGTCGTGAATGGCCGAAACGAGCGGCGGCAACGGGACGTGCTCGATGGCCGCCAATGCGTCCGGCCCGGTGGTTGCATCCGCCGCGACGACGTCCGCCCCGGAGAGCGTCCCGCCCGCCAGTCCGTACAGGTCCCGGGTCACCTTGCCGTCCGCCAGGACCTTGGCTTGGACGACCAGCCGCGCCAGATCGACCACGTCGGTCGCTCTGTCGACGAGCGCCTCGTCATTCACCACCGTGGCGTGCACCCAAGAACAGAAATAGTTCTGTTTTTGGGGGTGCGATTGCAGGTTTCTTTCTGCAAAGTCCCGGTAATTGCAGAAAATATCAACGCAAGTAACGTAATATAGCGCATTGACTCTAATGTTTATTTCCGTGGAGGTCGCACCGGTACCGTGGGTTGGCTCCTGCCTGTTGCTGGAAAGCGGCCGACTGTTTTCGTGCTGCTCGCCAGGGTTCGCGACGACCGGTGCGGCTGGCCCCCCCGCGAGGACATTAAGCCCTTCGATCAGGGATGATTATTGCAGTTCGGTGGAGAATTGCAGCGGCGACGGCGAAAGGATCGGCGGAGCTGTCCGGCGGGCATTCCTCGTTGCGGTCACCGCCGGATGGCTACCATTTCCAGGCGTCCCGCAGCCCGCGGTTGACCACGCACTGGGCCGGCCAGCGGCCTTGATACAGGTCGGCAATACACTGGGCCGCGATACTGGTCATCGCGACTTCGGAGTATTCGTCCAAACCGCCGGCATGTGTGCACAAGACGACGTTGTCCAACTGCAGCAGGGGACTGTCCAGCGGCAGCGGCTCCTGCTTGAAGACGTCCAAGCCGGCCCCGAACAGGTGCCCGTTGCGAAGCGCTGCGCACAATGCTGCTTCGTCCACCGTCGCCCCGCGGGACATGTTGATCAGGATCGCTCCACGCTTCATCTTGGCCAACGTCTGGGCATTGATCAGGTCCGCCGTCGCCGGCAGGCTGGGCATGTGCAAGCTGACCACGTCCGCTTCGCGCAGCAAGTCGTCAAACGACCGCAAGCCGATGCCGTGCTGGCGGGCGAACTCCAAATCGGGCTGCGGATCACAGGCGATCACGTTCATTTGCAGGCCCAGGACCCGCGTCGCCAGCGTCTTGCCGATCCGTCCCAAACCGACGATGCCATACGTCTTGCCCGCCAGTTGCGGGAGAGCGCGCCTCGCCCAGACGCCCGTCCGCACTTGCCGCTCCCGCTCGATGATCCCCCGCGTCAGGCACAGCAGCAAGGCGAGCGTATGTTCCGCCGCCGACACTTCGACGGCGCCGGGCGTGATGGTGACGACGATCCCCAAGTCCGTCGCGGCGGCGATGTCGACCGAATCGTATCCGACACCCGAGCGGGCGACGACGCGCAATTGCGAGTGGGCCAGGATGTCGCGGGTCAGCGGTTCGGTGCTGGCCAGCACCGCGTCCACGCCGGCCACGACTTGGCGGAGGATGGCAGGATTGGCCAGATCCGCGTCGGCCGGCGGGTACAGCACCTCGCAGCCGGCTTGTTCGAGGATCTCGCGGTACTTGCCGGGCCGTTGGTTCCACATCGGCGGGGTCACGAGCACGCGAGGCATGGGATTGTCTCCGGAGGGCAGGGGCGGGCTACTCTTTCAACAGGATCCAGCAGCGGTGAATGCGTTTGTTGCGGAAGTCCGGCGGAATGGTCTGCGACGTGATCTCGCGGACGGTCACGTGGCGGAGCGACTCCTCGTCCAGCTTGAAGCGGCGGAGGTTGGTCGAGAAGTAGATCTTGCCGCCGGGCGAGATGTGAGCCAGCAGCAGGTTCAGCAGTTCGGCGTGCTGCTGCTGGACATCCCAGACGTCCGTCAGCCGCTTGCTGTTGGAGAACGTGGGCGGATCGACCACCGCCAAGTCATAGGGCGGCTCGCGGCGGGCGGCGCGATGCCGCAGGAAGGCGACGGCGTCGTCGCGGACGAACTGGTGCTCGGGACCGCTGAAGCCGTTCCGCCGCAGATTCTTCGCCGCCCAGTCCAGATAGGTGTTGGACAGGTCGACCGTCGTCGTGCTGGCCGCGCCGCCGGCTGCCGCATAGACGGTGAACGAACCGGTGTAGGCGAACAGATTGAGGAACCGCTTACCCGCCGCCTCCGCCTGGACCATGGCCCGCGTCTGCCGGTGGTCCAGGAACAGGCCCGTGTCCAGGTAATCGCTCAGGTTGACCAGGAACTTGTGGCCGCCCTCGTGCACTTCCTGCAACTGGCCGGCATCATCCTGACGTTCATACTGCGACTTGCCCCGCTGCCGCTCGCGCCGCTTGAGATAGGTCTGACTGTCCGGATCGACTCCCAACGCCTCGGCCGCGGTCCGCACGATGAAATCCAGCCAGACGCGATGCTCGGCTTCCGAACGATCATGGGGCCGGACGAATTCCGCGACGTGCAGTTGCCCCTCGTACCAGTCGATGCACAGCGGCACGTCCGGGATGTCGCGATCGTACAGCCGGAAACAGGTGATCCCCTGTCGCCGGGCCCACTTGCGCCAATGCTTGCCCATCCGGTCCAACCGGTTGCGGAACATGGCCGCCTGGTCGCGCCAGCGGGGCGGGATGTTCTGGTCCGCGGAGGAAGTCGCTGTCTCGTTTAACGGCAAGCCGCAGGCGGATGCGTCTCCACTCCGCCGACGCATCAGGGTGTTATCTAAACAGGGTAATTCTGATTCCGCGTTCGCAAGGGGTTCGTGGATCGTGTCCGGCTCCCGCCCCACAGGAACGGGACGTTCGGCGGCCGGGGGCGCCAAGCCGGTCCCGTCGCCGGCGGACGAGACAGCCGCTGCCGCACTCTCGTCCGCAGGCCGAGTCGTCCGGCCGTCCGCCGGCGCGCGTTTGGTGCCTTGATAGATGTCAAACCGCAGCAAGCGGCATTCGAGCGGGCCGTTGAACAGCCGAATCTTCCGTGACGGCCGCAGGCCGATCTGCTTGGCCGCGTCGAGATTCCCGCTCAGGATCCAGGCGGTATAACCGGCCAGGCGCTGCTTGAAGGTGTCGCCCAGGCGGGCGTAGAACGAGGCGCTCTGATCGACCCTCAACCGCTCGTCGTAGGGCGGGTTCATGATCACCGTGCCCGTTGGTGTCGGCGGCTGGCAGCATTCCACGTTGGCCGTTTCGAAGCGGATGTCGGCGGCCACGCCGGCTCGTTCGGCATTCACCCTCGCCATCCCGATTACCGCGGCGTCGATGTCCGACCCGACGATCGGAAATGGCAGGGACGGGATCTCGCTGCGCCGCAATTCGTCCCGCACCGCCGCCTCCAAGGCCCGGTCGTAATCCCGCCAGGTTTGGAATCCGAACCGCCGCCGGACGGCGCCGGGGGCGATGTTCCTGGCAAGCATGGCCGCTTCAATGCAAAAGGTCCCCGAGCCGCACATCGGATCCAGCAGCGTCGACTGGCGGTCCCATTCGATCAGTCTCAGGATTCCCGCGGCCAACACCTCGCCGATCGGCGCCTCGCCGGTCTGCGTCCGGTAGCGGCGCAGGTGCAGCGAATCGCCGGACGAATCGAGATAGATCGTGGCGGCGTTCTCGACCAGGTGAACGTTGATCCGCAGGTCCGGTCGGTCCAGGTCGACCGACGGCCGCCGGCCCGTGGTTTCACGGAACTGGTCGACGATCGCGTCTTTGGCCAACTGGGCGACGAACAGCGAGTGGGTGCAGAACGAACTCCACACCACGGGATCGATCGCCAAAGAAGAATCCGCGTCGAGGAACTGGCGCCAATCGACCTGGCGAACGCCGTCGTACAACTCCCGCTCGTTGCCGGCCGGAAAGCCGGCGATCGGTTTGAGGATCCGAATGGCCGTGCGGCAAGCCAGATTCGCGCGATACATCAGCCGCTGGTCACCGGCAAACGTGACGATGCGGCGACCGGGTTGAACGTCGTCGGCGCCCAGTTCCGTCAGTTCCGCCGCCAAGACGTGTTCCAGGCCTGACAGCGTCTTGGCGTGTAGCGGAAAGCGGGTCATGGGGATGGGTTAGAAATACCGGTTGATCAGATTTTCCAGCATTTCCTGGCGGCCGCTCTGATTGGGCGCGATATCGCCTTTCTTCAGCATATACGCTTCCAAGGCGGCAAAATCGGCCTTGCCCGACTCGATCTCGGCGCCGATCCCGCTGTCCCAACTGCTGTACCGATCCTTGACGAACCGGGCCAACTCGCCGTCCGCCCGGATCGCGGCGGCGATTTTCAAACCGCGGGCGAACGCGTCCATTCCGCCGACGTGAGCGTGGAACAGGTCGACCGGCTCGAAGCTCTCCCGCCGCACCTTGGCGTCAAAATTCACGCCGCCGGGCGTCAAGCCGCCGTACTTGAGCAGGATCAGCATCACTTCGGCGGTCAGGTAATAGTTCGTCGGGAATTGGTCCGTATCCCAGCCCAACAGCATGTCGCCCGTGTTGGCGTCGATCGAGCCCAGGGCGCCCTGGTGACCGGCGTAGTCCAGTTCGTGCATCATCGTATGGCCGGCCAGGGTGGCGTGGTTGGTCTCGATGTTCAGTTTGAAATAGTCCAGCAAGTCGTAGGCCCGCAGGTAATTGATGCAGGCCGCGGCATCCGAATCGTACTGGTGCTTGGTCGGCTCCTTGGGCTTCGGCTCGATCAGGAACTGGCCCGTAAAACCGATCTGCTTGGCGTAATCGACCGCCAGATGCATGAACCGGGCCATGTGATCCAGTTCCCGCTTCATGTCCGTGTTGAACAGGTTCTGATAGCCCTCGCGGCCGCCCCAGAACACGTAGTTCACGCCGCCCAATTCCTTGGTCACTTCCAGGCACTTCTTGACCTGGGCCGCGGCAAAGGCGAAGGTGTCCGCGTTGCAGCTGGTCGAAGCCCCGTGCATGAACCGCGGATTACTGAACAGGTTCGCCGTGCCCCACAGCAGCTTGATCCCCGTCCGCTGCTGTTCTTCCTTCAGCACCTTGACGACTTCGTCCAGGTTTTTGTTCGATTCCGCCAAGGACTTGCCCTCCGGCGCCACGTCGCGGTCGTGAAAGGCGTAGAACGGCGCCCCCAGCTTGTCGATGAACTCGAACGCCGCGCGGGCCCGATTCTGGGCGTTCTGGACCGAATCGGTGCCGTCTTCCCAGGGGCGGACCATCGTGCCGGGGCCAAACGGGTCCGAGCCGGTCCCGCGGAACGTGTGCCAGTAGACGACGCTGAAGCGGAAGTGCTCCTTCATCGTCTTGCCTTCCACCACTTCGTCTTCGTTGTACCAGCGGAAAGCCAAGGGGTTCTTGGA
>CAIYOB010001089.1 GCA_903927685.1 uncultured Planctomycetaceae bacterium
CGCTGGTGGCCCGGACCATGCTATTGATGACCAGGTGGCTGCCGTCGCCGCCATCGGCGAACAGCGTCACGTCGCCGCTGCCGCGGATGTCGACGCCCGCCGAGCCGGCCACGACGGTCAGCGTGCCGTCCTCGGTTCGTACCCAGCTGTCGCCGGCACCCGCCGGGGCGGACTGTGTCAGCCAAGTCAGGCCCAAATCGCCGCCCAAGGGCGTTTCGCTGACATGAATGTCGCCCGCGGGCCCGTGGTTCACGATTTGGACGGTCGCCAGTTGGGTGTCGATGTCGCCCAGCAAGCCCGTACCGGGATCGTCGCCCAAGCCGATGCCCGAACCGGCTTCGAGATACGCCGACGCTCCCCGCAGGTGCGCGTCTTCGGCGCTCAGGTTGTCGATGATCTGGCCGCTGTTGTCGGCCAGGCCATGATCGTTGTCGTCGGCGCTGACGGTCAGCGAACTGCCGGTCGTCAGAATGCTCAGCCAGATATGCCGCGTGGCCTCGACCTGGACGGTCCCCGAGCCGGATTGCAGGACCCGGCCGTCGGCCATCACCACGTCGCCCTGCGCGTTTCCGGCCTGGGCTTGGCCCGTCCCGGCGTTGTAATCTTCGCCGGCGCTCAAGTTCACGCTGCCTGCGCCAGCGGCAGAGACCAGGCCGGTGTTGTAGAGGATGTCGTCGCCCGCATACAGGAAGATGTTGCCGCCGCCGGTGGCGGTGACGTTCGCGTTGATGGTCAAATCGTCTTCGTCCGCGTTGCCGCGCGCTGCTTGGATGATATCGCCAACTCCGGCGTTGGTGATGGGCGAGTTGATGGTTTCGGGACTGCCGGCCGTGATCACGATCTGGTCGCCGGCACCGCCGCCGATCCCTTCAAGGAAAACGCCGACCTGGCCATCCACCGTGCCGATGATCAGCGCGCCCGTGTTGTGGACCTGAATGTCGCCGCGGCCGGTCACGGCGGCGAGCGTGAAGGCCTCGCCATTGGTCTGCGTTTCCAGCCGGCCCAGCGGAGCTGCCGCATCGCCGATCCCGGTGGCCGCCCGCAACACGGCCCGCGCGGCCCTGATCTCCGGACCGCTATCGCCGCCGTCCAGGATGGCACCGTAGGACGACGTGACCTGAACCTCGCCGGTCGTCACCACGCTGCCCAGCGTCACGTTGCCGCTGGCCTGCAGGTCGACCAACCCGCTGCCCGCGTCGATCAGGGCGCCGTCGTGCATGGTGATCGCCCCGCCGCCGCTCGTGCCCGTACCGTCGCTGTCCGCTGTAATCCGCACGGTCCCCGTGGTGCTCAGCACCTCGCCGCGGGGCCCGAAGAGGACGTCCCGTTCCGATTGCAGATTCATGGTTCCCCCCGCAGTCAGCACGGAGCCGTTCACGACCACCTCGGCCATCGGGCCGTAGGCGGCCAGGGTGACCGGACCGTCCTGCGCGCTGACCCCCGGCCGGTCGGCCACGACGGTGATCACGCCCTGGGCGTCGATCGCAATCGCACCGCGGGCGGTATCCTGCCGCACCAGTCGCAGGTCGATGTTGTCCGCTTCGCTGATCTGCACCTGGCCGCTGGTCGAGTTGACCAGGTCCAGGCTCGCGAGCTGCGTGTCGAGCGGATTGCCCGAGCCCACGCCGGCCGCGGACCGAATCGTGACGACGGCGCCGGCGCCCTGCGCCAGGATATCCGGTCCCGTGCTGTCGCCCCCGTCCACGACCGCGCCCCAGCTGGTGACGAGTTCCACCGCGGACATTGTGTTGTTCGTCGTGATCACACTGCCCAGGGTAATGTTGCCGTCGGCCGAAAACTCGACCGTCCCGC
>CAIYOB010001090.1 GCA_903927685.1 uncultured Planctomycetaceae bacterium
AACGCTGGAGCTTGCGGTACTGCTCGACTTCACCCGGCCACCAGGGCGTGCCGTGCTCGCCGATGCGGCGGTACGTGGTAAACGTGCCATTCATGTCGGTCAGGGTCTCGCGAACGGCCAGCGCTCGTTCACCCCGTTTCACCGCTTCGGCGTAGTTGACCTCCGTGGCCGCTTGCCGCACCATGCCGAGATAGCCGTCCAGGATCTCGAAGCTCATGCGCGTGAACTTCAGCCGCTCCAAAACCTGCTGTTCGTGGCGGCTGCGCCGGGCCTGACGCGCCAGCGGCGCCGCCAGCTTCTCCGCCTCGGCCAGGCTCCGGCGGCAGGTCTCGATGACCTGGGGCGTGTAGATGGCGGGGGCGACGAAATGCTCGTGTTCGGTGACGATGGTGTCGGCCCAGGCGGCGTAGATGGCGTTCCAGTAGGTCTCCATGGGCGCCGCCGCGGGCCCGTAGAACTTGGGATAGAACTCCTGGAGCAGCGCGTCGACGTCTTCGTTCGGGTTCCACAGCAGACGACCGCGGAAGAACAAGTTGAGGAACGTCGTGCCGATGGCATTGCGGCTCTCGGTGTTGACGCCCAGGATTCCGGCCTTGGCGTAGTGGGCGAAGTCCTGCTTCAGCCCCTGGTGGCTCGGGTTGGGAATGTCGCGCCAGACCAGCATCCCCTGGTCGTAGTCGTAGATCGCCAGGCGGCCCTCCATGATCTTGGCCCACCGGTACATCATGTCGCGATATTCCTGGCGGGGCGGCGAATCCTCGTCGTCCATCCCGTGGATCGGATCGATGTCGATGGGCGCCAGTTCGCAGAACAGCGACTTCTCGGCCGTCATGGGCCGCACCGGCGGGATGGTCATGTTGGCATAGGCGAGGAAGCCGAGCTTGCCACCGCTGCCGGGATACTGCCTCTGCAGGAGTCGGGCGACATTATTGTACAGTTCCAGCATGGGGTCGGTGACCGACCAGCGCAGCATGTACTTGTCCCACTGCAGCTTCATCAGTTCCACGTCCCGGGGATCCTGCGAATCGTAGTTGCCGTCCTCCATGCCGAGCGAAATGCCTTCGCCTTGGGCGAAGCGGACCGCGACTTTCCCCGCGAGATGCGCGGCGGTCTCCGGCGCGGTGATGGGGAAGCTGAACGTGCCTTGCGAGCCGGGCGCATCGGCCGTGTACTGGCCCAGTGCGTGGCCGGTCTGCGGGAAGCCGCGACGGCCCGAGACCAGCATGTTCCGCCGCTGGAACTCGGCCTGGCCGGTGTTGTCGCCATTCCAGGAAATCCAGTAGGTGCGAATCTCGAACGGTGAACCGTAGACGTGATCCAGGGCGTCGACCGTCAGCGTCGCGACCTCCGGAATGCACTCACCAAAGTCGGTGGGCAGGTACCAGCGGCAGCCCCACCGCCGCAGAAGTTCCGCGGCGGCGAAGTAGTGCGATTCGTCGTTGTTCCCGGCCACGTAGACGCGGTTGCCGTCCCGCACCAGTCCGATGGCGTCGGCCGCCAGGAGCGGATTCGGCTTGGCCGCGGCTCGGATCCGCTGCGCCAAGGCCGGCCTCGCCCGCAGGGCCTCGTCGCCCACGAGAATCACCGGCGACTGGCCTTGCAAGGCCGCGTCGATTTCCGTGCGGCTGGCGGCCAGGCGCGGCTTCGCGCCGGCCAGCATGCCGATGTACTTGACCAGGTCAGCGGCGGCCAGCCATTCGTGGTTCCGTGTTCCGCCGGCGTCCAACCCGCGCGCCACCACGCCGTCCGGGCCTCGCGACTCGGGCAACCCCGCTTCGGGCGACACGACGACGACCGCTTCGGTCTGGCCCTGGGCCGCGACGACCAGTGCCGGCTCAGCGGCGGTTCCCGCCGCCGGTATCCCCGCCGCCAACACACCAACCGCAAGGACTGCAAACGTCACGCCTGTCACGCTATTACGCATCGCACTTCTCCCGACTCGGCCTCCGACTGCAACCAAAGTAGCATACACGATACTGCACCAGAACGTCCGTGGAATCTGCCAAAGTCGGGCAGCGTGATCTCGACGCCGGGGCGCACCTGCAGCGGCGAGTGAGCATAGACCAGCCAGCGGCGCGCGCCCGGCTGGCCCTGAACCAGGGCCAGGCTGAACACCGGCAGGTCCGTGGTCAGTTCCCAGGGCCGCGGCGGATCCAGGCTCGTGTCCAGCAGGAACCAGCGATCCAGCGTGCGGTACTTGTCTGGGATGTCCGCCTGGAACGGGTGCGGGTGGGCGCGGTTGGCGACCAGCGTGCCCCGCCGCCAGAATTCCTCCAAGGTCGGATCCGCGTAGACCCGATCGACCGCTTGCAGCAGCTGCTCGCAGGTCGGCCGCCACGGCTCCAGCGGTTCCGTACTGCCGCGGAACTCGCGGATCACCCGCGGCCGCAACAGCCACAGTCCGAACTGGGCCCAGCCCAGGAACCGCTCGGGCGTGTAGGTCTGGCCGTCCTGCAAGTACTGGCAAGCTTTGGCCTTCTTGACCAGCTCCGGCGTGCAAGCCGTCCCCGGCGTCCAGCCGCTGTTGCCGTCCCACAGCGAGACTTCCCACCAGAAATCCGGTTTGACCTGCCAGGCTTCGTCGAGCTGGAAGATCCAGTTCATCGACTCGACTTGCGGCGACCAGACCCGGTGGTCGCGGATGTCGCACCAGTTGTGAGCGTACTCAAGCGCTGGGACAGCGACTCGACCTGATGCCAGCGCAGGTCGGGGGCTTCGTTGTTCGAGACGAACAGCACAAGCGGCGGGTCGGGATACAGCTGCTGCACCCGCTTCATGGCTGGCGTGTCGACGTATACCTGGGCCGGATCGCGCCAGCGGTCCACGGGCCCGAACGGGGACAGCTTGGCAATCGCTTGGCCTTCGGGCGGCACGATGGCCGGGCACTGGTCCGGCGGTAGCTCGCGGTATTCCTTGCCCACCAGGATCGCTTCCCACTGGGTGCCCCGGAAACTGATGGGTAGCTGCCACTGGCGGCACAGGCCGAGCAGTTCTTCGTAGTCGTCCTGGAACCGCCGCGCCGATTCGGCTTTCTCCTCTGGATCGCCCTGCGGCCAGCCGAGCCAGGGCAGGATGTGATGGCCCTGGTGGAGCAACTCGAGCTGGTACTGCGGCGTCCAGCCCCGGCCTTGACTGCCCATGTTCCAGTGGCTCACCAGCGGCAGCGGCCGGCCCTCTGGGCCATGGGGCGGCAGGATCGCCTCGCGGCGGATCTGCGCCGCGGCGCGGCGGGCCGGATCCGCCAACGACGAAGCCGCCGGCTCGTTCGCCATCACGAGTGCGGACAGCCACGACAGGGCCAGACTGGCCACGTAGGCGAGCAGGTTGCGGTGGTGGATCATCGGGGCCTCACTTGTCGCTTGTCGTTTCGGGCCGATCCGTCCACACGGCAACGCTCGCGAAATAACTTCCCCAATTCGACTCAGTTCGTATAACGCCGAGCCGGCAGGCGACGGCGGATCAGCCGGATGCCGCCACCCAAGCCGTCGCCTGCTGGCTGGGCGTTAAACGAGGACCCTATTTCGTGAACGATGCTATGGCATGTGGGCTTGATCACCCCAGCGTCCGCACCATAGCGAATGGCTAATCGAGCGGCTCTTCGGCCACCGGGTTGGTCAGTTCGCCGATCGCGTCGATCGCCACGGTGACGGTGTCGCCGGGCTGCAGGTAGACGGGCGGCT
>CAIYOB010001091.1 GCA_903927685.1 uncultured Planctomycetaceae bacterium
AAGTGCAGCCCAAGCTGCGGACGTTCGACTATCTCAAGCCCGGCGACCGGATCGCTCACCCGCGGCCGCAGTTGTTCGAGATCCCCGCCCGGCGGCAGATCGAGGTCCGCGACGAACTGTTCGCCAATCCGTGGAGCATCGAGGACCTCCGCTGGTCGGCCGACAGCTCGCGATTCACTTTTGTCTACAACCAGCGCGGCCATCAGGTGCTGCGAGTTATCGCCGTCGACGCGGCCAGCGGCGCGGTGCGAGCGATTGTGGACGAGCAGAGTCAGACGTTTGTCTGCTATTCCGGCAAGTTCTTCTGCCATTGGCTGGGCGACGACGAACTGATCTGGATGTCCGAGCGCGACGGCTGGAACCACCTGTGGTTGTACGACGCCCGAGCCGGCCAGGTCAAGAATCCGATCACCGAGGGCCCTTGGGTCGTGCAGAGTGTGGTGCACGTGGACGAGGCCCAGCGGCAGGTCTGGTTTCAAGCCGGCGGGGTGTACGCCGATCAGGACCCGTACTATACCCATTTCTGCCGCGCCAACCTGGACGGCAGCGGCATGACCGTGCTGACGGACGGCGACGGCAATCACCGCGCGCAGTGGTCGCCCGGGGACGCCTATTTCCTGGACACGTGGTCGCGAGTCGATCAGCCGCCGGTCACCGAGTTGCGGAGCAGCCAGGACGGCCGACTGGTGTGCCGTCTGGAGGAAGCCGACGCGAGCGAGGTGCTCGCGGAGCGTGGCGGCCGCTGGCCCGAGCGATTCGTCGCCAAGGGCCGGGACGGTGTGACCGACATCCACGGCATCGTTCTCCGGCCGCGGGATTTTGATCCGGCGAAGAAGTACCCGGTCGTCGAGAACATCTACGCCGGCCCGCAGGACTTCTTCACGCCCAAGTCATTCCGCGCCCGCTACGGGCATCAGCAGCGGATCGCCGACTTGGGGCTGATCGTCGTCCAGTGCGACGGCATGGGGACTTCCGGCCGCTCGAAGGCGTTCCACGACGTTTGCTGGCAGAACCTGCGCGACGCCGGCTTCCCGGACCGCATTGCCTGGATCAAGGCCGCGGCGGCCAAGCACCCGGAGCTGGACCTGTCGCGAGTGGGTATCTACGGCGGCTCGGCGGGCGGCCAGAACGCGCTGGCGGCCCTGCTGTGGCACGGGGATTTCTATCATGTGGCGGTCGCCGACTGCGGCTGCCACGACAATCGGATGGACAAGATCTGGTGGAACGAACAGTGGTTGGGCTGGCCCGTAGGCCAGCAGTATGAAGACAGCTCCAATGTGGTCCACGCCGGGCAACTGCAGGGCAAGTTACTGCTGGTCGTCGGCGAACTGGACCAGAACGTCGACCCGGCTTCGACCATGCAAGTGGTCAGCGCCTTGCAGAAAGCCGACAAGGATTTTGACTTGGTCATCGTCGCCGGCGCTGGCCACGGCGCCGCCGAAACGCCGTACGGCTCGCGCCGCCGAGCGGATTTCTTCACGAGACATCTGCTGGCACCGTAGGACCGGCAAAGAAACAACTTGCGTCAGGCATTCCTTCGCCGATCCTTACAGCTCCAGAGCAAGATGTTCCCATCTGAATATCCCGGCTCTTGGCCACGCGTCCGTTGGCGTTGACGGTCAGCGGCGCTCGAAGATATGCTACTGCCTGCGTTGATCTTTGCTCTCTTCCTCCCCTCGCCGGTTGCCGGCTCAGGAGTCAGCGTTTGGCGTCTTCCTGTCAGATCGAAACTCCCCGTGCAGCACGCAGTCAAGCGGAAGCGGATCGGCGTGTGCTGCGTGTCCTGGCGCCGTATCGGGAGCCTCGTTGGTGGCGATCCGTGTGGCAGTTGGTGACCACGCTGGCGGGCTTTACGGCCGGCTGGTTTGGCATGCTATGGCTATTGCGATATTCGTATGCGTACAGCCTGTGCCTGGCGCCCGTAACCGCCGGGTTTCTCGTCCGCTTGTTCATTCTGCAGCACGACTGCGGCCACCGCTCCTTTTTTCGTTCGCGCGGGGCGAATGATCTGGTCGGCATGCTGCTCAGTCTCCTGACCTTCACTCCGTATCACTGTTGGCGTCGCGAACACGCGGTGCATCATGCGACGTCGGGGGACCTGGATCGGCGGGGACTGGGCGGCGAGATCGGGACGATGACGGTCCGCGAGTATCAGCAAGCCAGCCCGCTGCGGCGGTTCGGCTATCGGCTGTACCGCAGTCCATTGGTGCTTCTGGTCATCGGTCCGGTGCTGCACTTCGTCGTCCTTCAGCGATTTACCTTCGACCTGCCCAAGACCTGGAAGAAGGAGCGTGCCAGCGTCTACCTGACCAATCTGGCGATCGTGGGCATGACGCTCCTGATGTGCTGGGCGCTCGACTGGCAGTGGCAGACGCTGTTGATGATCCACGGCCCCGTCGTCCTGCTGGCCAGTTCGATGGGCGTCTGGATGTTCTACGTCCAGCACCAATACGAGGACACGTACTGGCGGACGCACGAGCGTTGGGACTACGTCGAGGCGGCGTTGGCGGGCAGTTCGTATTATCGGCTGCCGCGCGTCCTGCAGTGGTTCACGGCGAACATCGGCCTGCATCACTTGCACCACCTGGACAGCCGCATTCCGAACTACCTCCTGCCCCGGTGTCTGGCCGAGCATCCGGAATTGCAGGCCGAGCGGACCTTGTCGCTGTGGGAGAGTTTTTCCTGCGTATCGCTCAAGTTGTGGGACGAGGAGCAGGGCCGACTGGTCGGCTATCCCCGTTCCGGATGAGGTCTCGTCATGGCAACGACCGGCTCCGGCGCGCGGCTCGCGATCCACGGGGGCCCCGCGGCGATTCCCGAGGGGCCGCCGGGTTGGCCCGGTTGCGAGGAGGTTGTCCGCGCGGCGCTCGAGGCCGCTTGGGCGGATGGCAGTTGGGGGCGGTACGATGGCCCCCACGGGCGCGAATTGGCCCGGCGGCTGGCCGACATGCACGGCGTCCAGCAGGCCTGGTGCTGTTCGTCGGGAACCGTGGCTGTTGAACTGGCCCTCCGCGGACTGCGGGTCTCGAGCGGGGATGAAGTCATTCTGGCAGGCTACGATTTTCCCGGTAATTTCCGGGCGGTCGAAGCGGTTGGGGCGGTGCCTGTGTTGGTGGACATCCAGCGCCGTCGCTGGTGCCTGGACGTGGGGCAGTTGGATCTCGCCTGGAGCCCTCAAGTGCGGACGATCATCGTGTCCCACCTGCACGGCGGTTTGGCGGCGATGGCCGAGATCCGCGCCTGGGCCGACGCGCGGCAGGTGGCGGTTGTCGAAGATGCTTGCCAGGTGCCCGGGGCTTGGGTTGACGGCCGACAGGCGGGAACCTGGGGCGATGTCGGCGTACTCAGCTTCGGCGGCAGTAAACTGCTGTCGGCCGGACGCGGCGGAGCGTTGCTGACGAACCGAGCCGAGGCGATCCAGCGGATCAAGATCTACAGCGAACGCGGCAACCAGGCGTATCCGCTGAGCGAACTACAGGCTGCAGTGCTGTTGCCCCAGTTGGAGAGTCTGGCCGAGCGAAATCGCATCCGTCTGCAAAATGCGGTCCGCTTGATCGAAGCATGCCGCGCGTACTCGGTCCTGGAGCCCGTCACGTGGGACGAGGCGCGAGAGGCCCCGGCGTTCTACAAGTTGGCATGGCTGCTGCAAACCTCGGTGCCAGGACCGCGCCGCGAAGATCTCCTGGCGGCGATCCGGGCCGAGGGCGTGGCCGTGGATGAAGGCTTCCGTGGGTTCGCCTTGCGGAGCGGCCGGCGCTGTCGCAAGGTCGGCGCTCTGCCGCACAGCCAGGAAGCCGCCCGCGGGACGGTTTTACTGCACCATCCAATCCTGCTGTCGCCGACGACCGAAATGAATCGGATCGCCAGGGCGATTGGGAAAGTCGTGCGCGGCTTGATGCCGTAGGCGACTGGGAGTTTCCGTCTCGCGGCGCCGACCGAAAAACGGTCCCAATCCGTTCAGGGAGTGCTGCGTTTTCCGCAGTGAATGCCTCGCCTCTGTCCTGCCAAGATTGGCATCGGCCAGCCGGTCAGCTTCGCGCTATCGCGTTGCGAAACGCTTCCAGGTCGGGGCAAGCAACGGCCGTTCGCACGAGGTCCTTCAGCTGTTTCCCGTCGACAACCAACTGGATTTCGTCGGCCAAATCTCGTGGAACGTCCCCAAACCGAGCTTCGAGGACCGTCACAAGGTACTGGTGAGCTGTGTCGCAAGCCGCCTCGCGAGCCGCCTCGCGAGCCGCCTCGCGGGTCTTCTCGATGACTATGCCATATTTTTCCATCACAATTTCATCAATCAAGGGCGATTCCAGCATGACTTTTCTACCTCCGAAAATGCTCAGCAAACCCACGTCATTATACCGCAAGTACGTCAGCACTTGAGTCACGGCCAGCAAATTGGCCTTCTCGCCGGGGGGAGCGTGCTGTTCGATCGCCTCCCGGCAGCGCTGCATCATCGTTTCCGGCGGGTCAACGAAATCGGCCAGCGGCACCCACGGAATCAAACCCACGTCCCCGGTCTGCAACAAATCCTCCGCGGGAATCGTCCACAACTCCACAACACGCCAGTTCAGCTGGCACGACGACAGTCCGTGGCGGCTGCGCAGACTCCGACTGTTCGGAATCCGGTATTCTCCTTTGGGCCGCAGCACCAAAGTCACGGCCTCCGGCAACTCGCCGCGATCCAGATACACCAGCATCAGGTCGCCCGTCAGCTGCTGTTCGACGCGGCGTTCCGGGTAGGTGGCTACTTCGAGCAGGAACAGGTCGTCCTGAGGCTCGCCTTGCAGACGGACCTCCAACAGCCCGTCCGGCAGTTGGCGTGGCTGCACCAATTCGGCCTGCGCGGGCCGCCAGGATTCGATCTTGCCGACCCTCGCCAGCCAGAGCATCGAGTCCCCGTGGTGCTGGATCAGCCATTTGCTGCTCTTGTCGTACGGTTGGTGTCGGCCCTCGATCATGGGCATCCCCCCGGGGCTCTGCAAGTGCTCTCGGCGTGTCGCTGGGCTTGACGCTGTACGCGAGCTCGGCGAGCAACTCGTCAAGGTTTGGCGACCGCCGGCGACTGGCTGGCGACCGCCAGAGCCTCCAGCAACTGGCTGACCTCATGCTGGCCGGCTGAGGTGTGCCGGACGATCAGCAGGCGTTTGGCGGGGATGATTCGCGGCAACGACGCGGGGTATTCCGTTGCGGGAACGCCGCCCATTCCGCCGCCCATTCCGCCAGGCATTCCGCCGCCCATCATTCCCATATCGCCCGCGCCAGCGCCCGGCATGCCCGGACAGTTCGCGCCGAAACCGTGAGCGGGTTCGGCGGGATTCAACTCGGCCTGGAGCGCGGCCTGCAACATTCCGACCAAGGCCGCGGCGTCTGCGCCGTCCGGCAGCAGTGCCGAGACGGCGTAGACGCGGACCTCGGGCCGGGACTCCGCGACTTCAGGCG
This sequence comes from uncultured Planctomycetaceae bacterium, assembly GCA_903927685.1. The sequence continues at coordinate 5,437 of CAIYOB010001091.1, forward strand.
TCGTGATCAGCAGGACTTCGTTCTGAATGCTGTAGGTCAAGTCGAGTTGACCGAGCATGTGCAGCAAAGCCGCGTGGAGCGACACGCCTTTCAACTCGGCGGTGATTGGAGTGTCCACACCGACGCCAACGTCGTCCAAGGCCCGCTGATCGAGTTTGATGGGGATATCGTGCTGGTCCTGGAGAAAAGTCACGACTTGGTTCAGCGGTGTTTCGATGAATTCCAGCCGCGCGTCATCCTTCAACGCTGCGACGATCTTCGCCTCCGCCGCGGCGTCCGCCGCGCGAATCACCGGGCACAACTCCGCAGCCGGGCAGGGCGACGGCTGCCACGAGAGCAGCACGGCAGCGACAACAAACCAGGATGTTCCATACGGGAAACCGGATCGAGTGGGCATGTCAGTCATCCAGAAAGGTGCCTTGGGACCACGCATCGTCTGCACTTCTTTACCGTAGCAATCGGCCGACGATCGTGCAATAATTTCCCGCGGAATAGGGCTTCCCGAAACAGGCCGCTCCAACAAAGCCCCGGTCCCTGTCCGCCCCGGCGTATCGACCGGCCGCCGTAACACGTCCTCGAAGGCAATTAAACGGGACAGGTCCTGGAAGGCATTCGCTCCCCCCGATGACTGCCCGATTGCCCGACAACTCTGCCGATTTCTGTGCTGTCGCCGTTGCAATCTTCCACGGAACGGCAATAATCATCCCTGATCGGTGGCTTTGTAGTCTCCGCGGGGGACTAACCACACCTGTCGTCGCCCGCCCCGGCGAACAGAACGAAAACCGTCGGTAGCTTGCCAGCAACGGGCAGGAGCCAACGCATAACGTCGTCGGCAGACACCTCGCCGTGTCCTGCTGAGTGCGATATGGATGCGGAGCCCTTGAGCAGCACAATTCAAGCCATCGCCCGGAAGCCCCGAGGCCGCTGGCTGCAGTACAGCTGGCGGACGTTGCAGGTGCTCGTGTTGGCCCTCGTGTTGGCCATTGTCTGCGGGCTCGGCTGGCTGGAGTTGCGACGAGCAACTGACCTTGGGGTACTGCGGCGACTGGTAACCGACGATAGCGGCTCCGCAATTGTGACGGAAACCGAATTTGCTGCGGTTGGGTACAACATAGAAGAAGTCGACGATGCAGACATGGTGCATCTTCGATCGCTGCCGGATCTCAGAACGCTGCGCCTCAATGGCACCAAGATCACCGACGACGGATTGGTACAGGTACCTGGGTTGCGGATGCTGTCTGTGCTGGAACTCGACGGAACGCGGATTACCGATGCGGGACTAGTCCTCCTCAAGCGACTGCCGCGACTCGAAGAACTCGGACTCGGCGGTACTCAGATCACGAACGCGGCCTTGGAGAACTTTGGCGGACTAACGCACCTCAACAGCCTCAACCTCAACAGCACGCAAGTTACCGGCGTGGGATTCAAGCACCTGCACGGACTTCCGCGGCTCGAATGTCTTTACCTCAGCGGTTCGCCGGTGACCGACGCTGGTATGGAACACCTCGGCGGGTTGACGCAACTCCGCCACCTTGAACTCGATGCCACGCGGGTCACGGATGCAGGGCTGGTGCATCTCCACGGGCTGACTCAGCTCAACCGGCTTTCCCTGAGGAATACGCAGGTTACCGATACCGGGCTGCAGCATATCTGCGGGTTGACAGAACTCCGCCACCTTGAACTCGACAACACGCGAATCACGGATGCGGGGCTGGGGCACATCCAGCGATTGAAGCAGCTCTTAGCCCTCGACCTCGATGGCACACAAGTCACCGAAGCAGGAGCTAAGAAACTGCAGACTGCATTGCCAGACGTTATCATTCGTGGGCTGACAAAGAAGGCGGACTGACGTGTCGACCGACGCCCAGAATCCCGTCGATGAACATAGAGAATCGCCGAACCACGCATTGGACCAGAGCCGCGATCTGGTCTTGGAAAATGGATGCGTTGACTCGTCGCGGCCTAATCAACGCAGGCGTCCGCAGGACCTGGGGGTTGCTGAGAGGGCCGATGGCCAGCTTGGCCGGTTCCCGACGTCGCTCGCTTCGACGGCCCTGTCCGCTATCGCATACTCCACCGCTCGGATCCTTCGACCGGACCGCCGTCTGCGGTTGGCCACGCCGTCCCCGCTTCCGAAAACCCCGTTGGAGCATGCTCCGGTTGGCATCCCCGCTCAGCTCCGATAGGCTCTTCCCGCTATCGCATTCCGAAGATCGTCAGGACCGGGAAAAGGAAGTGGCAAGGGAATGGGGGACAAAGGAATGAAGACGGGAATCCAATTCCCTTGCCCAACATTCCTTTGCCATCTCAGCTTGAATCGTCGGCGGAATCGGCAGCGGCACGGGGCTTTCCCAAAAATGCTCGCATCGGACAAGGTGAATATGGCATTCGGTCAAAAAGGCCGGGAGACACCGACTTCCGTGGTGGTGGTGCACCATTCTGCGGTGGGAGCAGGTGTCCGGCCAACCCGCGCAGGCTGCCAAACACGCAACTTCGACGACTGGAGTTGCCCACCCTTGGAGGATCAACCTGTTGCGCGATCCAAATGGAACACCGTGATCTCCGGCCGGACGTTGAACCGCACACGCAGGGTGTGCCCGAGTCCGCGATTGATGTACAGGCGTCGGGCTCCCGACAGCTCGAACTCGCCCGCGGTGTAACGCCGATTCCGCACGGACAGGAGCGGCGGCGGCAGCCACGGCGCTTTGCATTGCCCACCGTGGGTATGCCCAGCCAGGATCCAACCCCGATATCCATCCCAGCCGGCCAGGTCCACGGTGTCGGGGTTGTGGCTCAAGGTCAACACGGCCGTGTCCGCCGGCAGAGAGCGAAAACCGGCCGCGGGGTCGAAACGGCCGGCCCACAGATCGTCCAGGCCGACCACATGCAGTCCGCGGGTTTCCGCCAGTTCGTTGCGCAGGATGCGGACCCCCGCCCCGGTTGCCAGCTCGGAAATCCGTCGAGCCACCTCGGGAACGGACCAGCCGGGGCCATAATCGTGATTGCCGAGCACGCCGAAAGTGCCCAGGCGGCCGAGCGGCAACTGCGCGAAGATCCGCCGGACGCGGGCGAAGATTTCCGGCTCGTAGGTCGTCAGGTCGCCGGTGTAGACCACAAACTCCGGCGCCAGTTCCGTCACGCGTTGGAAGCTCTGTCGCAGGTAGTCTTCGTCAACGTTCGGGCCGACGTGCAGATCGCTGAACTGGACCAGACGGCAGCCGCGCAGATCCCGCGGCAGGTGGGCGATGGGGAGTCGCCGCTCCACCAGTTCCAGCCAATGCGGCTCGACGCGCCACGTGTACAGGCACGTGGCGGCGCCGACGCCCAGCGATGCTCCGAAGAAACGCCGGCGTGTGATCATTCAGACGGCTCACACCGCGAGCGCTTTGTCCAGATCCTCGAAGACCTCCATGCTCTTGTCGATCCGCAGCAGTTCGAACAACTTCTTGACCGTGCCGCGCAGGCGAAAGATGCGAACATCCCGTTTCTGGGTGCGCATCCGCTTCAGCAGCGAAACGATGGCCCCGATCCCGGAACTGTCGATTTCTTCGAGGGATTCCAAATCGAGCAGCGCGATCCGGCATTCGCCTTGCAGAATCTGCTCGATGTGCGACTTGACTTGCTCCACGTTCTGCGCGTTCAGGGTTCCCTGAAACTTCAGCACGTGCACCTGGTTCTTGACTTGCGATTCAATGCTCATGGCTGCACAACTGGCACGGGTTATTGCTTCTGGAAAACGCCAATCGAAATGTCGTCGTACTGGAGGGCATGCCGCGTGTGGGCGTCGACCAGTCCCTGGATCGCATTGCCCAGGGCGTCGGCGGGGCCGTGCTCCTGGTTCCCCAGGAATTCCTTCAACTGGTCGCTGCCCAACATCGTACCGTCCACGTTCTTGGCTTCATAGACACCGTCCGAGCAAAGAATGAGCGTGTCGCCCGCGGTCAGCTCGATCGTCTCCTCGTCGTAAGCCCCTCGATAGAACCCGGGAATCCCGCCGCCGGCGGTCAACTCGACCAGCTTGTTGGCGTGCCGATTGAGCAACAACCCCGGCATATAGCCGGCATTGCAATAGGTCAAACGTGCGTCCCTGGCGTTCAGATTGAACAGGAAGAACGTGATGAAAATATCCTGCAAAAATGGATCGCTGTCGACCATCGCCGAGAACCGGTTGACCAATTGGGCGGGCGAGAAATTGAGTTGGAAGGACAGGGCGGCGTGGATCAGGCCGCGGAAATAGCCGGTAAAGGCGTAGGCAAAGAACTTGGCTTTGACTCCCTTGCCCATGACATCGCCCTGCAGCACCGTGTAGTGGTCGTCGTCGATCTTGACGATGTCGATGAAATCGCCCCCGCCCGTCGTGGCGGGCTTGATCTTGCAGAACAGGTCGTAACCGGTGATCGCGGGCAACTCGTCCGGGACAAAGATCGAGTTCACGGCCTTGGAGAACACGGCCAGAGAGTCTTCGCGGTAGACTCGCGAGCGGTCGATCAGCATCCGCACCCGTTTGATCAGGACGTCGACGTGAAAGGGTTTGACCAGGTAGTCGTCGGCGCCCGTCATCAGCCCTTCGAGCCGGTCGCGCTCGTCGCTTTTCGAGGTCAGGAAGATAAACGGCACCAGGTGCAATTCCGGTTCTTCCCGGATCGCCTCCTTCAGGCGAAAGCCGTCCATCTTGGGCATCATCACATCGGAAATGATCAAATCCGGGCGTTCGATGCGGGCCTTTTCCAACCCTTCCTCGCCGTCTTCGGCCAAGGTGACGTTGAAGAGCTTGCGCAGGCTGAAATCCAAGATGGCGCGGATGGTCGGGTCGTCCTCGACCACCAAAATCTTATCTCTGGCCATGCTGATAGCCTTTAGTCATCTTGGTTATGTTGTACGCCTTGCCGGACGACTTGGGGTAGTACTCGAAGGTATCCATCAGGCTCCGGACAATGAACAGGCCATAGCCGGATTCGTGCAACGCGTCCAGATCCGGATCCTCCAGTTCGGTGATGTCGAACGACTCGCCCGACTCCTTGAAGATGATCACCAACGCGTCGTCCTGGAACTCGAGTTGAATCTCGATCGAATCCGCGGCGGTCAGCCGGCTGTGCTTGGTGAAATTGACGAAGACTTCCGTCACGGCCACCAGGACGTCGTGCCGGGTGGCCGAGTCCGGCCGGTCTTGCTGCTGAAATGCGTCGAGCATCCACTGGCGGACGAGTTCCAGTTCGTCGAGTTGCACGTGGAATTCGCGAACCATCGGGCTCATTTGGCGCCTTTTCCCCTGACCATCACCCAGAAGGTCATAAAGGTAATGTACAGATCAGTAAACACGAACTCGCGGAAGTGTGTCAATCGGGCGGCGTACGCGTGATCGTAAAACAGCTTGGTCCGGACACTGTCCACCGACGTGTCGTACTCGCAGTTGATTTGGGCCAAACCGGTAATTCCCGGCTTCACGCCCGTCACGCGTTCGTTGTAGTACGGAATGGACTTGTCGAGTTCGCTGACGAAATACGGCCGTTCCGGTCGCGGGCCGATCAAGCTCATGTCGCCCCACAATACGTTGTACAACTGCGGGATTTCATCCAGGCGGGTCTTGCGCAGAAACCGGCCCACGCGGGTGATCCGCGGGTCGTTGTCCGTCGCCCACACCGGTCCGGAACGGGTTTCCGCATCGACGTACATCGTGCGGAACTTGATCATGTGAAAGGTGCTGCGCTTCTGCTCCGTCTCCAGTCCGACCCGCTCTTGCCGGAAGAACACCGGCCCCTTGGAATTCAGCTTGATCGCCAAGGCGATGAGCGGAAACAAGGGGGCGGTCAGCACGATGCCGATGATCGACAACACGAGATCGAAAATCCGCTTGACGATTCGCACACTCAGAGGCATCTTTGACTCCCTTTCCCGTTAGGTTTGTCCGGAGCAATTCGCTCGCCCCACCTGCCTAAGCCCCCTCGTTGGCAAACGCGATGCCAACTCGACGCCGGTGGCTGCCGCAGGTTTATCGCGGCCGCGACTAGCGAACCAGGATGCTAGCGTGGTACATTACCTGCAATGTACCTTGCCTGAAGCCGGCAACCAAGACAGGGCAATCGCAGTCCGTCTGCCCGGCGGCGGGAGATCCTCGAACGCGGATCATGCGCGATGACGAGTTTCACAGCGGCACAGTCCCTCACGGTCAGTGTGGTGATTCCGGCTTATCGGGCGGCAGCGACGATTTGCCGGGCGATTGACAGCGTCCTGGCGCAGACTTGCCCGGCCTCGGAAATCCTCGTGATCGACGATGACAGCCCCGAGGATCTGGCCGCCGTGCTGGCTCCCTACGGCCCGCGCGTGACGTTGATCCGCCAGGCGCGAGGCGGGGCCGCGGCAGCGCGCAATCATGGGATCGAGCGGGCCGCCGGCGACCTGATCGCTTTTCTGGATGCCGATGACCAATGGACGCCGGACAAACTGGAACGTAGCGTGAAAGTTTTTCGGGACCGGCCCGAGGTGGGGATGGTCGCGAGCCAGTATATCTTACAGAGCCGTGACGGCCAGGCGGTAAGAATTGCTGGGCCGCCGGGCGCGTGGTGCGACCAACCGATTCAGGCGACCGGACCGCAATTGCTGGAATACGCCAAGGTCACATCGACTCCGACCGTCGTGGTCCGGCGCAGCTTGCTCCAAGAGCACCGCTTCGATGTGACGCTCACGACCGCCGAAGACAGGGACCTGTGGGTGCGGCTGCTGGCGGCCGGCCAGGCATATTATCTCCCCGCGCCGCTGTGCATTGTGTACCTGCGCGGCGATTCGCTGTCGCACGGAAATATCGACGTGGATTGTGCGTGCATGCTCCGCGTCATCGACCGTTATCGGGAGCTGTTGGGGCCGCGGTACGCGCGCCGCGAGCGGTCCTACGTGCATTTTAAGTGGGCGGTCGGCCTGCCGGGCGGGTGGCGGGCCGTGGGGAAACTGGCTCGTGCGGTCTGGCTCTGGCCGCTGCCGTACGCGCGGGAGCGGACGCGGAGCCGGTTTGCGCGGCTGCGGGCTTTGGTGGCGATTTTCCGCCGCTGGGGATCGGCGGCCTGAACGGTGCGGGGTCGAACGATACGGGGGTTGCTTTTTTCGACGGCGACTTGGCGTTATGCTGGAGGCCGGGCTCAGCGGGGGCCTGCCGGAAATGGGGACTCGTAATCTTTCTGCGATTGGGGAGCGATCATGAATCGACCTGCGTCCACGCCTCCGGTCGCGGATTGCGAACCGCTCGGCGTCGTCCACCTTGCCTACAGCCTGCAGACGGGCGGCATGGAGCGGCTGCTGGTGGAGTTCGCCCGGCATGCGGATCGCCAGCGGTTTCGCTTGCAGTTCTTCAGCTTGACGGACCGCGGTCCTCCGGCCGACGATATCGAGGAGTTGAATTGGCCGGTGCACTGTTTCGGCAAGCCCTCAGGATTCCGCTGGAGCGCCGTGCGGCAGTTGGCGAAGACCTTTCGACGCGATCGGATCCGCGTCGTGCACACGCATAACTCCGGTGCCATGATCTACGGCGCCTTGTCAGCCAGACTGTCGGGCGTGCGGGCGGTGATTCACACTCGCCACGGTCAGCGTTTCGGGGCCAGTCGCCGCCAGAACTGGGCGTTTGCCCTCGTCTCGCGGTTGATCGATCGCGTGGTGGGAGTCTCCGAGGACAGCGCCCAGCAGTGCGTTCGCGAAGGCGTCTCGGCCAAACGCGTGCGGACGATCTGGAACGGCATCGATTTGACTCGCTTTACGTTCGCCGGCAGCACTGCTCGCGGCCCGGCGGTGTTGGTGGCCCGGCTGGTTCCCGAAAAGGACCTGCCGACGCTGCTGGAGGCGGTGGCCCTGGTGGTCCAGCAGGAACCAGCCTTCCGCCTGGTGATTGCGGGGGATGGGCCGTGCATGCCGGAAGCCCGCGCGGCGATCGACCGGCTGGGGCTGCACGATCACGTCCAGTTATTGGGCGCGTGCCGGGACGTGCCGAACGTCTTGCGGCAAGCTTCGCTGTTCGTGCTGTCGTCGCGGACCGAAGGCATCTCGTTGACACTGCTGGAGGCCATGGCCTGCGGGCTGCCCGTCGTGGCGACGCGGGTCGGCGGGAATGCGGAGGTCGTCCAGCACGGCCAGACCGGCTGGCTGGTCCCGGCTGGCGATCCCCAGCAGTTGGCGGAGGCGGTCGAGCGTCTGTGGCGGGACCCGGAGCAGTGCCGGCAGTTCGGCGAGGCGGGCCACCAGCGCGTGGTCCAGTATTTCGACGTGCAACGCATGGTCCGCCAATACGAAGACTTGTATCGGGAGGTGCTGGGATGCTGACGGAAGCCATCTATCGTCATCTGGTGATCCCGGCCTACGAGTCGGTGTATCAGCGGCGGAAGACCCTGCATTACTGGCGCGACTTGGAACGTAGCCAGTGGCTTGCCGGCGAGGAGTTGGAGTCGCTGCAGCTGGCCGCCTTGCAGCGGCTGCTGCGGCACGCCTTCGAGAGCTGTCCCTATTATCGGCAAGAGTGGCAAGCAGCGGGCCTGCGCATGGAGTCCGTCCAAAGCCTGGTTGACTTTGCCCGATGGCCGGTGCTGGGCAAGCCGCAGATCCGCGAGCATCGGCAGGCCATGCGTTCCGAACGGCCCGCGGGCCGGTTGATCGCCAAGACCACCGGCGGCTCGACGGGCTCGCCGCTGAGTTTCGATCTGGACCAGGGCAGCTACGAACGCCGCAACGCCGCCATGCTGCGGGGGTACACGTGGGCCGGAGCCGCGCTGGGTACCAAGCAGTTCTATCTCTGGGGCGTGCCGCTGGAAAAACGATCGGCGCGGCAGGTCTGGAAGGACCGACTGTTCAACACCATCCAGCGGCGGCACATCGTGAACTCGTTTGCGCTGAGCGACGAGACGGTTCCGCAGATCCTGGACGAACTGAACCGCTATCGGCCCGACGTGGTGGTGGCCTACACCGGCGCGCTGTACCAATTCGCCCGCGGCCTGGCGGAACAGAAATTGCGGCCGTATTCGCCCCGGTCGCTGATTGTCGGCGCCGAGCAGCTGCACGGGTTCCAGCGCGAGTTGATCGAGTCGGTGTTCCAGGCCCCCGTGTTCGAGACGTACGGCTCGCGCGAATTCATGTTGATCGGCGCCGAGTGCTCCGAGCATCGCGGCTTGCACCTGACGACCGAGCAGCTGCTGGTCGAGATCCTGGACGACAACGGCCAGCCGACGGCCGCGGGACAGGTTGGCAACGTGGTCATCACGGATTTGTACAACTACGGCATGCCGTTCGTCCGGTATGCGATCGGCGACGAGGCCGTCGCGGGTTTCACGCGCTGCGTCTGCGGGCGGGGGCTGCCGATGCTGGGCAAGGTCAGCGGCCGGCGGCTGGACGCGTTGTGCACCCCGGACGGCCGCCGGGTGCCGGGCGAGTTCTTCCCGCACTTGCTCAAGGACTACGCGGCGATTCGCCAGTTCCAGGTCGTCCAACCGGCGCTGGACCGACTCGAATTGCGCGTCGTCTTGGCGCCCACCTGGAACGAGGCTCAGCAGCAGCACCTGCTGGACCAGGTGGCCCGGATCATGGGACCGCAAGTGGCCCTGCAGTTACAGCCTGTCCCGGCGATCGAACTGACGCGGGCGGGCAAGCACCGCGTGGTGGTCAGCCAGGTCGCGACCGCGGAGGGGGAGGTTCGAGCGTGAAACTGCTGTTCCTGAGCAACGAATTCCCGAACCCGTACAAGCGGAACAAGGCCACCTTCAACTACGACCTGTTGACCGCGCTCTCGCAGCAGCACGAGGTGACCGTGGTCTCGCCGATCTCGTGGTGGGAGGAACTGCGCACGCGCTGGAAGCATCCGCTGCGCCCTTGGCCGCGGCAGCGCCAGGAGGGGGCGATCGTGGTGCACCACCCGCGGTACTACTACACGCCGGGCCAGCTGCGGCACTGGTACGGATCGTTCATGTGGTGGTCCGTGCGCTCCACCGTCTCCCGGCTGCTGCGCGGACCGCGGCCGGACTGTGTGCTCAGCTACTGGGCGCATCCCGACGGCGAGGCGGCCGTGCGACTGGCTCGCGCCATGGGCGTTCCCTGCCTGGTGATGGTGGGCGGCTCCGATGTGTTGGTGCTGACCCGCGACGCGCGGCGAAAACGCTGTGTGCAGCGCGTGCTGGACCAAGCGGACGCGGTCGTGACCGTCAGCCGCGACTTGGCGGAAAAAGTCGTGGCACTGGGAGTCCCGCGCGAGCGTGTTCACGCTATGCGGCGGGGCGTGGACGGAGCGTTGTTTGCGCCGGGCGACCGGGCCGCCGCCCGGCGGCAACTCGAACTGCCGGGCGACGGGCGACTGCTGGTGTGGGTCGGCCGCATGTCGCCGGTCAAAGGGCTGGATACACTGCTGGCCGCCTGCCAGTTGCTTAAAGCCCGGACCGCGGATTTTCACCTGTACCTGATCGGCGATGGCCCGCTGCGGTCGACCCTGGCCGCGGACGCCCAGCAGCGTGGCTTGTCCGGGCACGTCACGTTTGTCGGCCCGGTCGATCACAGCCGGCTGGGTCCGTGGTTCCAAGCCGCCGACCTGACCGTCCTGCCCAGCCGGTCGGAGGGCATCCCGAACGTACTGCTGGAGTCGTTGGCGTGCGGGACGCCGTTCGTCGCCAGCGCCGTCGGCGGGGTGCCGGAAATTGCCGGCCACGCGGGAGCCCGGCTGGTGCCGCCGGATCGCCCGGACGATCTGGCGGCGGCGCTGGAAGCCGCGTTGGCCGGACCCTTGGTGGTCGCCGAAGCGGATCGGCCCCAGCCACTGCAACAGTTCGCCGGCCAAGTTGCGGATCTGGCCCGCCGGCTGTGCCAGCCGACAGCGAGACCGACATCCTGACTCCGAG
>CAIYOB010001092.1 GCA_903927685.1 uncultured Planctomycetaceae bacterium
ACAATTCGTCGATCGGCTTGGGCCCCGCCTGCAGGGTCTTACGAACCTGCCGGCTGCCGTAAACCATGCGGTGCGGATCCATGGCCTCGTTGATGCCGTCCGTGTACATCAACAGGGCATCACCGGGGTCCAAGTGCAGCCGGAACGGCTCGTACCGCGTCCCGGCATCGCAGCCCAAGGGTGGGCCCGCCAATTCGTCGCCGACTTCGACGACTTCGCCGGTTGTGAAACGGCGCAGGATGGGTGCCATGTGCCCGGCGTTGACCAGCATTACTTCATGACGCTGAGCGTCCAAGACGCACAGCACGAACGTCACGAACCAGGCTTCGTTCTCCGGCCGTGAAAACTCGTTGTTCAAGTCGTGGACGGCCTCCCACGGGGTGGCTGCCGAGACCAGCCGGTAACGGACCTCGCTGCACAGACGAGCCATAATCAGGGCCGCCGTGATGCCTTTGCCGGAGACGTCCCCCAGCGTGATGGCCAAGCGACCGTCCGGCAGCGTGAGGTATCCATACAGGTCGCCGCCGACTTCTTCGGCCGAATTATAGAACTCAAAGAACCGGTAACCGCCGACCTGGGGCCGGCTCTGTGGCAGGAAGTGCAGCTGGACCTGCTTGGCCGTGGCCAGTTCCCGCTGGCGGCGGTCCATCCGCAATTGGGTCTCGTGCGAGCGGGCATACTCGACCGCCTGCCCGGCGGTGGCGGCCAGACTCAGCAAGACCTCCAGATCATCCTCGTGGAACCGCTCGTAGGGGTCGTTCGTATCGACGTAAATGATCCCAAGCGGCTTCTGCATCGGTCCGATCAGCGGAGCGCACATCATCGAGCGGATCGGAAAATCCAGTACGGAATCGCTGACTTGGAACTGGTTGTCGTCCAGCCCGTCCGCGTTCAGGATCGCTTCTCCGCACGACAACACGCGGTTCGCGATGGTCTGGCTGATCGGCCCCAGCGACGAGGTGATCAGCGTGCCCTCGTCCTTCCGCTTCTCCGCCCGGACCCGCAACTCGCCCGTCTGCTCGTCGGGGAACAGGATGTAAGCGCGATCCGTCTGTGGAAAGACCGTAATCAAGCTGTCCAGAATCTTGGGCAGGACCAGGTCGATATTCAGGCTGCTGCCGAGCGTCCGGTTGATCTGCAGCACGGTCCGCAGTTTGTCGTAGGCGTTGACGCCCACGTTGCGGCGAAGGTCCTCGGTCGGCGCGACTGCGGGCGACAGCGTTTCCGTGGTCATGCCCGACGTGGACTCGCCGCCGTCTCCGCCCGCGGTCTCGCGCCGGCCTTCCTCGGCCTCGACAAGTTCCCGAAACAGCAGCGTGACGTCATACACGCGGATCAAATCGTGATCCCGCAGGCGGGTCCGGGCGCGAACTCGCTTGCCGTTCAGGAAAGTCCCGTTGGTGCTGTCCATGTCCTCCAGGAAAAAATCCGTTCCGGACCGCACCACGCGTGCATGCTGGCGGGAGATGTTCTTTTGTGCCAAAACGACGTCGCAGTAGGCTACCCGGCCGATCACGGTCTCTTCGCGTTGGATTGCGAAGACCTTGCCTTTTTCCGGGCCGTCGACTATTTCGAGCCTTGGCATGCCCTGCTCTCCGCCCGGCCGAGTCGGTTACGCCTAGCCGAACCAGCCCTTTTTCTTGAACGACTCGAGTGCTTGGTCGACAGAATCGAAGATGCTGAAGACCTTATTCAAGCGAGTGATCTCGAAAACTTCCATGATGCTGGGAGCGATGTTGCACAGCTTGACGACGGTGTTGCTGGCCTTGCACTTCTTGTTCAGCAGAACGATCTTGCCGATCATCGCCGACGACATGAACGTCACACCCTGGAAGTCAAGCACCATTTTGCCGTTGGCTTCGTCGGCAAGTTCCAGCAACTCGCGGCCGATCTGGGCAATGAGCACATCGGATAGGATCTTCTGGGAAGTGAACTGGACGATCAGGACATCATCCTTGTGTTGGGACACCAATTCGGGCATGGCCCAGACCTCCGGGGCATTTCGGATGCTTCGACCGAACACTCAGCTGCTGCAGCAAGACTCGATCTATGTTAGCAAAGTGCGGCCGAGATGAAAGGACACTAGCAAGAAAAACGCAAAGGGCGTCGTCCACAACCGCGTGGGGGAAGCACGCCAGCCGCCGGAAAGCGGCCAAGATCTCGGAAACAACGGGCCAGCGGCCGAATTCCCAGGCCCAAAAAAACCCTCTGACGGTGGGGCCAGAGGGTCGATGGGTTTCGGTTTTTCAGGTTGTTCAAGGCAGCGCGGCGATCCAAAGCCTAGTACATTTCGTCGTACTCGCCGCCCTGGCCCTTCTTCGCCGCCTCTTCCTTTTTCGGCTTGTCGGCGACCAAGGCATCACTGGTCAACAGCAGCGTGGCCACGCTCGCGGCGTTGGCCAGAGCTGTCCGCGCCACCTTGGCGGGATCGATCACGCCGGCTTTGACGAGATCTTCGTACTTGTCGGTCAAGGCGTTGTAGCCGAGATTACCCTTCGCCTCGGCGACCTTTTCGCAGACGATCCCGCCGTCCTGACCGGCGTTTTCGGCAATCATCGTCAGCGGAGCGCGGCAAGCTCGCAGCACGATGTCATAACCGACCTTCTGGTCGTGCGTCAGCGACTCGGCGGCCTTCAGCGAGCTGGCCGCCCGCAGCAAGCCAACTCCTCCGCCCGGCAGAATCCCTTCCTCGACGGCCGCCCGGGTTGCGTGCAGAGCGTCCTCGACGCGAGCCTTCTTTTCCTTCATTTCGCTTTCCGTCGCGGCTCCGACATTGACCTTGGCCACGCCGCCGGCCAGCTTGGCCAGCCGTTCTTCCAGCTTCTCGCGGTCGTAATCGCTGGTCGTGTTCTCGATCTCGCGGCGCAGCTGGTCGATCCGCGCCTTGATGTCGCTGCTCTTGCCGGCGCCCTCGATGATCGTCGTCGTGTCCTTGCTGATCAGGACCTTCTTGGCGCGGCCCAAGTCGGTCAGCTGCAGCGATTCCAACTTGATTCCCAACGACTCGAATACGGCCGTCCCACCCGTCAGAATCGCGATGTCTTCCAGCATCGCCTTGCGGCGATCGCCGTAGCCAGGGGCCTTGACGGCACAGCACTGGAACGTGCCACGCAAGCGGTTGATTACCAGCGTCGCCAACGCTTCGCCTTCGATGTCCTCGGCGACGATCAACACCGGCTTGCCCTGCTGGACCACCGCTTCGAGCAGCGGCACCAATTCCTTCACATTGCTGACCTTCTTCTCGAAAATCAGGATGTAAGCGTCTTCAAGGACGCACTCCATCGTGTGCGGATCGGTCACGAAGTAGGGCGACAGGTAGCCGCGATCGAACTGCATGCCTTCGACCCACTCGACCTCGGTCGTCAGGCTCTTGCCCTCGTCGACCGTAATCACCCCGTCCTTGCCGACCTTTTCCATCGCGTCCGCCAGCAGGCTGCCGATCGCGCGGTCGTTGTTCGAGGCGATCGAAGCGACGTTGGCCATCGCCTCCTTGTCCTTGATCTTGATCGACATTTTGTGCAGCTTCTCGACGATGTCATTCACCGCCGACTCGATCCCCTGCTTCATCTGGATCGGATTCACGCCAGCCACGACTGCCCGCAGCCCTTCGTTGAAAACCGCTTCGGCCAGGACCGTCGCCGTCGTCGTCCCGTCGCCAGCCACATCGCTGGTCTTGCTGGCCACCTCGCGAACCATGCGGGCGCCCATGTTCTCGTACACATCCTCCAACTCGATCTCCTTGGCCACCGTCACGCCGTCCTTGGTGACCGTGGGCGAGCCGAAACTCTTCTGCAGAATTACGTTGCGACCCTTGGGGCCCAGCGTCACCTTGACGGCTCGCGCCAGCTTGGAAACGCCGCGCCGAATGGCCTCCCGCGCTTCCTGATCGAATGCAATCATCTTTGCCATGAGCTATGGTCTCCTTCGGTTTTCGGTGTCTTCGTTTCGTGATTCCCGGGGCAGCCAACCGCATGCGTCATGCGCCGGAGGCGGACTCGCCCTGGCCTTGGATGCGAACGCTGTCTCAGCCCTCGAGGATCGCCAGAATGTCGTCCTCACGCATCAGCAACAATTCGCAATCGTCGACTTTGAACGTCTCGCCCGCGTAACTGCTGAAAATCACACGGTCGCCAACCTTGACCTGCAAGGCGCTCCGCGTCCCGTTGTCCAACAGTCGCCCGTTGCCAACACTCACGATTTTGCCGCGCGCCGGCTTGTCCTTGGCCGTATCCGGCAACAAAATGCCCCCCGCCGTCTTCTCTTCCGACTCGTCACGCTCGACGACGACGCGTTCACCCAGTGGCTGGAGCTTGCTACCCTTCTTCACTGCTGCCATGAATTCTTACCTCCCTTGAATCACACCCTCGACATGTTATTGACTTCGACCTGCACCCGGAACGCGGATCGCTGGATCGACTGTCACTCTGGCTGGAAAACAATAGTCCGACACCGCTTTAAGCAACTGCTGGGCCAAACGCGCGACCGCATCTCGCAACCGCTATTGCCAATTGATGTTACGTGAATCCAGGTGGATCCAGGACAGGCCCGGCAGCAGGCACGCTGGGCACAACCGTTGTCCCGCCTGCCATTTTGACAGAACCCGTTGCGACGCGCGCGGACCCGGCGCACAATAGTGCGAGCGGCGAGGGATAGGTTTTTGTAGCGCAATCGGTAGCTGGACGGACAGTCAATATGCCAATCAAGGTGACGTGTCGTTGTGGGCAGCAGTTTGCCGCCAAGGACGAATTGGCGGGCAAGGTGGTCAAATGCCCGAAGTGCCAACAAACGCTCAAAGTGGGCGAGCCGCAGGCGGCGTCCGCCGCGTCAGGGGGGCAGGCTCAGCCCGCGGCAGGCTCTGGCTCCGTTGCCTCGCTGCTGGACGAGATCGGCTTTCATGTGCACGGCAAGGAAGATGACACGGTCCAGCATTGCCCCGCGTGCGACAAGAAGATCTCGGATCACGCGGTTCTGTGCGTGCACTGCGGCTATCACCTGGATACCGGCAAGTTCGTCAAGGGCCTGGGCGGCGGGCCCGGCGGCCCGGCGGCGAAAGCGGAGGGTCATGAAGGCGCTGCCTTGATGCTGCTGAAGCGTGCCGAACGGACCATCGAACAGGACAAGGACGAGGAACGGAAGATCCGCACCCAGGGCATGCCGCTGTGGATGATCATCACCATCCTGTCGATCATCGCCTCGTTCACGGTAGGCATGTCCGTGCTGCCCCGCGATCAGGCGTTTCGGATCTCCGGAATCGTTTGGATGTGCGTGTGCGGCAGCTTGGCCGTCGTCTACTGGTTCATCCTGGCTTACATCGCCTTCAAGGAAAGCATCCAGCACGGCCTGATGTTCCAGTTCGTGCCGTTCTACGCGATTTATTACGTCGCCAAACGCTGGCCGGATTGCGGCAAACCGTTTCTGACGCACGTGATCCTGAGTCTGCTCGTGCCGGTCGGCTACGTCCTGGTCGTGATCGCGCCAAAGCTCAAACCCGAGCCGGCGCGGGATGTCTCCATGGCGGTCGTGGTGCCGGATAGCCCGGGGCGGCTGGGAGCAAGCACCCCGCGCCTCCAGACGTCAGAACCGGGGTCTCGCCACTCGTCCGTCGTGCCTGGCCCCCAGGCACCTGCGTCGCTCGATCCCGGCTCTGCCGGCCTCCAAGTCCGTCCATGCTGACACATCCATGCTGACAATCCGTTGATAATTCGGGAAAGTACCGATAAACTTACAGGGAAGCACTCAGAACCGTCTTGAGTTGCGGAGAACAGCCATGTTGTTGCGTGCGAGCCTCGTCGCGGTCATTCTGGCGGTGTCCGCTGCCTGCCCGGCGGCGGCGCAGCCGAACATCACCGTGCAATTGCCCACCTTCAACGCCACAACGGTGCAGACCACCGTCACCGTTCCCGACGGCGGAACGGGCTTGCTGGGCGGAATCAGCCGCGCCAGCGAAGGCAGTGTCACCCGGGGTGTGCCCATGCTGGACAAGATTCCGGGCGTCGGCCGCCTGTTCAAGAATCGCGGCATAGGCCGCGATGTCGGCGTGTCTCAGATGACCATCTCGCCGCGAATCATTGACCTCGAAGAGGAAGAACTCCGCCAGACAGGGTTCTCGTATGACACGCTGGGCCAGTCCAGTCCGCAGCCTCCCGCCGCACGGCCGATGGTCGTGGCGGGGGCGCCCGCCTTGGATCCTGGATTGGCTCGGCAAGCGGACTTCCTGGTCCGCAACATTGCCCGCCATCCGGTCCCCGTCCACGCCGATGCCGCAGAACCGGCTTTGCCGTCCGTCGAAGAGGTTAAACGGCAGAATGAACTGGCCCAAGTCCAGCGTACTTCGGAGGCAGGGCAGTTTTTCGCTAAGGGGCAGCGCGCCGAGGCGGAAGGCAAGGCCGGCGTGGCGAAGATCTGGTACGAGATGGCCGCTCGCCGAGCCGACGGAGACTTGGCGTTGGAGATCGCCGAGCGTCTGGCCGTTCTAGCCGGCTCGGCTTCCGGCGACAAACTGGCCGGGCGATAGTCCGGCCCGTTACGGCGGTCCGGCCTTGGCTCCCTGCTGCAGCGCGTACAGCCGCGGCATGGTTCCGACGTACAGGACGCCGTTGGCGGCGACCGGGGTGCTGATGACGGCTTCGTCCAGGCGGATCGAACTGAGGACCTTCAATTCCCGGCCGGCGGCCAGGACCCAGAAATCGCCGCGGCGGGTGCCCACATAGACCTTGCCGTCGGCCACGAGCGTCGAGGACCAGATCTCGTTGCCCGCGTCGTGAACCCAGCAGGCCTGTCCCGTCTGGATGTCGACGCAGTGCACTTTGCCGGCACAGTCGGCCACGTAGGCCAGACCGTCGTGAATGGCGGGCGTGGAACAACAATGGCGTTCGACGGGGTACGACCAACGCAGCCCGCCGGAAGTGACGTCGCCGCTGCCGGTGGCGTCGATGCACTGGAGCCAAGCCTGCTGTTTGCCCCACCAGATGTCGCCGCCGACGGTGACGAACAGCCGGTCGTCATAGAACACCGGCATGGCCTTGATGATGCTGGGACTCTCGCGGCGGTTGCGAATGTACGAGTGAATGTTCTCCTTGGGTGCCGTCGGGTCGCAATCGAACCGCCAGACACACCGTAACGAGCGGATGTTCGCAGCGGTCTTTTCTCCGCCCGCCTCGCCGCTCCCTGCTACCGACTCCCCGCTCGCCGCTTCCGGCAGGGCCTCGAACGCATAGCACCAGCCGTCGGCGCCGCCCAGAAAGATCCGTCGCTGGCCATTGACGGTGCCCAGCGCCGGCGAGGACCACTGGCAGTGGAAGATCCGCTGGCTGATGCCTTCGCGTTCCTGTGCCAGCAGGGTTCCCGTCGACTTGTCGACGACCACCAGGGCCGGCGCGTTCGGCTTGTCCACGCCGTCGTGGCGGCTGGTCAGGCCGTTGCTCGTGTTGACGTACAGGTAGGGCCCGTCCAGCAGGATCGAGCAGTGCGTCGAATCGTGCGGCCGCACGCCCGCCGCCGTGCGCAAATCCAGCAGCCAGAGGATATCGGCATCCGTCGGACCGGGTTCCAGCGCCGACTGGTCCGCCGGCGCCATGTGCCGGCCTTCGTCGCGGTACGGACCGTCGTTGCCGTTGGCCATGCCGTGCAGGTCCAGGCAGACAACTTCATCGCGATTGGTCAGCGTATAGACGCGGTCGCCTTCCACCGTCGGCGGCGAGCAGATCCCGGCTTGCGGCCAGTCGAAGAACATATCCTCCGACAGCTTCGGCACCACCAGTTGCCAGAGAAAACTCCCGTCGGCTTCGTTCAGACACATCAGCACGCCGCGGTCGCCGTCGTGTTTCGGGTCCCGCGGCTGGCTGTTGTTCGTCCCGATCAGCACGCGGCCGTTGGCCACGACGGGGGTCGCCCAGCACTGCGAGCCGATCGCGGCGGACCATTTCACGTTCTCGCCCGTTCGGGGATCGAACCGATCCGGCAAGCCTTGCTGGTCCGAAACCATGTTCCGCGAAAAACGCTGCCCCCACTGCGGCTGGTCGGCTGCCGCCAGGGATGCGGCCAGAATCGCACAGGCCAGGGCAAGGCATGAAGGGCGACGGCGGGCTGGTTTAGTTGGCATGATCGCATTACTCACGAGAAATGAAGGTCGCGGGAATCGGCAGAACTACCAGGGGATTTCACGCTGCTCGCCAAATTCAAGGCGCACCGGTCCTAACAGACCGGAAGTGACCAGCGGATCGTGGGCGGTGAACCCTTGAAATGCACGCAACTTGCGCTCGTCGGGGTACAGAGCCACATTGGACTTGGTGAATCGTTTTTCGACCGGCAGGGCCGCATCGCCGATCAAGCGGTTGACCCACAGGTTGGTCACGTCGATCTCCAACACGTTCTCGCCGGCCCGAACCGCGGCGGTCAACTCGATGCTCCAGGGATCGGTCCAGACGACGCCCAAGTCCCGGCCATTCAGCCGCACGTGGGCGATGTGGTGCACGGCGCCCAGTTGGAGCCGGACCAGGCGTCGAGCCTGCTCGTCCACCAAATGGAAGGTCCGGCGGTACGTCGCGGTCCCCGAAAAATGCTTGATTCCCTCCTCGGGATGCTGGTCCCAGGCGACCAACGGGTCGAACACGGCCGACGCCGGAGCCCCCCACCCGGGCGCGAAATCGACTTGCCACGGGCCGGTCAGCGGCATGGGTTCGGGCAGGCCCGAGGCAGCGATCGGGACGAGCTGGCCGGCCGCCGTCTTCATCGTCGGCGAGCTGCCGGACCAGACGCGAACGCTCAGTCCCGCGTCGGTGCGGCCGACGATCTCCAGGCCGCCCTCGGGGGCGGACATGGACTCGATCCGCTGACTCAGGGCCGGCTTGCGGAATACGACGAACATCGAACCGTTCCGGGCAAGGGGCACCGTCACGCTCGTTCGGCCGTCGCTGGTCGCCCGGTAGCAGCCGGTTTCGCAAATGCGTCCCGAGGCGGGGTCCCACAACTCTGGTTCACAACCGGCGACGCGGAACGTGCAGTCACTCGTGCCATTGCCGGTCACAAAGTAGACGTCGCCTGCGGCCAGTCGGCGGTGAGTGTAATCGCCGGCCCCTTCGAAGTCGGGCAGGATGCCGGCCGCGCGCAGGACTTCGTCCAGCGGTGTCCCGGTGAACACGCTGCCAAGCCCCAAGCTGCGGCGGGAGGGCTGCGCGGGATCGCCCGAGGGCGCGCCCCACAGCTTGTCCGCCGCGGCCCGCACGGCCTCGTCGCTGGCGGGATAGTCGGTCAAACCGGGACTGACTTGCGGCCGCCGTTGGCCCAACACCACCGTCGCACCGGCTGCGGCCAAGTCGGCGATCTTCTTCAAGGCTTCCGGCGCTGCCGTCTGGTCCGCCAAATCGACCACCAGGATGCGATAACGCATGCCGTCGGGCAGGACGAGATTTCCCGCGTCGACTTGCAGCCGGCTCAACAGGACCTCCGTATTGACCAGATCATAGGTGTACCCGCGGCCCAAGCTCAGCGTCGGCTTGTCGGTCCACTTCTCGCCGCGGCCCCAGTGCAGATACGCGTTGTCGCCCGTATAGCAGCAGACGTCAGCCACGAAACGCCCTTCGCGGAGCAGGACCTGGCAGCGGGCCAGATACCGGAGGAAATCGCCCGCCTCGTTCCACCAGGTGACGTTAGGATTCAGGTGTGTGCCGGCGAAATACTCGATTCCCGGCTTGCCAAACTCCTCCGGCGACGCGCTGAACGTGTGCCAGATGAAATGATTGATGCCGTCGCAGAACGCGGCGTCGGCATGGGGCTTGAGGGCGGCCGGGTACGCGGACCAGTGCTGCAGCATGTGCGTGAACGCCTCGGTCGCGGCCCGCGGCAGGCCGTAGATGTGCGCGGCCATCGCCGGCGGCCGGTTCATCGCTCGCCCCAAATGCCAGAACTCGCCCTGCGGCATGTCGTTCCGGGCCAGGAAGGCCAATTGGTCCGCATATTGGAACGTGGGCAAGGTCCGCGTCCACGGACCGCCCGACTCGGAATGCCACTTCAGGCCCGCCTGGCCGCACAGTCCGCGAAGCGTGCCGTAGAAGTTGTTCATGAAGCAATCGCCCAGCGTCTTGTGATAATCCCGCTCGAAGCGTTCGGAGACTTCCGGACTGGTCACGGTCCATCCCGCCAGCACGGGCAGATAGGACAGCGGCGAGTAGCCGCGATAGCGGGCGAACTCGTGGTCCAAGCCCAGGCTCCACGTCGGCGCGGCGCCTTCCCAACTGACGCTGTAGAAGTGGGTCAGCGTCTTGCCGACCGCCGGTCCTGCATCCTCGATCAACGCCTTGCCCATCCGGTTGTAATGGCCGGTCACGGTTTCGGCGTTCAGGATGTCCACGTCGTACTCGTGACCCGGCATGGTCGTACAGCCGAACCGCAGTAGCGTCCAGTCGCCTCCGGGCACGTCCCACCGCAGTTGGCCCTGCGCATCCAGCTTGTCCGTCAGCGGCACGACCTCGACCAGCGCCGGCTTGTTGGCTGCCCGGGCTTGCACCTCTTGCCACTCGCCCAACCAACTGACGGCGGCGTCCGCGGACGCCGCGGGCGGCTGCGTCGTGTCCGCGGGCGTGGCGTGCCGAGCGGCCAACAGCGCGACGTCCCAGAATCGGAGTCCCTCCGGCCGTGGCAGCCGGCACTCGATCCGGCGCGGCCCGCGCAACTCGGCGGACGTCCAGACCAGCTTCTTGGGCGCGTCGTCGCCGACCTCCCAAGGCCCTTTCAGCGCTCCAGCGCAGCTGCTCAGATTGACGCTCACCTCCAGCCCCAGCCGTTCGGCTTCGCGAATTGCGAACCGAAACATCTCCCGCCACTGGTCGCTCATGAACTCCATCTTCGCCGGCGGCGGCGGCACGTGGTCTTCGTGATAGCCGCGGGCATCGAACAGCAGCAAGCCGCCGATGCCCTGGCGCTTCATCTCCTGCAGGTCGCGGAGGATGGACGCTTCGGTGACGTTGCCTTTCAGCCACCACCAATAGGCCCACGGCTTGTCGGTATCGCCCGGTTCGCGGAACCGTTGTGCGAGACTCGCTGCCGGCTCGCTGGCCGCAAGCCCGTGGAAGCGACCCGCCAGGACGCTGCCGGTGAAGGCCAGCACGAAGAGCAGTTGGACGCCGAGGCGGAAGGCCGAATGTTGCATGGCAGTTCTCCTGCGACGGCTTGGTTCAACCGCCAGGACCGAAGGTTGGAAATCGGATAGTTCCACAAGACGCGGGGATGAATGGTACGGGGGCAAGGGAAGCAGCAAGGGTAGGGTGGCCGGGGTCGAGCGCAGCGAGCCCCCGGAATCCCCGCAGACTGTGGGCTCGCTGCACTCGACCACAGCCACCCCGGCAATCCTGAGTCCTTGACATGGTGGTATTCGACGCTGGAACCGTGGCGTGTCAAGCGGCCGGCCCGAAGTGCGGCCCCCACTGGGACGCCAACTCGCGTCCCAACTGGGCCAGCATGGTTTGCTGCTGAGGCTCCAGCGGCCGACAACTCTTCACCAACTGCACGTCCTGGCGCAACTGGTCCTTGTCGTACACCCCCAGATTCAGCGTGCAGACACCGGGGACGGAGGCCGTATAACGCACGGCCAACTCCAGATGTTCGGCGCCGATCTGCGGAATGGGCAGGTCGTAGTCCATCTTCTGGGCTCCGCCAAAGACCTTCATGGCCACGATCCCGACGTTGTGTTTCCGGGCCAGCGGCAGCACCTCGGACTCGAAGCGGTAGGTGTACCGGTCGGCAAAGTTCACGATCGTCAGCAGCACGTCCACGTCGCCGCTTTCCAGGAACGGGTGACACTTGGGCGACAGATGATGCGCCGAAATCCCGACGAACCGGCACTTGCCGGCCTGTTTCTGTTTCAGCAGCCAGGTGAACACGCCGTCCGGATTCATCGCTCCCGCCGTTTCGCGGTGCCCGATGCTGTGGTAGTAGACCAGGTCGACGCAATCGGTTTTCAGCAATTTCAGCGAGTTGGAGAACGATTCCTCGGCCTCCGCGATCGTGTCCGCCCAAACCTTGGTGGCCAGGAATACGTCCTTGCGGCGAGAACCGAGCGCCTTGCCGACGCCTTCTTCCGCCTTGATGTACTTGGGGGCCGTGTCGATCGACGTGATGCCCAGGTCGATCGCTTCGTTGACGATTCCGGAAATCTGGTCCACGGAGACGTGCTTGCTGAGTCCGGAGGGAGCCGTGCCTAACGTCATCAGCGTGACGGGAACGTTGGTCCGGCCCAGGACGCGCGTCGGCCACTCGCCGGCGGTGGGCTCGGCCGCAAACGCCGGCCCGGCGACGGCACCCAACGCCGCGCCTCCGGCCAGGCAACCGGCTTCGTACAGGAACTCACGGCGGGAGAGGGCGGGCAGACTGGAGTTCGACATGACGCAGGGTCCTTTCCTTGTCTTGCAGGTGCTGTTCGACGTACCGCCCGGATGCGAGCCGCCGGCGGTCGCTTCGTTGTCGCGGAGTTTGATTGTCATTTTGTGCTTTCTGCCGGTTGGTGAGAATAGCCCGTCTGCCAGTTCTCGCCAATGGCGTAGTGGTTGACAGGCGGGCGCTGCGGTACATTGGGAAGGACTCAGACGTACCAAAGTCAGTTCGCGCGGTCCAACGTCTCGCAATCAGGAACCAGCTTTCCCCGCGAAAATCGAATTCTGTACGACTGAGCCCCGGCCTGTCCCGCCCCGCTCACACCCAGGATCCCAACCATGAACCAAGTTCGCAACGTTCTCGTGCTGCTCGTCGCCGTGGTTTGCTGCCCAGCCCCTTCCGCTCGTGCCGCTGAGCCTGCCGACCCGCGGATCGCCGCGGCGATCCAAACCGCCCAGAACCGGCAGGACGGCGATGCCGCCGACGCCCTGAACTTGCTGGCCTCCGAGGTCGTGGCAGCCGCGGCGGATCCGGCCAGGCGAGCGGACGTCGAGCAGGCGATGATCCAGGGGCTGGCGGGCGCCAAGACCCGCGCCGGCCGCGATTTCTTCTGCCGCCAATTGGTGATGATCGGTAGCGAGGCGGCGGTCCCCGAATTGGCCAAACTGCTGACGGTGCCGGAATCGTCGTACATCGCCCGCTATGCTTTGGCGAGGATTCCCGGCGCCGCTGCCGATGCGGCCTTGCTGGCTGCGCTCGGCACGGCAGATGACGCGGTTCGGGTGGGCCTCGTCAACTCGCTCGGCGACCGCGGGTGCCGCGACGCAGTGGAGCCGATCGCGGCCTTGGTGGCCGGCCGCAACGAGGCGGTGGCTGCCGCGGCGTTGGCGGCGCTAGGACGCATTGACTCCGAGTCCGCGGTCGCCGCCCTGGCCCGGGCCCGCGGCACCGTGCCGGCCCAATTGAAGTCCACCGCGACTGACGCGTATCTGAATTGTGCGGCCCGCATGCTCGGCCGGGGCCAGGCCGATTCAGCCATGGCGATCTACCGGCAGTTGTACGCCGTCGGCGAACCGTCGCTCTGCCGCGTGGCCGCCTTGAACGGACTGGTTGCGGCCCAGCGGGACCAAGCGGTGTCGCTGGTCATCGCGGCCTTGGCAGACGCCGATCCCGAAGTCCGCCGAGTCGCCGTGCCGGCGCTCCGATACGTGCCCGGCGCGGACGCGACGCGAGCCATCGTCGGCGAGTTGACGCGGCAGGGCGAAACGGTCCAGGCTCAACTGCTGGGCGTGTTGGCCGACCGCGGTGACAAGGCTGCCCTGTCCGCGATCGTCCAGGCCGCCGACGCCGCGCCGGCCGCGGTGCGCATTGCAGCCTTGAACGCATTGGCCGTGCTGGGCGACGCTTCGGTCGTGCCGCTGCTGGCCCAACGGGCGGCCGCGGCGCCGGACTCCGCCGAGCAGCAGGCGGCTCGCAACAGCTTGAATCTGCTCCGCGGCGCGGGCGTCAATCCGGCCATCGCCGGCCAGTTGAAGGCGGCGGATGCCGGCGTGCGAGCGGAAGCAGCCAAGTCGCTGGCGGCTCGCAGCGCCGTCGACCAGGTTGCCGCACTGCTCGAGGCCGCCCCAGACTCGCAGTCCGCCGTGGCCGCCGAGGTGTTCAAGGCGATTCGCGCGCTCGCCAAGGCGGAGCACGTTCCGGCACTGGTCGGACTGTTGATCAACGCGCCGGATGACGGCGTTCGCGGTGAAGCAGAGAACGCCGTCGTCGCGGCCGCGCTGACCGCCGCGGCTGACCAGAATCCCGCCGCTCCCGTGCTGGCCGCGCTGAGCGGTGCCGGGACACCCGCGGTTCGCGCCTCGTTGCTGCGTGTGCTGGGGCGGATTGCTCATGCGTCGGCCCTGCCGGTCCTGTACCCGGCAGCCGCAGATGCCGCCGCCGAGGTCAAGGACGCCGCCATCCGGGCTTTGGCCGAGTGGCCGACCGGCGAACCGGCCGCCGTGCTACTGGGAATCACCCGCGATGCCGAAGCGTCTCAAGTCCACCGCGTGCTGGCCCTGCGCGGCTACGTGAACATGATCCCGAAGCAACCGGATGCCACCGACGATCAGATCTTGGACAACTACGCGCAAGCGATCCGGTTGGCCGCTCGCAACGAAGAGCGGCAACTGGTGCTGTCGCGATTGGGCCTGGTCCGGCACCGGCGAGCCTTGGAATTGGTCCGCCAGCAGGCTAGCGACCCGGCGCTGAAGCAAGCCGCCGAGGCCGCGGCGCAGAGTATCGAGAAACTGCTCGCCGCACCGGCTCGCGTCACCGCGTCGCACAATCCCGATAAAGCCAACAACGCTATCGACAAGGACCCCGGCACCCGCTGGGACACGGGCGCGGTCCAGCAAGGCGGCGAGTGGTTCCGGATCGAACTGGACGAGGACTGCTTGATCAAGGGCCTGGTGTTGGACACGCAAGGCTCAGGTGGCGACTATCCGCGGGGATATGAGATCTTCGTGTCGCCCAGCAGCTTGGGCGACGGCCAGTTGGTGTTGAAGGGGCAAGGCGACTCGGCGGTGACGAAAATCGTCTTCCCCCAGCCGGTTCGCGGTCGCGCGATCAAGATCCTCCAGACCGGCCGCGCCCAGGGGCTGTTCTGGTCGATCCACGAACTGACCGTGGATTCCCAGCCCGTGGAGAGATAGAAGACGAGCAGTTTCAGCGCGCCAACGGCTCGAGCTGCACCGCGACATTGCCGACATTAACGGAAACAGAGGGATTAAGAGACGAAGTCAGGATCCGGTGGCCGGTGTCGAGTGCAGCAAGCCCCCGGACTCCCGCGGTCTGTGGGCTCGCTGCACTCGACCACAGCCACCCAAGGCAATCATCCGTCCCTGACCTCGTACCTTTCTTCACCTCGTGCCATTCAGGCCCTTTCCGGTGGGGCAGTCCCCATAGCAGGCCCTCGCAACTTCAGCATCCGCGTCGGCCCAACGGGGACGCATGCACAAGCGTGAATGTCTTCTTGTCGAGAGACTTGAGCTGCGGTGACTGGGTCGCACGAGATTTTTCCAAGAACTCTTGGCTGCGGCTACTTGAAGGCTTGGGGAGCAAGTCCTACAAAGAGGAGAGATCCAGTGGGGCTTCGCTCGCGGCGAGTTCGCGAGGGCGTGAATTGTCTCCCTTGTCTCATTCGACCTGCTCGCGCGGCAAAGTCAGGCTCCGGGCTGCGAAGGTTCGGCATCATTGAGGATGGCTTCCATGGGTAAGATCGACGTAGCGGCCTTGCTAGCTGAGGTTTCTGCCGATGCTCCCTGCGGCGATAATCTGGAGTATGATCCGGCGTATGGCGAATTGGAGCGTTGCACGGTCGGCAAGCCCGAGCAACAATTCGGCGAGACCATCATCCCCGCCGAGGAACCTGATTGGGCGGCGGTCAAGCGTCAGAGCCTGAGCCTGGCCGAGCGAACCAAGGACATGCGGGTCGGCGTGGTTCTGGCTCGGGCCTTGATTCAGACCGACGGGTTTGTCGGCTTTGCCGACGCATTGGCTCTGCTGCGCGGCTACGTGGACAAGTACTGGGCGACGGTGCATCCACAGCTGGATCCGGACGACTGGAACGATCCGACGTTGCGGGTGAATACGCTGGTTTCGCTATGCGACGGGGAAACCACGCTGCGAATGTTGAAACGCGCGCCGCTGGTCCGCTCGCGGGCGATGGGGCCCGTCAGCCTGCTGGATTGGGCCGTGGCGCACGGCGAGTTGCCTGCGCCTGCAGGCGTCGAGACGCCGCCCACCGCGTCCTCGGTGGACGCGGCTTTCCAAGACGTGGCGGTGGACGAGTTGCAGGGCATTCACGAGGCCGTCAGGGCCTCGATCGCCGATGTCCAGCACATCGAAGCGGAGGTTACGTCGCTGGTCGGGGCGTCACAGGCGGCGAGTCTCTCGCCGTTGGTCAGTGTCTTGAAGGACGCCGAGAAGATCCTGGCGGCCCAGTTGTCGCGGCGCGGCGTTTCGCAGGGCGTGGCGGATACGCCTGGGACGCAAGGCGAGGCCGCCCCGGGGCCGACTGCGGCTGCGCCCGTGGTTGTCGCCGATGGCGAGATCCGCACCCGAGATGATGTAATTCGAGCCTTGGATCGGATCTGTCAGTACTACGAGCGCAATGAACCGTCCAGCCCGGTGCCGATGCTACTGCGGCGGTCCAAGCGGCTGGCGACAATGAGCTTCCTGGAAATCCTGCGCGAATTGACTCCCGGCGGACTTGCCCAGGCAGAGGCATTGGGAGGGATCTCGACCGCGGCGGCCGCGGAAGAGTCGGCTGCCGGCAGTACAAGCCAGAGCAGCAGTTCTTGGTAATGGCGGAAGGTGATTCTCGGGTGTGCTCCCGAGAGAGAAAAGTGGTTGGTCATTGAGGTGGCATTCCAGAAAGGAGCGGCCAGTGGCAAAAGAGAGCAGTCAGAAATTTGTGGCGCGGAACCGCGCTCCACGGGTACAGATCGAGTACGACGTGGAGGTTTACGGGGCGCAGAAAAAGGTGCAGTTGCCTTTTGTGATGGGCGTCCTGGCAGATTTGTCCGGCAAGCCGGCCGAGCCGCTGCCTCCCGTGGCGGACCGCAAAATGCTGGAGATCGACGTCGATAACTTTGACGACCGCATGAAGGCCATGAAGCCGCGGGTGGCGTTCACGGTCCCGAACACGCTGACGGGCGAAGGCAATCTGGCGGTGGACATCACGTTTGAGAGCATGGAGGACTTCACGCCGGGCGCGATCGCCAGGCGAGTCGCCGGGCTCGACAAGTTGCTGGAGACGCGCCAGCAGTTGTCGAATCTGCTGACGTACATGGACGGCAAGTCGGGGGCGGAATCGTTGATGAGCCGCGTGTTGAAGGATCCGACGCTGCTGCAAGCTTTGGCGTCGGCCCCGAAGTCGGCAGAGCAGCCCCCCGCATCGTAACCCCAAGCGCAGGAGAATACGCCCATGGCAGAAGCAGAAGCCCTTCAATCCCAGGCCGCGGCCGGCACCGTCGAAGTCAGCGAGTTCGCCTCGCTGTTGCAGCAGGAATTCAAGCCCAAAACGGATCGCGCCAAGGAGGCGGTCGAATCGGCCGTCCAGACGCTGGCGCAACAGGCGCTGGTCAACGCAACGCTGGTCTCCGACGACGTCCTGAAGACCGTCGAGGCCATGATTGCCGAAATTGACCGCAAGATGTCGGAGCAGATGAATTTGGTTCTGCATCACGAGGACTTCCAAAAGTTGGAAGGCGCGTGGCGCGGCTTGCACTATCTGGTGAACAACACCGAGACGGACGAGCTGCTCAAGATCCGGGTCATGAATATCTCCAAGACG
Organism: uncultured Planctomycetaceae bacterium; assembly: GCA_903927685.1. The sequence continues at coordinate 17,705 of CAIYOB010001092.1, forward strand.
GAGCTGGGTAAGACCCTGAAGAAATTCAAGGGCACGGCCTGGGATCAAAGCCCGCTGTTCAAGAAGATCTACGAGGAAGAATACGGCCAGTTCGGCGGCGAGCCGTTCGGCTGCCTGGTCGGCGATTACTATTTCGACCACAGCCCGCCGGACGTCGAGCTGTTGGGCATGTTGGGTCAGATTTCCGCGGCGGCCCATACGCCCTTCATCTCGGGCGTGTCCCCGACGGTGATGAACATGGACTCGTGGCAGGAATTGGCCAATCCCCGCGATTTGACGAAGATCTTCCAGACGCCCGAGTACGCCGCCTGGCGGTCTCTGCGGGATTCGGATGACTCCCGCTATATCGGTTTGGCCCTGCCCCGCTACCTGTCCCGCTTGCCCTACGGAGCGCGCAGCAACCCCGTCAGCGATTTTGCCTTCGAGGAGGAGATCGAAGGTGCCCAGCACAACAAGTACACGTGGAGCAACGCCGCCTATGCGATGGCGACGAACATCAACCGCTCGTTCAAGCTGTACGGGTGGTGCTCGCGGATTCGCGGGATCGAATCGGGCGGAGCTGTCGAGGGGCTGCCGTGCCATACCTTCCCGACGGACGACGGCGGCGTGGATATGAAGTGCCCCACGGAGATCGCGATCAGCGACCGCCGCGAAGCGGAGCTGGCCAAGAACGGCTTCATGCCCCTGATCCACAAGAAGAACTCGGACTTTGCCGCGTTCATCGGCGCCCAGTCGCTGCAGAAGCCGGCCGAGTACGACGACGCCGACGCGACGGCCAACGCCAATCTGGCGGCCCGGTTGCCTTATCTGTTCGCCACCTGCCGGTTCGCCCATTACTTGAAGTGCATCGTGCGCGACAAGATCGGCTCGTTCAAGGAACGCGGCGACATGGAACGGTGGCTGAACGACTGGATCAAACAGTACGTGGACTTCAACCCCGAGTCGTCCGGGGAGCTCACCAAGGCCCGGAAACCGCTGTCGGCGGCCGAAGTCGTGGTCGAAGAAGTTGCCGGCAACCCGGGTTATTACACCTCCAAGTTCTTCCTGCGGCCGCATTACCAACTGGAAGGCTTGACCGTGTCGCTGCGGCTGGTCTCGAAACTGCCCTCGGCCAAAGGCGGCGGCTGAGCCCGCTGTGCCTGGCGCGGCGCGGGGCCTGTCTCCCGCGCCGCTTCGCTTTGTCAAACTGACCGTTTCAATCGTTTCTCGTCGAAAGGAAGACTGCTATGGCAATGGACATGTTCATCAAAATCGGGGCCCTCAAGGGAGAGTCGAGGGACAAAGTTCACAAGGACGAAATCGACGTGCTGGCTTGGAGCTGGGGGATGTCCAACAGCGGATCGGCTCACGTCGGAGGTGGAGCCGGCGCCGGCAAGGTCAATGTGCAGGATCTGTCGTTCACCAAGTACATCGACAAGTCGAGTCCGGACCTGATGCTGGCCTGCTGCAATGGCAAGCACTTTGACCAGGCGAGTCTGGTCGTCCGCAAGGCGGGCGAAACGCCCCTGGAGTACGTGCTGGTCACCATGACCGAAGTCATGATCACTGCCGTCAGCACGGGCGGCTCGGGCGGCGAGGACCGCCTGACGGAGAACGTGACGCTGAACTTTGCCAAAGTCAACGTCAAGTACAAGGAGCAGACGCCGACGGGAACGGTGGGAGCCACGCCGGAAATGACGTGGAATATCGCCGAGAACGTCAAGGAGTAAGCGGCGGTCTCAAACGCCGTCAAGATTGCGCGGTGGCGTGCCTGGGGTCGAGTGCAGCGAGCCCCCAGTGGCGACAACGGGGGCTCGCTACGCCAACCTCGTGCCGTGCCCCGGGCACCCCACCCAGTTCTTGGGAGTCCGCGTTGGACAAGCGGCGAGAAACGACGCGAGCCGTGGCGTGTCCTCGGCAGAAGGAGCTTTGCGATGACGGCTGAGGAACTACTTCGGCAAGGGCGGTTGAACGAGGCGTTGTCCGCACTGAAGGACCAGGTCCGCAAGGAGCCGGCTAACGCCAAGCTGCGGATCTTCCTGTTCCAGTTGCAGGCGATTCAAGGCGACTGGGAACGCGCGCTGACGCAGTTGAATACCGCCGCGGAACTGGATGCGTCGGCCCTGGCGATGGCCCAGATGTACCGCGAGGCGTTGCGCTGCGAGGCGTTACGGGCCGAGGTGTTCGCGGGCCGGCGGACCCCCTTGGTGTTCGGCGAACCGCCGCCCTGGCTGGGACTGCTGGTGGAGGCCCTCCGCCTGGCCGCGGCGGGCAGCCACGCCGCGGCCCAGCCGCTGCGCGACCAGGCTTTCGAGGCCGCGCCCGCGACGGCGGGCAGCATCGACGGCCAGGCGTTCGAGTGGCTGGCGGATGCAGACGTGCGTCTGGGTCCGGTGCTCGAGGCGGTCGTGAACGGCCGCTATTACTGGATTCCCGTGGCTCACATTCAGCGGATCGACATCGAGGCTCCGGCCGACCTGCGGGATCTGGTCTGGACGCCCGCGCACTTTACGTGGACCAACGGCGGCCAGTGCGTCGGCGTCATTCCGACCCGGTATCCGGGTTCGGAACAGGTCGCCGATGAAGCGGTTCGCCTGGCTCGCAGAACCGATTGGGAAGAATGCTCGCCGGGAGTCTATCGGGGCTTGGGCCAGCGCATGTTGACCACCGACATCGGCGACCATCCGCTGCTGGAAGTGCGGGAGATCCGTTTGAATGCGACGGCCCCCTAGCGGCCTCCGCGACCGCGTCCCCGGTGCGGCGCGGAGGGACTTTGGGGTCATCCACCGGGCCGCGGATTTGGGAGTCCAAGCATGCCAGAACTGACCTTGCAAGAGCGTCTGCAGCCCTCGCTGTTGGATCGGCTGACCGACGACGATCCGCACAGCCGGCAGGAATCGCGCGGGGACCGCGTGATTTCCATGCGTCAGCTGCGGGACAGCGTCTTGCGGGACTTGGGCTGGCTGATGAACACGTCCAATCTGACCAGCGTCCACGATTTGGCGTCCTTTCCCGAGGTCGCGGAATCCGTCCTGAACTACGGCGTGCCGGATTTGACCGGTCTGACCGTCAGCAGCGTGGACGTCGTCGAGTTGCAGCGGGCGATTCGCAAGGCGGTCATCCGCTTCGAGCCGCGTCTGTTGCCCCACACCGTACGGGTGCAAGTGGCCGCCTCGGACGAACACATGAGCCACAATGCACTCACGTTCCTGATCGAGGCCCAGCTGTGGGCCCAGCCGCTGCCCCTGCAAGTCTTCCTTAAGACGGAAATCGACCTGGAACTCGGCAGCGTCAAGGTCGTCGAACAAACCGCCCAGGAAACGTTCTGATGGACCCGCGCCTGTTGGGACTGTACAACCGGGAATTGCAGCATCTTCGCGAGGTCGGCGGCGAGTTCGCCGCGGCGTTTCCCAAGATCGCCGGCCGGCTGGGCCTGGACGGTTTCGAATGCGCCGATCCGTACGTCGAGCGGTTATTGGAAGGGTTCGCCTTCCTGGCGGCCCGCGTCCAACTGAAGATCGAGGCCGAGTTCCCGCGATTCACCCAGCACCTGCTGGAAATTGTGTACCCGCACTACTTGGCGCCCACGCCCTCGATGGCCGTCGTTCAGCTGCAACCGGACCTGCGCGAAGGCTCGCTGGCCGATGGCTTTCCGGTTCCCCGGGACACGGCACTGCGCAGCTTGCTGGGCAAGGACGAGCAGACGGCGTGCGAATACCGCACGGCACACGACGTCCGCCTGTGGCCGTTGGAGTTGGCCGAAGCCGAGTATTTTTCCCGCGACGTGGCGACGCTGCAGCTGCCGCGGCTGGCTCAGGTCCGCGCCGGGATCCGCTGGCGGCTGCGGACCACCGCGGGATTGAAATTCAAGCAGCTGTCGCTGGATCGCCTGCCGCTGTTCCTGCGCGGGACGGGCGAGCGGCCGATGCACCTGTACGAACAACTGCTTGGCAACGCGGTCGCCGTCGTGGTGCGGCCCGCGCAGCGCGACCCGCCGTGGAGCGACGTCCTGGACAAGTCGCACATCGCCCGCCCGGGCTTCGAGGACCACGAAGCCCTGCTGCCGTGCGGACCGCGTTCCTTCCAGGGATACCGCCTGTTGCAAGAGTATTTCGCCTTGCCCCAGCGGTTCCAATTCGTCGAGTTCCGTGGGCTCGGCCCCAGCCTGCGCCGCTGTGAGGGCAGCGAGCTGGAGATCGTCGTGCTGCTCAATCGCAACGACAAGTTCCTGGAGAACTCGATCGATGCGGAGGACTTTGCCCTGTTCTGCACTCCGGCGATCAACCTGTTTCCCAAGCGTGCGGATCGCATTCACCTGACGGACCGCGCGGCGGAACACCAGGTCGTCCCCGACCGCACGCGGCCCCTGGATTTTGAGGTCCACCAGGTGACGTCGGTCACCGGGTACGGGTCCGGCGACGAGGGCCAACAGGAGTTTCGGCCGTTCTACGCCGCCGCGGAGCTGACGAACCGCCGGGATCGCGGCGCGTATTTCACCGTCCGCCGCGAGCCGCGGGTGCTGTCCACCAAGCAGCGGCGGGTGGGACCGCGGACCAGCTATGTCGGAGGCGAGGTCTTCGTGGCCCTGGTCGACGGCAACGAGGCCCCCTACCGGCACGATCTCCGCCAGTTGGGTCTGACGACGCTGTGCACCAACCGCGATTTGCCGCTGATGATGCCGGTGGGCAAGGCGAACACGGATTTCACGCTGGAGATCAGCGCGCCGGTAGTCTCCGTGCGCTGCTTGTCGGGCCCGACCAAACCGCGGCCGTCGCCGATGTTCGGCGCGGGCGACAACGTCTGGCGGCTGATCAATCACCTGTCGCTGAACTACCTGTCGCTGACGGACAGCGGCGAAGGGCAGGGGGCCGAGGCGCTCCGCGAACTGCTGTGGCTGTACGGCGACGGCAGCGAGCCGGCCGTGGCGCGGCAAATCGACGGCGTCCGCTCCGTCACCTCGACCCCGGTGATCCGCCCCGTGCCCACGGACGGTCCCATGACGTTCGCCCGTGGCGTCCAGGTTACCGTGACGTGCGACGAGGAAGCGTTCGAGGGCAGCGGCGTGTTCCTGCTGGGCGCCGTCCTGGAACGATTTTTTGCCCGGTACGTGTCCCTCAATTCTTTTGCGGAGACCGCCGTGCGGTCGGTCGGCCGCGGCGAGATTATGCGATGGCCGCTGAGGATCGGACGCCGGCACCTGCTGTAGAACTGTTCGACCAGCTCGTGCACGCGCCGCATGAATTCGACTTTTTCCAGCTGCTACGGCGGCTGGAATGCCTGTATCGCGAGCAACCGCGTCTGGCTCGCTCGCCGCGACCCGCGGAGGATCCCGTGCGGTTGGGGCAGACGCCGTCGCTGGCGTTTGCGCCGCGCACGGTGTCGGCCTTCGAGCCGGCCGCCGGCGGCGCGCCGCCGCGCGTCGAAGTGCTGTTCTTTGGCTTGTTCGGACCCAATGGGCCACTGCCGATTCACCTGACGGAATACGTATACGACCGCCTGCACAATGCCGGCGACGCGACGCTGGCTCGATTCGCCGACGTATTTCATCATCGGCTGTTGTCCCTGTTTTACCGCGCCTGGGCGGATGCCCAGCCGTGCGTGCATTACGAGCGTGAGGAGGACGACGAGTTCTACAAGTACGTGGGGGCTCTGTTCGGCATGGGCCTGCCCGCCTATCGCAGTCGCGACGCCGTGCCGGACGACGCCAAACGCTTTTACGCGGGCTGGCTCGCCGCCCAGACCCACAGCGCGGATGGTCTGGAGGCGATCCTGGGCGATTTCTTCCACTTGCCGGTCCGGATCGAAGAGTTCGTCGGCGAGTGGATCGAGATTCCGGATGGCTGCCGGTTTGTCCTGGGGACCATCCCGGACACCGGCTCGCTGGGAGCCTCGGCGCCCATCGGCACGCAAGTCTGGACCTGTCAGCAAAAGTTCCGGATTGTGCTCGGGCCGCTGCGATACGAACAGTACCAGCGGTTCCTTCCCGGCGGCGCCAGTCTGCCGCGTCTGGCGGACTTGGTCCGCAACTACGTGGGCGACGAATTCGCCTGGGACGTCCAGCTCATTCTCGAAAGGGACGAAGTCCCGCCCGGGCTCCTGGGCGGCTTGGGAAACCTCGGTTGGACCACCTGGCTGGACCAGGAATCCCGGACGGACGACGCCCGGGACCTGATTTTGGAACGAGAACCGCAAGACGCCGAGTTCGGCACATCACCTGACGGAGGACCTCATGGCCGGAATTAGCTTCGTAAAATTGTTTGGGAAACTGAATCCGCTCGGCTACCGGGCCATGGAAGCGGCCACCGTGTTCTGCAAGAATCGGGGCAATCCGTATGTCGAATTGGTGCACTGGCTGCAGCAGATCCTGCAACTCCAGGACTCGGACCTGCACCGCATCAACCGACAATTCAACCTCGATCCGGCGCGGTTGGCCCGCGACCTGATCGCCGTCCTGGACCAACTGCCGCGCGGCTCCACATCGATCTCCAACTTCTCCTCCGACATGGGGGAGGCGATCGAGCGAGGCTGGGTCTACGGCACGCTGATGTTCGGCGAGGCTCAAGTCCGCACGGGCTACGTGGTCGTGGGCATCCTCAAGACCAAGGGCCTGAGCCACGCGCTGCTGGGCATTTCCAAGGAATTCGAGAAGGTCAAGGTCGACACCCTGACGGAACGGTTTGACGAAGTCGTCGGCAACTCGCCGGAAACCGCCCTGGCCGCCAGCGACGGCTTCCAGGTCGGCGGCGGGGCCGTGCCGGGCGAAGCCAGCGGTGCGATGGCCCCTGCCCAGATGGGCAAGCAAGAGGCCCTCAAGCGATTTACGGTGGACCTGACCGAACAAGCGCGGAGCGGCAAGATGGACCCCATCGTCGGCCGCGATGACGAAATCCGCCAGGTCATCGATATCCTCATGCGCCGCCGCCAGAACAATCCCATCCTGACCGGCGAAGCGGGCGTGGGCAAGACGGCCGTGGTCGAAGGCTTCGCCATGAAAATCGCCGCGGGCGACGTGCCCCCGCCGCTGCAAGACGTCACGCTCCGCTCGCTGGACGTGGGCCTGTTGCAAGCCGGCGCCAGTATGAAGGGCGAATTCGAGAACCGGCTCAAGCAGGTCATCGAGGAGGTCCAGACGTCGCCCAAGCCGATCATCATGTTCATCGACGAGGCGCACACGCTGGTCGGCGCCGGCGGCGCGGCCGGCACGGGCGACGCCGCGAACCTGCTCAAGCCGGCCCTGGCCCGCGGCACGCTCCGCACGGTGGCCGCCACCACCTGGGCCGAATACAAGAAGCATATCGAGAAGGACCCGGCGCTGACCCGCCGCTTCCAGGTCGTGCAGGTCAACGAACCCAGCGAGGAAAAGGCGATCCTCATGATGCGCGGCATCGCCTCGGTACAGGAAAAGCACCACCGCGTGCAAATCCTTGACGAGGCATTGGAAGCCGCCGTGAAACTGTCCCACCGCTACATCCCGGCCCGGCAGCTGCCGGACAAGTCGGTCAGCCTGCTGGACACGGCCGCCGCCCGGGTGGCCATCAGCCAGCACGCCGTGCCGCCCGAGGTGGACGATTGCCGCAAGCGGATCGAAGCCATCCAGCGGGAACTGGAGATCATCGGCCGCGAGAAAGCCGTCGGGGTCGAGACGGCGGCCCGGGAGGCTTCCGCCGGGGAACGCCTGGCCGCCGAACGCGAGCGTTTGAAGCCGCTCGAAGAACGCTGGACCGCCGAGAAAGGACTCGTGGACCAGATCCTGGAACTGCGGGCCAAGCTTCGCGGCGAAACCGGCAAAGTCGAAGGGACCGCCAGCCCGCTGGAAAAAGCCGCCGATCAGGCGGCGGCGACAACCCCGGTCCAGACGGCCGCAACCGGTGGCAACGGGCAACTGACCGAAGCCGAACGGGCGGCGTTGCTCGAACAACTGAAAGGGCTCCAGCAGCAGTTGCACGAACTCCAAGGCGAACGGCCGTTGATCCTGCCGACCGTCGACGAACAGGCGGTGGCCTCCGTCGTCGAAGACTGGACCGGCATTCCCGTCGGCCGGATGGTCAAGAACG
>CAIYOB010001093.1 GCA_903927685.1 uncultured Planctomycetaceae bacterium
AACCCGCCGATGATCCGCGACGGCCAGCGCGTCCAGCACACCGGCTATACGACGGACCTGATCGCCGAGTTCTCGATCGAGTGGCTGCAGAACCGCGACAAGAGCAGGCCGTTCTTGCTGATGACTCAGCACAAAGCCCCACACCGCGAATGGGCGCCCGCCCTGCGGCATCTGGGCTGGAACGGCGACCGGAGATTCCCCGAGCCGGAAACGCTGTTCGACGACTATGCCGGCCGGGGCCGCGCGGAGCACGAACAGGACATGACCCTGGAAAAGACGTTCACGGCGACGGACGCCAAGCTGGTCGCGCCGGGGTACCTGAACGACGAGCAACGCCGGGTGTGGGACGCCTACTACGAGCCTCGCAATGCCGAATTCCGCGCCGCCAATCTGACCGGCAAGGACCTGGTCCGCTGGCGCTACCAGCGGTACCTGCACGATTACCTGGGCTGCATCAAGGCCGTGGATGAAGCGGTGGGACGGATGCTGAAGTACCTGGACGACGAGGGCCTGGCTCAGAACACGCTGGTCATCTTCTCGTCGGACCAGGGGTTCTACCTGGGTGAGCATGGCTGGTTCGACAAACGTTGGATCTACGAGGAATCGCTGACGACACCCCTGCTGGCGCGTTGGCCCGGAGTGACCCAACCCGGCAGCCGTTGCGGTTCGCTCGTTTCCATCCTGGACCTGCCGGAGACCTTCCTGCAGGCGGCCGGCGAGCCGATTCCGCCGGACATGCAGGGCGCCAGCCTGCTGCCGCTGCTGCGCGGTGAGACGCCCGCGGATTGGCGGAAGAGTTTCTACTACCATTACTATGAATTCCCCGGCGCTCACAGCGTGCGGCGGCATTACGGGGTGGTCACCGACCGTTACAAGCTGTTCCATTTCTACGAGCCGGAGATGAACTACTGGACGCTGATCGACCGTCAGACCGATCCACACGAACTGCGGAACGTCTATGACGATCCGACGTACGCCGAGACTCGCCAGACGCTGCACACGGAATTGCAGCGACTGCGCGGCCAGCTGCAAGTTCCCGCCGAAGATCCGCCCGCCTCCATTCCGGCCAAAGGCCCGGGGAGCAAGGCGAAGACGAAGGCGAAGGGGAAAGCCAAAACAAGCGGCGGTTGAAGGGACGTGGAACGTGAAGTTTTTCCTGTTGATCATCAAGAACATCCGCCGGAATCTGGTCCGGTCGCTGTTGACTTCGCTGGGCACCATTGTCTTGGTCTTTGTGGTCACGCTGGTCTGGGCGATTCTGTCCTTTCTGGATGCCGCAACGGCCGAGAAGTCCCAGAACTTCAAGGGGATCGTGACGGAACGCTGGCGGTTGCCCAGCCAGATGCCGTTTGCCTATGCGGCCAGCCTGTGCGAAGGCGCCGCCAGCAAGCCTGGCGACGTCAAGCCGGACGACTCGATGACCTGGCAATTCTACGGCGGGACGGTGGATCCCGAGAAGCGGACGCGCGAAAACAGCTTGTTCGCCATCGCCACCGATCCCCTCAAGCTGCGGACGATGATGGACGAGTTGGATTCGCTGCCGCCGGACCAGGCGACTCGGCTGGACGAGGCGATCGCCAAGATGGAGCAGAACCGGCAAGGGATCATCCTGGGCCGGGATCGGTTGGCCAGCATGAACAAGCGAGTCGGCGAGCGGATCAAGCTGTACGGCATCAACTACCGCGACATCGACCTGGAACTGGAGATCGTGGGGAGCTTTCCCGAGGGCCGCTACGACAACACCGCGGCCATCCACCGGGACTACCTGCTCGCCTCCCTGGACGCCTACGAGCGGCAGACCGGCAAGCCGCATCCGCTGGCCGACAAGACGCTGAACCTGGTCTGGCTGCGGGTTCCCGATTCGCAGACGTTCGGCAAGGTGGCCAACCAGATCCTGAGTTCGCCGAGCTATTC
>CAIYOB010001094.1 GCA_903927685.1 uncultured Planctomycetaceae bacterium
ACCTCCTCCCAAGCAGAATCGCCGCGCCAATCGGACTGTCGAGTTTCCGGCAGCAGGACAATATCGGCGTTCAGGGCCGATTGACGACTTGGCCACACAGCCGCTGCTTGGTTGCCCGCCGACCAGGGTTTGCTTGTCCGTCCCTTTCCGCGCCGTGATCAGCTAGCCCGTCCCCCCCGGAAACCGAATGACCACTTCGGCGCCCGCCTTACTTCGATGTCTGCAGCCCTGCGGGGGCCAGGCGACGAAGGAACTCGTTTATCTGGTGGAGCCAGCCACGAGAGCTTCGGGTAGTGGACGTCGGCAACTTTGCGTTGCGACGAAAACGTGCTCTGGAGGATCAGGCCGCGCAGGGCAGATTCTCCGGCCAACTCCACGACGATCGCACCGCCGAGGGATTCCGCGATCAGCAGCATGGCGGAGTCTTCGATCCGTGACAGTTCGCGCAGTTTCGCTCGGGCGGCTCTGATCTCAACGAGTTCTCTTTCGCCGCAGTTCGGCGTCCTCGGTTTTCCCAGCCAGAGCACGGGCGGGCCAGTTTTGGGCTTCTGCCGATCAGCAAGTTCTTGTCATGATCCCGACGTTCGTTTTGCGTCTTCGGTCTGTCTCCCCTTTCACTTCGGGCCGGTGCCGGTGCCAAATCACTTCGCTGCGGCATGCCGTTCGCCGCGGTGAGACTCGCACGCCGAAGGCCGACAGGTCGGCTACCGCCGTCACACGGGCGGGCTGACGCCCTCCGTTTGCCGGAGCCACAGCCTCCGCCGGGTTTCTCGATGCCTTCCGGGGTGATAGAGTATGCACAGGGCGGTCAGGCCCGTCGCGTGCCGGGGATCCGCCGAACGCGGGCCCAGCGAGGAGCCTGCCCTCGCCCCTTGGCGCGAGCGGACTCGATCGAGCGATCTGGCGAGACGGGCGTTACGAATCACTGGAGGCTTCACACAGCATGTCAAGACTGGCCTTGCTTCTGTTACTGAACGCGTGCGCGGCGGCGGCTTGGGGCGATGAGGGGGACCGGATCACGCTGCAGTCCGGCCGCGCGACCGTGGTCCTGGATCGGGCTCGCAACGGCGCCTTGGTCTCGCTGTGCGACAACGCCACAGGCACGGAGTTCGTCAACGGACCGGCGGCCGGGGATCTGTTTGCGATCGCCTGGTCTCCGCCCGGCGATACGTCCGGCAAGCTGCAGCGACTGGCCGCTCGTGACGCGGAGCAGGTGGCGTGGGAGGTGACCGAACGCTGCCTGACCGGGGTGTTCCAACGGCTTGGCGGCCACGATCTGACCGTGAAGTGCATGGTGTCGGCCGCCGCCGGCCAGGACGGTCAGGACGACGTGCGGTGGCAATTGCGGGTGACCGGTAAAGCGCCCATCGTCCTGGAAAACGTGAGCTTTCCCATCCTGGAGCTGCGTACGCCGTTGCTGGATCAGGGGCAGGCGGATGCGGTTGTGGTGGGGTTAACCAAAGGCGGCGTGTTTCACGAGCCGGCCAAGTGGCCATCGGGACGTGGCTTGTCCTTCTCCCAGCCCGGCCCGCTGGCGGCCCAGTTCGGCTGCTACTATGGGCCTCGGGCTGGTTTCGTCTCCTTCACTCGGGATGCCCGCGGCTGGCCCAAGGCACTCGAGTGCTTGCGCTCGAAGGAGGGCCTGAAGTGGACTTGGCAGCGCCGTTGCTACCACCCTATGAACGAGCCGTTCGAGCTGGGCTACGAGATCAGCACGACGACCTTTACCGCGCAGACTCCCGGCGAGCCCGCCGACTGGCGCGACGCGGCGGACATCTACAAACAGTGGGCGCTCGCGCAACCGTGGTGCGCGGTGCCTTACGCTCAACGGACCGACATTCCCGAGTGGCTGACGGCGGGGCCGGGCATGATCCGGTTTCATCGGGATTGGCTGGGCAAGCCGGAACGGATCGAAGGCTGGCTCAACGACTACTGGCGAAAACAGTTCCCGGACGTTCCGCTGGTCGTCGCCCTGTGGGGCTGGGAGCGGGTCGGCAGCTGGATTTCGCCCAAGTACTTTCCGCCGTACCCGTCCCAGGCGGACTTCTCGCGCATCGTGGCCGCGGCTCAGCGCGCCGGCGGCCACGCCTTTCCCTGGCCCTCGGGCTATTACTGGAACGTCGAGTACCAGACGCAGGCGGACGGGACTTTCGCCTGGCAGGACTGGGACGATTTCAATGCGACCGGGTTACCCCACGCGCTGCGGCAGCGTGGTGGCCAGCCGCTGGTGCGGGCGCTGCCCTGGCTGGACGGCGGCCGCAACGCGGTGCTGTGTCGCGGCGACGCCTGGACGCGGCAGTGGTTCAACCGGACCGCGGTCACCTTGATGGAACTTGGTTGCGATATGGTTCAGGTCGACCAGGTCGTCGGCGGGCAGGCCCCGGGCAACGGCGAGTGTTTCAGCACGGAACACGGCCATCCCCCGGGACCGGGCGTCTGGGATGCCGAGGCGTTTACGGCCCAGTTGCAGGCGTTGGCCGCCGAGTGCCGGCGAGTCCGGCCCGACGCCGTGCTGTCGATCGAGGAACCGCAGGAGCTGTTCAATCACCTGATCGGCATCCAGGATTACCGCGACGCGCAGGCCAGTCGGTGGCCCCAGTTGCCGGGCGTGACGCATGCTTCGGTGTTCGGCTACCTGTACCACGAATACCTGCCGGTCTTCCAGAGCAATCCGCAAGCCGGCGACCTCCAGGGCTTGGCCTACTGCGCCGTCACCGGTCAGATTCCGCACTGGGTTGCGCACTGGCCCGTGACGCCTTCGCCCGCCCTGGCCAACGGCGACTTGGAGGAATGGGCCGACAACGTGCCGGTCGGCTGGCAGCGAGTCACAGGCTGGCAGGGGAGGGATTACGCCGGACGCGCGTACCGCGACGACATGGTCACGCGGCATGGCGCCGCGAGCCTGCGGCTGGAGAACCGGCTCGAGTCGGAGATCGTCCAGGTCTCGCAGAATGTCGCGGTCGGCGCGGGACACTTGCAGAGCGGTCATACCTATCGCCTGCGTGCGCAGACCAAGGTTGAAACACTTGCCAAGCCGAATGCGATTAACCTGGCCGCGCTGACGCCGCAGCTGGGATCGAAGGGCTCCTGGCGCATTCCGTTGCCCGCCCCGGGGGATTGGACCGAGGGCGGCGTCGAGTTCACCATGCCCGCCGAGGCCACCTTCCTGCGAGTCATGGTGCATGTGACGGGGCCCTGCCGGCTCTGGATCGACGATCTGGCGCTGGAGGAACGGCTCGACGGCCAGTGGCAGCCGCTGGTCCAGCCGGGGCTCCCGCCCGAGCACGCGTTTGTCAAACAGTGGGTCGAGCTGTTCCACGGCGAAGGGCGGCCGTACCTGCTGCTCGGCCAGATGATCCGCCCGCCGCGGCTGGTCGCTCCGGCTCCGGCGAGCGAGTCCCGGCCGCCATTCCCGCCGCTCATGATCAATGCGTTCCGGGCCCCCGACGGCTCACAGGCCGCCGTGATCGCCAACGCGACGGACGAGGAGCAGGCGGTCCAAATCCACTGGCAGCAGGAAACCCGGGCCTTGCGGATGGCGCCGTGGACGCTGCGGCTGGTCAAGTGAACGCAGGGCCAGGAGCCGGCCGGCGGCGGAGCGCAGCCGGATTATTGGCGCGAAAATGACAAGTTCGTTTGAGTTCTGCTTGGAGGTAAACATGGTTCGATGCTTGACGCTGTGGTTGGTCCTGGTGCTGGTCTCGTGTGCGGATGCCGAACTGGCGGTGCACGTGTCGCCGAGTGCGGCGGCTGGCGGCGACGGCAGTCGCGGCAAGCCTTACCGGACGCTGACTCAGGCCCGCGATGGAATCCGAGCCCTCCGCAAGGCCGGGAAGCTAACCGGCGCCGAGCCGGTCACGGTCGACTTGGAGCCGGGCGTCTACCCGCTGACCGCTTCGTTCGAGCTGTCCGCCGAGGACAGCGGCACGGCGGCGGCCCCAGTGGTCTACCGGGCCGGCGCGGGCGGCCGGGCGAGGCTGCAGGGCGGGATTGCCTTGGAGCCGGCTTCGTTCCAGCCCGTGGCGGACGCGGCCGTGCTGTCGCGACTGGACGCTGCGGTCCGCGAGCGCGTGCGGGTTTGCGACCTGTCGGATAAGGTGCCGGGTGCCTTCCCGGACTTCAAGACCGCCTTTCGCGGCGCGCCGGTGGCTCCCTGGCTGTACGTCAACCACCAGCCGATGACGCTGGCCCGTTGGCCCAACGCCGGGGCCGACCACGGCGGCTGGGCGGGGTTCACCAAGGCCCTGGATACCGGCCTGCCCCAGCCCGACGCGGCGGATCCCGCGTTGCAGAAACCGCATCCGGGTTCCTTTGTGTTCGACGATCCGCGGCCGGCACGCTGGAACCTGGCCGAAGGCGTCTGGCTGCTGGGGTACTGGACGCACGACTGGAGCGATGAAGTCATCCGCATCGCGTCGTACGACAAGGAGCAGAAGGCGATCACGCTGGCGGCGCCGCATTCGTACGGCATCAACGCCGGCACCTGGGGCGCTGCGCAGCGCCGCTTCTTTGCCATGAATGCCTTGGAGGAATTGGATGCGCCGGGCGAATGGTACCTGGATCGCACCCGCAAACTTCTGTACTTGTATCCGGACGGCGAGCTGACCGCGGCAGAAATCGTGCTGGCGACCTTGGCCGAACCGTTGGTCAAAGTGAATGGCGCGATGCATGTCAAATTCGTCGGCTTGGGCCTCGAATACGGCCACGGCGACGGAGTTGTCGCCCAACGCACCGAGCAGTTGGAGATCCTTGGCTGTACGGTCGCCAACCTGGCGGGCGGCGGGATCTCGATCGACGGCTCGGCGTGCCT
>CAIYOB010001095.1 GCA_903927685.1 uncultured Planctomycetaceae bacterium
CATCGTCGGCACATTGGTCCTCGCCGAGACATCCTCGGCCGAGATTTTCAAACGGGTCTGGCAACGCCGGAAAGCGGAGATTCGCTCCGAAGTGTACGGACAGGTTAGCTCCGAACTGACGGCGGATCTGGCCGAGCAAATGGGCGCTGCCCGAGAGGAACTGAAAACGGCCAGCGAACAACAGGTGACGGCCGAGGCCGAGAAGCTGACCGCCCACGTCAAGGCGGAAATCGCCAAGATGCAGGAGGAGGCCAAGAAGTTGGTCGCCGAGGAGTCCGCTAAATTGCAGGCCCAGGCCGCTGACGAAGTCAAGAAAATGAAGGACGAAGCGGACGCCAAACTGGCCGCGGAATCCAAGCGACTGGAGGAACAAGTCCAGAACGGCGTGGCCAAGCTCCAGGAGGAAAGCTCGAAGCAAGTCCAAGACGCGGTCGCGAAGGTCTCGGCTCGAACCGATCAGGTGGCGGCCGACCTGAAGGCCCAGATCAATGACCAGCTGTCCAAGATTCCGGATCAGGTTACAGCCGAAGTCCAGAAACAAGCTGACAAGCTGAAGGCTGAGATCACGGCTTCTGCGAACCCAGCCGCGCCGGAACCCAAACCGGAGGAGCCGAAGGTCCCGGAACAAGCCGTTCCGCCGCAGGCATCGCAAGCGGTTCAGGAAGAAAAAGAAGTCCAGCCGGACGACGCCGGAACCGATTCGCCCGTCCCGACGGCCAGCTGAAATCCGGCAAGTGGCCGGGCTTGCTCGACCGCTTCCGCTCCGAAAAAAACGGCAAATCACGCTGCCGACCGCAATAAACGGTCGGCAGTTGCGTTTTTAGGGTCAGTCGTGCGCAGGCGGCAACGTTGTCCCCCTGTCGCTTTGATCGGCCACCGAACGAAGGAGCGAAGGAGATGAAAGGTCCTGGTACAGCGGCGATGAACTGCGTTATCAAAGTGTTCAGCTTGGCCATCGTCTTGTGGTATGCCGGGGCCGCGGCAGCCCAGCCTCCCGGAGGGCAAGGTGGCGGACGCGGACCGCAACCGCCGGGCCAAGGCCCCGGCGGTTTCGGCGGCCCCGGCGGCTTCGGCGGTGGCCCGATGTTCGGAGGCGGCTTCGGGATGGGGATGGGCACGGGACTGACCGAGTTGCTGCGCCGCCAGGACGTCCGTAAAGAACTGGAATTGCTGGATGATCAGGTCAAGCAACTGGAGGCGTTCGAGCAGAAGCAGCGGGATCGCATGCGTGAGGCGTTCTCCCAGCTCCGCCCACCCGGACAGCCGGGAAGCCGCGAACAGGGCCGAGATCAAGCCGGTGATCAAGGCCGGGGGCAAGGGGCTCCCAAACCGCAGGTCGATTTCCGGCAGCTGATGGAACAGCAGAACAAGGAAACCCGCGCGGAACTGGCGCAAATCCTGCTGCCCCACCAACTGAAACGCCTGGAGCAGCTATCCGCTCAGCTGCGGACTCAGGGCGGCGGCATGTCCTTGCTGAGCGGCGACATCGCCAAGGAAGCGGGGATCACCGACCAGCAGCGCGATCAACTGCGGTCCAAGGTCGAAGAGATCGAACGGGAGATGCGCAAGAAAGAGGCGGAACTTCGCCGCCAGGCTCGCGACCAGGTGATCTCGCTGTTGCCGGCCGACCAGCAGCAGAAGATCCAGGAACTGCTCGGCGATCCGTTCACCTTCGAGGTGCAGATGCCGCCCCAGTTCGGTCCCCCGGGCGGCGGAACTCCCCGCGGGCCGGAGAGGAAGAACTAAAGCGAAGCTTGGCTTACTCCGCTTCTTCGCCCGTCGAACCGACGCGGTAGCTTCCGAGCTTGTCTCGCAGGGCGTCTGCCAGCGACGTCCGGTTCTGACGCTCGGCCAGAGCGATCGCGTCTTGGGCCGTTTCCACCGCGTCGGGAAACTGCCCACATTCCGCGTAGGCCGCGGCCAAAGCGGCCAGGAACATGGGCTCCTGGCCACCTGACAACGCCACCGCGCGTTGCGCCATCCGGACGGCTTCCTTGCCATCACGCACGGATCGAAGCGAGGAGGTAGCCAGGAGGAGCGCCAATTGGTGCAAGGCGTCGATGTTGTTCGGCAGCAGTCGCACCGACTCGCGCCAATGAACAATGGCCTGGGGGAGCTGCCCCCGGGCTTGGTCGATCGCGGCGGCGTGCGCGTGCAGCTGCCAGTCGTCCGGACGGCGGGCAAGGGCGGCTGCGTAGACCCGCGCGGCGTCCGCCAGCGATTCTGGCTTCGAGGCCAGTTCGCCCAATTGGTCCACGTGCCGACTCAATGCCGCGTGCCGGACCGCATGGTCGAATTGCCCCGTGAACGGCGCTCGCGACGTCGATTTCGCCGCCCAGGCAGCCATCTGGAACTCGTCCCAAGGCGTGAGGGCCAGCAACCGGGCGCACTGCGCCCGCGACGGCATCTCTCCGCGCCGGTCCTGACGGAGGTGGGGAGGTAACGCTCCCTCGACCGCTGCCGACAGGGCCCGGGCCAGGGCATAATTGCCATCAAAGGTCAGATGGACGTGGTCGCAGAAAAGCGTCGCTCCAGGGATCTCGCCGGAGCCCCGGGCAGCGGCGGTCACAGCCGCTTCGCCATCCGCGAAGAACACGCCCGCGGTACGACGCTCCGCGGCCACTTGGCGGATCACGGAGTTGATTTGACGATCGGCCCGGAACCGCAGGGCGTCCAGGTCGCAGGCCCGCGCAAAGCACTCGTCCGCCTCCGGCCGACGCCCCTGGGCCGCGTAACATCGGCCCAGCCGAAACGCCAGTTCCGCGAAGCGATCGTCGATCTTCGCCGCCGCTTCGTATGGTCCGCCGGCCTGCGGTACGTCTCCGCCCGACTCGTGCGCAACCCCCTCGCGAAAGAGCGATTCCCAGCGAGCCAGCTCCTGCGGCGACAGATCGGTGCGATGCAGGGAAGCCAAGGGCGGGAAGTCGTCCCGGTTAACCGCCACGGTCGACAGGATGACGGACACGCCGGCTCGCCGAGCGATGTCGCAGATGTCCCCCAGGTTCCGCCGGAAATTGTCGTACACCAAGGCCAGTTGCTGCGAATCCGCCGGGACGGCGTTGTGGGTGCACATTTCCATTCCCATCCAGGCGGCGGGCGAGTCATCGCCGCGGAGCTTCTCGGCCAGCAAGCCATCCAGCAATTGCCCCACGCGAGTTGCTTTCGCCTGGATCGAAAGCTGCACCAGCGGCGGTCGGCGCGCCCATTGCTGGAAGACGGTTCCCGGGCCAAACGGTCCGGTCACCTCGTTGTTGCCCATGTACACGACCAGGATGTCGGCCTCGTGCGCAGTGCATTCGTCGGCGATCTCCCGCACGACGTGCGAGTTGATCGCGGTCATGGCCACGTTGACGACTTCGAACTGTGCCCGGGGATATTGCTCGCGAAGCATGACGTCCAGGATCCGCCCGAACCCAAACGCCGGGTCCGGGATCCCCAGCGCCGCCGATTCGCCGAGGACGAAAACGCGGATCGTCTCGGGGGGCTTGGGCAAAAGCATGCTGGGCAGCGGCCTGCGCGCCAGGGGGCGCGGGAAGAAACGCCATCCAAACTGATCGTTGGACCGGTAAGCGCCGCTTGCCTCCGGACCAAGGAACAACGTCGTCGGATACCCATAGCCTGACCACCGCAAGCCGGCCTCGACCAGGCCCAAGGTCAGCACAGGCGACACAATCAGCAGGAGGAACCGCAAGAGCCAACTGCGCCAGCCGCGGATGCGTCGGCGCACAGTGCCTCGTGGTTCGGGCGGCAGCGCGAACGCGGGAACCCGGGCCTCCGCCAGCGGCTCCGTAGCCTGCCGGTCCAAGTCCGTTGGGGCTTGGCCGGAATTATCTGACCGCATGACCCTCGCCTTCCTGTCCGAGCTTTTGGGAAGCACCTTCGATCGACACGCCTCATTCGGCGGCACAGTCCGTGTGCCGCCGTCCGCAGGCGAGACGTGCGGCCTGCCGTGCCGCGAATATCCTACCAACTCCGCCCGATCGTGCACACCGCATTCGACGCCAGATCGCACTCGACGAGTCTGGACGATGCTATGGACCGGCGAAGGAATGACGGACGCATCTTCGGTCGCCGCAGATTGCTCCGGATACAGGGGATTCGCGCGTACGAGTACGTGTAAGAGTATGTGTACGAGTATGTGTACGTGTTCGGCACTCTCCCCGTACACATACTCGTACACGTACTCGTACACTCCGATCTCTTCCTGATCGGAACACCACAGTCATTTCTTTGCCGATCCTACGCCGCGAGAGAATACGACGCGCCGCACGGACAATTCGTGCCGCAGACGAAAACCGCTGCCGCCGAATCCTCGCGACCAAGACGTGTGATCCCCGCGGCGGAATGCTATAATGGGCCGCTGCCGATTGGGAGGGACTGCCGGTGATCGCCAACTGCAAGATGTGCCTGCCGCTCCTGTTCGCCGCGTTGGGCCTGGGTGGGACCGCTGCGGCGGCGGACTACAATCTGCGTCTGCTGACTGACAATGGGCCCGACGATACGGATCTGGCTTCGTTCGTCCAGTCGGCGACGGGAGCCTGGGAGTCGCCGCAGGACAAATGCATCGCGGTCTGGCGGTGGGGGCGGCGCAGCCGGCGGCAGACCAGTTGTGCCGTGGAGGACGGGCGGCTGATCTGGGATCCGATCCTGCACTACAATTCGTACGGGGCGATGAACTGCGGGATCATCTCGTCCCTGAACCTCGCCAGTTTTCTGCAACTGGGCTACCGCGGCCGGTACATTCAGCTGGGGGATCACACGGTCAGCGAGGTCTCGTGGGACGACGGTCGCAGCTGGCACCTGTTCGATTCGTCGATGAGCATCTTCTGCTTCAACCACGCCGGCCAAGTCGCCGGCTGTGAGGAGATCCAGGAGTCACACGCTTGCGAGCTGTCCGCGGGCCGCAGCGAGCCGGGCCACTTCTACCTGTACCACTACGCGCCCCAGTGCGGCACGCATCCGGGTCCGACCGGCTGGCGCTGCGCCGCCGACCAGCCCGTGGGCTACGAGCGGACGCTGCTCAACGGCGCGTCCTCCTATACCGACGGATTCTCCGCGGATCGCTATTGCCAGGTCGCGCGTTACGGCCATCGCTATACCTTGAACCTGCGGCCCTACCAGTCGTATACGCGGTACTGGAAAACGCTGGACCGCGACGCACGCCCTGGCGAGATAGCCGAAACGGAACTCGCCTGCTATCGGCCGCTGGCGAACGGATCGGATCCGGACGACCAGCATGACCTGCGGAACCTCCGCGGGACCGGCCTCTGGCTGTTCGAGCCGGACCTGGCGGCGCCGGACTGCCGTGCAGCGTTCTACGACGACCACGGGGTCGCGTTGCAGGCCGAGGACGGCAGCGAGCCGTGCCTGCATCCCGCCCAGCCGGCGACGGACGCTTGGGTGGTCTTCAAGATCGACGCCGCCAACGTCGTGACCGGAATGCGGATGCAGGCGGTGGGACGCTGCTCCGGCCCCGAGGACCAGCTGAGTATCGCCGTGTCCCGGGACGCCGGACTGCATTGGTTGCCGGTCTGGGATCCCCCAGCGACCGGCACGCGAGTTCTCGTCCGGACGTTGCGCGACGAGGTTGCCGGCGTGACTCAGTGCCTGGTGAAAATCGCGATGCGTGCGGCCCGAAATCGGCACGACGTCGGCTTGGATTCCTTGCGCATCACGACCATCACCCAGCTGAATCGCCGGACGCTGCCGCATTTGACGCTGGGCAGCAATCAGATCCTGCTCCGCGCGGACGACCAGGTCGAGACGGTGGAGTTGTGGCCGCCCCTGCACGCCGGTTTGTACCAGCGGACGATCGTGGCGGAGGACGGCGTGTCCAGCGCGGCACAGCCGGACGGCGTATACAAGGCCACCTTGGGGGCCGGCGTCGACGGCCGCGATTGCTCGGCCACCTGGCGATTGACGGTTCCCCGCGAGATCACTCGGGTCAGCTGCGGCGTGATCAGCACGAACCGCTCGCCGAGTTCCTCGGTATCGCTCCAGCAGTCGTGGGACGGCAAACGGTTCGACGAGTTCCACGTGAACCGGGACGGCGACTTTCCGTTCGACGAGCAGGTCCTTCAGGAGTGGAGTCAAGGCCAAGTGCCGGCGGGAAGCCGCCAGGTCTTCGTGCGCGGCGTCTTCCGCTGCCGCAGCGGGGCGGCCACGTACAACATGCCTGGGATCCAGGACCTGCTGATCCGGGTCTGCCACCAACCTCGCGACGCGACGTTCCAGCCGCTGGAGGTGACCTATCGCTGGACGGAACATCGGGTCGAAGGTGATGTGTCGCGGTCGCATACGGAATTGGTGCAGTCGCTGCCCCATCGATACACGCTCAACGTCGCCGGCCGCCGCGATCCCACGATGCACTCCGTGTGTCTGAAACTGCAGGGCTGCGGGCCCGAAGGAAGCGGAACTGGCTACGGCTACTCCGACGGGACCGACGTGGGGCCGAGTTGGGAGCGTCCCCGGGTTGCCTATCGGTGGGACCAGCCGTTGGCCGTGGGCCAGCCCTACACGGCTAGCCGCCCGTCGAGCGGCGAGTCCGGGAACCCGGACCGCGAAGGCCGCGAACTGACCAACGGCGTGGTGATCGCACCGACGGATTCGACCACCGTCGAGGCGATCCAAC
>CAIYOB010001096.1 GCA_903927685.1 uncultured Planctomycetaceae bacterium
CCTCCTTCAAGCCCTGAATGTCGGCCACGAACCGTTGCAAGGTTCTCGCCACGGGATGCGTACCTCCGCACGCCCGAGCCAATTCCACGAGGCACGCGTCCACGAATGCCGCCAGCTCGACCAGTGAACCAGCCAGTTGGCCTCGGCCGGAACCGTAATAGCCGAAAATCAGCGCCAAGCATCCGACCATCAGGCGGACTTCTTCATTGTCGAAGTAGGCACGGGCGCGGGGGCAGAAAGCGTGGATTCCTTTGTTGTTCAAGGCGTCGATGAACGGGCCGCTGTGCTCCAGACGCACGCTGTGCAGCAGCAGGGCGACCTGGGAGTAGTCTTCGATCACCTTGTTGCGATACAGAAAGTCGACCAAGTCGGCGAACCGCGACGCTTCGTCACGAGCGTCCTGGCCCCAGATCCGGAGCACGGCGGGATAATCTGGGTGTTGGGCCCCGGGGTCGGGCTCGATCGTCTTGTCGTAACGGAATGACTGGCCGTTGGCTTTCCAATTCGCGGACGCCATCCAGCGGTCGTATGCGTTCACGATCCGCGGGTGCGAACGGTAGTTCGTGGTCAGGTTGACCGTCGTACAGCCGGGAACTCGGCGGGGGAACTCCAGGATGTTCCGCACGGTGGCGCCTCGGAACCGATACAGGCTCTGATCCTCGTCCCCCACGACGCACAAGTTGCAGTGCTGGGCGGTCAGCTTCAGGAGTAGCTGTTCCTGGATGTAGTTGGTGTCCTGATACTCGTCGACCATGACGTACTTGATCCCGCGCACGACGGAGGCGCAGACGCCGGTGTCGGCCAAGAGATCGAAGACGATCTTCTGCTGGTGAGCGAAATCAAGCCGGTTGTTGGCGGTCAACGCCGCTTCGTAGCGGCGGTAGGCCTCGCCGAGCTGGCTGAGAAAGGGAACTGGAGATGCCGCTAACCGAGCGGGATCGACCAGTTCCTCGGTGATCTTGTCGAAGTATGCGTGCGCGCCCTCGATCGCCGTCCATTTCGTCTTCCAATGTCCAAGGTACGGCGGCTGGGCCTCGGCCCCGAAAACCTCGGCGAAGTGGTCAAAAATGAAGAGCAATTGGGTCAGTTCGTCCAACGTCTCGAAGCTGTTCCCGAGGGGTGTCCGGTGGCGATGGATCGTCAACAGTCCGTGGCAGAAACCGTGAATCGTCGAGACTCGCAGTTCGGACAGCTCCTCGGTGTAGCTGAGCTTCCGGGCGGCTGCCGAAATCCGGTCGCGGAGTTCATACGCCGCTTTCTCGGTGAACGTGCAGACCACCAGATCCCGCGGCTGGGCCTTGCCGAGCAGCAGGATGTTCATGGTGCGGAGGACAAGGCTGAACGTCTTTCCGGAACCGGGCCCCGCGATCACCAACAGCGGGCCGTCGATCTGATCAACGATGGCCCGCTGGGCATCGTTCATCGCCGGGTATTCGCGCAGGATGGGGTCTGCAATCGTCACAGCAGCCCCTCCCTGCGAAAGCTGAACACCGCATCGGTCGAAACGACCAGGTGGTCCAGGACCTTGATCTGTACCGTCTGGGCCGCCAGGACGAGGGCGCGGGTCAGGACCTTATCCTGTTCGCTGGGATGAACGTCGCCGTTGGGATGGTTGTGGGCGAACACCAGGGCCGCGGCGTTCCGCCGCAGAGCCGCCTCGACCACTCGCCGGGGATAGACGGCGGCCCGGTCAATCGTCCCCTCCTCGAGGGTTTCGATCCCGTCGCGGACCAGGCGATAGGCGGAATCCAGGTATCCCACCTCGAAGGCTTCGTTGGCCAACGAGCCGAGACGTGCCCGCCAGAATTGCTGCAGGGCCTCTGGATCGGAAAACGCATCCTGTCCCTCGGCCTTTTGCTGGAGATACAAATTGGCCGCT
Source organism: uncultured Planctomycetaceae bacterium (assembly GCA_903927685.1). The sequence goes on from CAIYOB010001096.1 coordinate 1,880, forward strand.
GCCCGAATGATGCGAAACGCGACGGGCGTCACCCTGCCCACGCCATCGACGGCCTCCAAGTCAGCGACAGGGGCATCCAGAATCCCTCGAAGGTTCTTGAAACGGGCGATCAGGGCCTTGGCCGTAGGCTTCACGTCGCCACGGGGGATTGCGAGCGTGAGGAGTAGTTCGACGACTTCGTAGTCGGCAAACCCCTCAAGGCCATGCTTCACGAAGCGGTCCCGAAGCCGCTGGCGATGACCGAGAACGTGCGCTGCCTCGTCCGGCATGGTTGTCCACCAAGACCCTGGAATTCCGGTGCAATATCCCGTTGTGACTGGTGATTCTAACAGCCCAGTCGTGGCAATTACAGCAGGGCATCGGCACACCGGCCCGATGACTCGCCGCAAGCGACGGCCCGATGATCCATTGGACCGTGGCACTTGCTTGCGGCAGAAGTGCTGTACCATAGTCGGAGGTGAACCTGAGCAAGCTCAACTGAGCCATTTCGTCCGGTATTCCGTGCGAATGAACCGGGCGGCTTCGGGGGCGTTGGTGGCCTCCATCCTCTCGCCGTTCCAGTCCA
>CAIYOB010001097.1 GCA_903927685.1 uncultured Planctomycetaceae bacterium
AGTGGCGAGCCCCCAGTTCTTGCCACTGGGGGCTCGCTGCACTCGACCCCAGGCACCCGTGCTTGGCTTCTTATCTTAACCTAGTGCCATTCGCGACGAGGACCAGCGTACACGAAGCGCCAATCGAACTGGCCCCGCCCAGAAACGTGATTTCGATGGAGTTGAGTTCGGGCATGGAAACCTAACGCTCGGCCTGCCTCTCGGCTGCCCCTCGGCTCTTGTTGCCATCCGCTCCCTAGTCTACCATGCGGAGTGATCGATGGCGGAAGAGGGATTCCTTAGCGAACTGAAAGGCGACTGCATGCTCTCCGTATTCTGCTCTCCCCCGCGATACACCCAAGGCAAGAACGCCACCGCGATGCTGGGGGCGGAAATGGCTGGCTTGGGCTTGAACGGCCCCGCGCTGGTCGTCGGCGGCCACTCGCCGATCCGTCTGTTGGCGGAGACGTGGAAACGCACGTTTGCCGCTGCCGGGATCGCCTATGTCGTCCATGCGTTCAGCGGGGAGTGCTCGTTGGCCGAGATCGAGCGGATCAAGCAGGCGGCCCGGCAGAACGAAGCCCGGGTTATCGTCGGAGCCGGCGGCGGGAAGGTCCTGGATGCTGCCCGGGCCGCCGCCGCGGACTTGAGCCTGCCCGTCGTGAACTGTCCGACCGTGGCGTCGAGCGATGCGCCGTGCAGCGCCCTGTCCGTCATCTATTCCGAGGCGGGCGTGGTCGAAGTCCTGCGGCCGTACCGGAAGAATCCCGATCTGGTGCTGGTCGACACGCAGATCATTGCCTTGAGCCCGCCTCGACTGCTGGTCGCAGGCATGGGCGACGCCCTGGCGACGTGGTTCGAGGCCGTGACGTGCGTGCGGGGCGGAGTGCCGAATATGCGGGGCGGCCTATCGACGCAGAGCGCTCTGGCCTTGGCCAGACTCTGTTACCAGACCCTGCTGGCCGACGGCGCCGATGCGTTGCATGCGGTCCGCACGCAAGTGGTGACCCCGGCGCTAGAGCGGATCGTGGAAGCCAATACCCTGTTGTCCGGGATTGGATTCGAGTCGTCCGGCCTGGCCGCCGCCCACGCCATTCACAACGGTTTGACCACGGCCGAGGCCACGCATGCGTACCTGCACGGAGAAAAGGTCGCTTTCGGCCTGCTGGCCCAGCTCGTCCTGGAAGGGAAACCGCGGTCCGTGCTGAATCGCGTGCTGGCGTTCGCCGGCACCGTGGGTTTGCCGATCACGTTGGCCGACATCGGCCTGACGGACCTGTCGCCGGAGCAACTGCGCACGATTGCCGCGCGGGCGACCGCCGAGGGCGAGACGATTCACAACGAGCCCTTTGCGGTCCGGCCGGACATGGTTGCCGATGCGATCCTGGCCGCGGATGCGGTCGGCCGGGCGTGGAAGAACAGGGACGGCCGAGAGTGAGCGCTGCCGGACCAGGAGAGCGGCCGGAAGGGACGCGAGGCCGAGCGGAGAAGATGAACCGAATTGCCGACCAGCAGAAGAGGCAGAACGAGCAGAGCCGCGACCGCTGGGCGTGCTTCGCGCCGCATCGCGGCCGCATCATGCGGTTGCTGATTGACGCGGCTCCCCCCGCCGGCCGGCTGTGCGTGCTGGGCGCGGGAAACGCGAACGACTTGGACCTGTCCGCGCTGTTGCAGGCGTATGCCCAGGTGCATTTGGTCGACTGGGACGCGGCCGCGCTGCAAGCCGGGCTCGCCCGCCAGAGCTGCGAGCCGACCGAACGCATCCGCGTGTACGGCGACGTCGATCTGACGTTCATCGCCGACCGCCTGGCGACCGGAACACCGGATCGGCCGCCGAGCGACGCCCAGTTGGAGGCCTGTGTCAGGACGCTCGCCGCACCGCCGCCCCTGGACATCCCCAGCCCCTTCGACACGGTCGCTTCCGTCTGCCTGTTGACCCAGTTGTTTCAGTGCGTCGGGCTGAGTCTGGGCCTGCAGCATCCGCGGTTGGTCGACACGATCATGCGGCTGCGAGCCCAGCATTTGGGGCTGCTACTCCAGTTGCTCCGTCCCGGGGGAACCGCAGTCTTGGTCTTGGATTTCGTGTCTTCGCTGACGTGCCCCGAGTTGCCTCACGTGCCGGAAGCGAGCTTGTTCGACAAGGCCGTCGAGCTGCTTGGCCGGCGGAACTTCTTCACCGGCGTCAACCCGTTCATCATCCGCCAGCTGTTCGAAACGCACCCCGCCTTGGCACCTGCCGTGGCGGGCGTTCAGATGACCGCCCCTTGGCTTTGGGACTTCGGCCCGTGGGTATACCTGGTGTGTGCCATTGTCGTGCGGCGCAAGCTGGCCGGGCCGTCCGCGGGGTGACGTAGGTGCCGCCGAAGGCGACAAGGAGACGGCAGGGATTCCAATTCCGGCCATGACTGGCCGTCCAGCCGCGAGGTCAGGACGGTGGCCGGGGGCTGCCCACGTACGCTGCACGCCGCGGCGGCCTGCCGCACCCCTTGGAGCCGCCGTCGCGTTGTGGTATCAAGGGGCGTCTGAGGGACTGCATGAGCTTTGACTTTGACCGCCCCATCAACCGCCGCGAGTCGGACAGTTTCAAGTGGCAGGCGTGCCACGGCCGGGACGTGCTTCCCCTGTGGGTGGCGGACATGGACTTCGCCTCGCCGCCGTGCGTGGTGCGGGCCCTTCGCGAGCGGGTCGAACAGGAAGTTTTCGGGTACCCCGTGGCCACCGACCAGGTCAACCAAGCCGTGGTGGGCTGGGCGGCCAGTCGCTACGGCTGGCGGATCGAACCCGAATGGCTGGTCTGGCTGCCCGGCCTGGTTCCCGGGCTGCATCTGGCTTGCCTGGCGTACGCCGCGGCGGGCGAGGATGTGCTGACGTGCGTGCCGGTGTACCCGCCGTTCCTGTCTGCCCCGGTCGCGACCGGCCGAAACCTCCAGACGGTGCCGCTGGTTCGCCCTCGGGGTCGCTGGGCGATGGATCTGGACGCCTTGGCCGGGGCGCTGACGCCGCAGACCAGGCTGCTGCTGTTCTGTCATCCGCACAATCCGGTTGGCCGGGCGTTTGAGCGTGATGAGTTGTCGGCCTTGGCCGCCGTAGTCCGCCGGCACCCGAACCTGGTCGTCTGTTCCGACGAGATCCACTGCGACTTGGTCTTGGCGCCCCGCCAGCACATTCCGTTCGCCTCGCTGGATGACGAGATCCGCGACCGCACCGTGACGCTGATGTCGCCGGCCAAGACGTTCAATACGCCCGGCCTGCACTGCGGTTTTGCCGTGATTCCGAACCGGGATCTGCGGCGGAGGTTCCGGAGCGCCGCCCACGGGCTCGTGCCCCAGCCGAACCTGTTCGGCTTTGCGGCCTGTCGCGCCGCGTACGAGGAAGGAGAGCCGTGGCGTCTAGCGCTGCTCGACTATCTCCGGGGAAACCGTGACTTTCTGGCGGCGTTCGTCGCCGAGCGGCTGCCCATGTTCAGCATGTCCCCGGTCGAAGCCACCTACCTGGCCTGGCTGGACACGCGCTGGCTGGGTCCGCGGAACACGGCGGCGTTTTTCGAGGCTGCGGGAGTCAAGCTGTCGGACGGGGCCGAGTTCCACGGCTCCGGCTACATGCGGCTGAATTTCGGCTGCCCGCGGGCGACGCTCGAACAGGCCCTCGAACGCCTGGAGCGCGCCGTCGCCAAGCTCGGTTTGTGAAGCCAGGTCAGCGGGAATTCCGTCATGTCCACCAAAGCGACCGCCGCCGAGCCAGCCGGACGAGCAGAGCCCTTGCATACCGGCGGGGCGGACCGCATCCCCGGCCGGCGTGCGGTCGTGTTCGCCACGGTGGTGGGACTGGCTCATCTTCCTTTCCTGCTCGGCCACCTGTGGGGCCTGTGGCTGTATCGGCCGCACTACGATGTCTATCCGCTGCTGGCGGCGGGGATCGTCGGCTGGTTGTGGACTCGCGGGCCGAAGCTCTCCGGTTCGGCACGGCCGTCGTGGTGGGCGACGAGCCTGCTGGCCGGCGGTCTCCTGGGCTTGACGCTTGCTGTCCTGCTGGGCTCGCCCTGGTGGGCGGCGGTGGCGGCCGTCTTGTCCAGCGGCGGCTTGCTGGGGCGGTATGCCGTCCCCGAACCGGACCGCGGTTGGCTGCCGGCCTGGCTGTTGCTGTGGCTGGTCGTGCCCTTGCCTTTTCACGGGGATTTTGCCGTGCTCAACTGGCTGCAGTCGACTTCTTTGCAGGCGGCGAGCGGCGTTCTGGATCTGGCCGGTGTGCGGCACTTGTTGGCCGGGCAAGTGCTGGTCCTGCCCGACCAGCGGTTGTTGACCGACGAGATCTGTTCCGGCCTCCCCGCGCTGCCGTTGCTGCTGGCGCTCACGGCGTTGACGGTGACGCTGGCGCGGCGTCCGCTGCTTTGGTCGGCGCTGCTGTTGGCCGGCAGCGTGGCCTGGGCGTGGCTGGCCAACGCCGCGCGCGTCTGGGTGTCCGTCGTGGCTCAACAGTGGTATCAGTGGGACTGCTTCTCCGGCTGGAAGGCAACTGCGGTTACCTGGGGGACAGGCTTGGTGGCGTTGATTCTGCTGGCCAGCACGAATCGCGGCCTGGCATTCCTCTTGCGTCCGATTGCAGCGCGCCGGGGCGGCATGCCTTTGCCGTCGGAAAGCACGCGGAATCCGTTGAACCGAGTGTGGAACTGGCTGGTGGGTGCGTCGCCTGGAGCGGCGGGATCGCGGCGCACGGACGGACCGCCTCGGACGGGGTCGTCAGTTGCGGCGGGCAAACCCCAGCGAGCGGAGAGTCGCCGATCCGGCACGAAGCCGTTGCCTGAGCCAAGTGCTCCCAGGGGCCGCGACGCGGGCTGGCTGGCGGCGTTCGGACTGGTCGGAATGATCCAAGTCGCTTGGCTGGCGCTGCCACTGCTGTCCGCGGAACATGCATCGGCCGGCGGCAGGCCCGTGGACCGGTACCTGCCGGCAGAATTAGCCCGCTGGACGCTTAAGCCCTGCGCCCCACAGCTGCGGAGGCGAGGCGATCCGGGCGGGCGGTTCTCGAGCCAGTGGGAGTGCCGCCTCGGGACGTTGGTCTGTCAGGTGTCGGTCGGCGGTCCGATTCCGGAGGGGCAGGACGCGGCGCTGCGTTTTCGGGCACTCGGTTGGCGTCTGACGCCGTGGCATGTCACCGGCGGCGACGGGCCGGGGGACGAGGCCGTTTCCTAAGGGGCAAGCGAGCTATCGACCTCGGCTGGCGAACACGGCTGGCTGCTGGCCGGGCAATTGGATCCGGCGGGGCGGCCGATTCCTTCTACCGACACTCTCTGGGCCGATGCCCTGATTCGGGTGGTGCGCGGGCCGCTGGGCAGCCTCTGGCGGCGGCAGCCCGCGGCCAATCTCGCCGCGACCGCGTATCGGATCGAAGCGTTTGCGTCCGGCGTCTCGCCGCTCTCCGCGGACGACCGGGCAGAAATCGGCCGTTTGTTCGTTGCGGCCCGAGCCCGGATCAGCGGCGGAGATTCGCGGACGCAGCCAGCGGAGCGAAAGCCGTGAGCAGGAAACCCCGTCGAAGCAAACCGAAGCCAATAAGACGCCGGGCGCTACGGGCGCCAAAGACCATCCTGAGTTTCTTCAGCGATTGGTGGCTCACCCGCCATTGGAGTTCGTTGGCCCGTAGCGTTCCTGCGATCGTCGCCGGTCTGGCGGTGTGGGGCCTGTGTGCGATCCACGCCAACGTCACCCCCGCTGGCTGGATCGGCAAATACGAGGCTGCTGGACAAGCGGCCCTGGGCAGGAGCGATCTGCAGGCGGCTGAGGTCTGTTTTCGGCGACTGGCGGACCTGGATGAAGGGTCCGTGGCGGCCCTGTACGGTTTGGCGCTGATCGCCGAACGGCGGCAGGACGTGCCGCGGGCTCGCGAGCTGCTGCAGCAGATTGCTCCGGACAGTCGTCCCGGCCACCCGGACGCTCATTACTGGCTGGCCCGGGACATGGTCGCTCGGCAACTGCCGGCCGATCCGCAGACGCGGACGTTGCTCGAACACCATCTGCTGCAAGCCAAGCGCAGTCCCGCCCACGAGATGGATGCGAGAGTGATCTTGGCTCGCCTGTACAACGCGACAGGCCGATCCCAGGACGCGATTCAGGAATTGGAACAGGCGGGAGCCGCCAAGCCGGAGTCTCAACTCGAACTGGCCCGACTGTACACGCTGGCCGGGCGCTTGGCGGAATCCCACCGCGCGGCGACTCGCGCCGCCGCCTACTTCCGGGCCCGCACGTTGGCGGAGCCGGGCCAGCTGGAGACACGCCTGAATTTGGCTTCCAGCTACGTCCTGCAACAGAACTATGAAGAGGCCAGCAAAGTGCTGGAGGAGGGCCTGACGCGGCCGGATCTGCAGCCATTCCAACAGGCCCTCGAACAGGCCCTCGCCGCGACCTACCTCCGCTGGTTCGACGTGCTCACGGCGCAAGACAAGGCGGGCCATGCCGAACCGTCGCCGACGGGGCATCTGCAAAAGCTGGAAAAAGCCCTGCGGCACGATCCGAACAACGAGCGAGCGCTGGCGGTGTTGGCCGAGTTGATGCTCAGCCGCCAAGGGACTGCCGAACAGGCCGAGGTTATCCTGGAGCGGATCCTGGCCGACGGCGAGGTGCCCGTGATCATCGACTTGGCGCTGGGTACCCGCGCATTGACGGAAGGCGATTTTGACGAGGGTCTGAAGCATTTACAGCAGGCCCAGCAGCGCAACGACCGCGTCCCCGAAGTGCTGAACAACTTGGCCTGGGGATTGGCTCACAAGGACCCTCCCGAGCTGGAGCGGGCGTTGGACTTGGCGACCGCCGCCCAGAAACTGTCGAACCGTCCGGAGATCTGCGACACGCTGGGCACGATCCTGGCCAGGCTCGGTAAGCCGCGGGAAGCCGTAACGCAGCTGGAGGCCGCACTTCGCGGCCTGCCGCCGCGGGCCGATCTCCACCGCAAGCTGGCGGAACTGTACAAACAACTCGGGGATGCCGGTATGGCGGACGAGCACCGGCGCCAGGCTGACCAGCTGGACAACGCCCCCTAGGGACGGTCCCCGGCGGCTTCCGCCTGCCGGCTGGCCGCATAGTTCAGCAGGTTGCGCAGCAGCCGTTCGGCGGCCGGATGCACGCCCAACTGTTCACGGATCAGCAGGGTGTTCAGGATGATCCGCCCGGCGCCGGATTGGTGCACCGCCAGCATGAGTCCCGACGAGTAATCCTGCGAAGCTTTGATCGCCCCGGCCACGGCCTCCAGCGGCGGATCCTGACCCGCCAAGACGGTATCGGGAATCAACTCGCGGTAGAAGCTGTAGTCCAGCAGGCCGCCGCTGGGCAGACCGGCGAAGATCGGATGTCGCTTAGCCCATTCGTCCTTCAGGTACAGCCAGCCGCGGATCGGCACCGCTGCGCCCTGGTTCGCCAGCGGCAACCGGCCCAGCGACTGCTCGCCTTGGCTCAAAACCTCCGCGGACAGAAACACGGCCGTCGCCCCGCGCTCAACTCGCGCCCATAACTCGGCCCAGTCCGCCGGCGTCCCAGACACCAGGATCACCTCGCGTTCCGCCGCAGCGCCGGCGACCAGCGGGCGGCAGCGAACGCCGTGGTCCCCCAGCCACTTGGCCAACTCGACGTCCTCGCCGGCCAACTGGACCTCCGTGGCGACCGGCGGCATCTCGGCCGGATCGGTCACGTAGAACTCCGCCGCGCCGCCCGTGGCCGCGCCGCCGCGTTCCAACGACGCCAGGAACCGATAGCGGCCCGCCGGGCCGTCCGCCACGACGTCTTCCGCCCAGACGGGCTGTGCAAAGGGCGATCCGGCTGCGACGGTCACGTTCACCGTTTTGTCCACCAGGCGCTGGTTCTGCGGGCCGACCACCAGCAGACGCACGGGATACTCGCCGGGCGCCAGCGCGTCTTCGTTGGCCAGCACGGCCTCGCAACGCACCCGCGTGCCGCGATAGACGTTCACCGGCTCGGCGAACAGGCACAACCGCAGCGGCGCCAGGCCCTCGAACAACGCGTCCACCGTGCCGGGTTTCAACTCGCGGAACGTCGTGGTGAGCCCTTCGCCGCAGCTGACGTGGTCGTTCATGCCCGTCAGACTGTAGCCGACCAGGTTCGGATTCGCGCGAATGGCGTTCAGTCCTAGCGTTCGCTGTCCAGCCATCTTGCGCAGGCTCTCGGCAAAGAAATCCTCCGGACGAGCGTACATCTCGTCCAGTTTCCACTGCTGCCAGTCGGCCTGGAACCGGTCCAGCTTGTCGCGGTAGAACCGGGCGTCCTCGACCTCCGTCTTGCCGAGCCGCTCGAAGTGCCGCGTGGTGCGCCATAGATCCACGGCACTGCCGATTCCGTACTCGGACAGGAACAGCGGCAGCGACTCGCCCGTCAAGGTCCGCAGGCCGTGAAGCGTGGCCGCCGTGTGCGGGACGCGCGGATAGTTGTGCAGGTCCGCCAGGATGTCCTCCCACTCGACGGCTCCGGGATCGGCCAGGCTGCCCAGACGGGGCCGCGGTTTCGACTTGGATTCCGTGTACAGCACGAACTTCGCCGGATCGGGCTTGTCACTCGGCGCCAGCCAGCCGCACGACCACGGCCCGGCGGGATTATCCTGCCGCGGAAAGTCCGCAGCCAAGTCGGATCCGCGGCCTGCAGCAGACTGGATCGTCGCCGTCAGCGCCGTGCTGTCGCTGCCATAGCTGCCATTTCCCCAGCCGACCACGAAATCGATCCGGTCGCCTGCGGCCAGTTCCAAGTCGCACGCATGCGCGGCGGTGTTCGGATTGCCGCCGAGGTTCAGTTGCGTGGAGAACAGCGGTTGACCGTTGTGGACCAGGTGCACGTCGGTCGTCGCGTGAAACAGGCCCGTGAACTCCGCGGCGATGCGGTACCGGTCCGCCGCCGGCGCCGTCCAGCGGACCACGCTGTATTCGCCTTGCGGGCCCGGGTGCAGGGCGACCTGCTGCGGTGGCCACGTGAAGCTGAACGGCGTCGGAAACGGCTGGGCGGACGGGTTCAATGTGGCCCACGGCTCGCGGCCGGCCGGGCTGTGCCAGATGTCCAGTTGCGAAAACACCTCGTCGTTCACCCCGGCCAGATCCCACCGGCCGCTGTTCAGAAAGACCATCCGCGTGTCGTCCAAGGCGCGGATCCACGGCAGCGAGGCGGCGGCCAGCCGAAAGTGCGGCGTGTCCCGGACCTCGTTCAATAGCCCCCAGATCACTACGCTGGGATGATTGCGGTCGCGGCGGATCAGTTCGCCCAGTGAACGCTCCCAGCGATCGGCCAGATGCGGCGAATCCTGCATCCCCCACGACGCAAACGACTCTTCATATACCATCAGACCGATCTCGTCGCACAAGTCGAGTTGGTACCGCTCGGCGCCGCCCCAGATGAAGCGGATCATGTTGAAGCCCATGACCTTCAGGTCCAACAAGTCACGGCGCGCCAGGTCGGGATCCGGCGGCAGTTTGAGTCCGACGGGGAAATGATTGCACGTGTGCGTCGAGCGCAGGAAGAGGCGGCGGCCGTTGAGGTGGAAGAACCCGTTCTCGAAGCGGAAGTCGCGAAAGCCGCACCGCACCGAACGCTCGTCGTCGCCGACTCGCACGGTCACACGATACAGAAACGGATCGTTCAGCTGCCACAAGCGCGGCTGGTCCAGCGTTAACCGGGCCTCGACCCGGGTGTCGCCCGGAGCCAGTTCCTGCGCGACCACCGCCGTTCGCAGCGTCGGTCCTCCGGCCGCAGGTGCCACCGAGTACTCCATCCGGCCGGACACGGACGCCCGCGCGGCATTTCGCACGTCGGCTCGGATCGTGATCGTTCCTGTCCGCGGATCGGCGCTGGCGAACAGGTCATCCACGCGCACCGCGGGCACGGCCCGCAGTTCGACCGAACCGGTGATTCCGCCGTGGTTGTACGCCGCACCGGCGCTGTAGGGAATCACGCGTGCCTGCTTCGGGGTCTCGTTCAGCACGATCCCATCGATCCGCTCGTGCGTCGGGTTCAGCACGCGCACGGCCAGCAGGTTCGCCGCGCCGCCCCGGACCGCGTCGGTCACATCCAGTTCAAACGGCGTCTCGCCGCCTTCGTGTCCGCCCACGCGCGTGCCGTTCAGCCACACCTCGGCCAGGTAATCCACCGCCCAGAATCGCAGCAGGTACCGGCCGTCCGCATGGGGATTGACCGGTGCCTCGAACTGGCGCCAGTACCAGGCCACGCCGTGGTAGCCGGGAAACGCGTCCTGGATGATCCAGGGCACGGACGTCGGTTTCGCCTCGTCTCGCGGAGCGGCGAACCAGTTCCCCGTGCGTCCCTCGTCGTTCGGGTCGATCGCGATCCGCCAGCCACCGCCGTCCAACGTTAGCAGGGGCGACGGCGGCGATTCGCCGCGAGCCGCAAAGGCCGTCAGGGAAACTGCCAACAAGGTGGTCAAGAGCGAGCGGCTGCTAGCAGGCATTGGTCCGAACTCCCGAAGGTCAAGCGGTCACATGCCAAGGTGATTTCCCGTCCCGGACCGATTTTCTGAGCGGACTCCAATTGACGCCGGGCACGCCACGGGGCACAATCCCGTGGCCCGTCAGTATAGCCGATTCGCAGAGCCGGAGGTACGGTTGATGAAGAGCCTGGGCGTCGGATGCTTGCTTGTGATCGCGTTTTCGGCTGGCGCTAGCGCTCGCGATGTTTTCGTCAACAACGTGGCGGGTGACGACCGGTTTGACGGCAGCGCACCGGCCACGCAAGGCGCCGGACTGGGCCCTTGCCGGACCATCGGGCGGGCGCTGGAGTTGGCAGCCAAAGGCGATCGCGTTGTGTTGGCGGCCTCAGGCGAACCCTACCGCGAGTGCCTGACGCTGCAGGCCGGGCGCCACAGCGGCTATGGCGATCGGCCGTTTGAGATCGTCGGCGGAGGCGTCACGCTGGTGGGCACGGCCAAGGTTCCGGAAGACGCCTGGAAGCACGTGGGCAGCGAAGTGTTCCGCTTCTCGCCGCCGCGCAAGAGTTCGCAGCTATTGTTCCTGGACGGCAAGCCGGCGGACCGCGTGCCGGTCGCTGCTGCCGCGGTCAAACTGCCCGAATTGAAGCCGCGGCAGTGGTGCCTATTCCAACGCGACATCTATTTCCGCACGGACCACGGACGCATGCCGAGCAGTTACCCGCTGGAGTATTGCGCACTGCCGGTGGGGATCACGATGTACGAAGTCCGGCATGTGATCGTCCGGGACTTGATCGTGCAAGGCTTCCAACTGGATGGCATCAACGCTCACGACGGCGTGTTCGACGCGACGTTGCAGAGCGTTACCTGCCGCGGGAACGCCCGGAGCGGCGTCTCCGTCGGCGGCGCTTCGCGGGTGCTGATCTCCGACTGTCTGTTGGGGGGCAACGGCGAGGCACAGTTGCGCACCGAGGGCTCGTCGCACACGCGGATTGTCGCCAGCCGGTTGTTGGACACTTCAGCCCCGGCGATCCAAACCCAGGGCGGCAGCGTGCAGACCGAAGCCGCGTCGGCAGACGGGGCTAAGTAACGTCAACTCGGTGGGCCGGGGGCCGCATCCGCCAGCGGACCATCCAAGGAGTCCACGTCGGCCTCGCGCTCCGCTTCGCGCAGCAGCTCGCCGACCTCGCGACGTCCCAGCCAGTAGTATCCGACCCCGACCATCGCGACGGCAATCGTGATCACGCGGAACACGAGGGCGACCAGAAAGCCATCGCCGCCGGGATGGGCCGGTACGACGCGATACAGGATCTTCATGGCCGCTTCGAACGTCCCCAAACCGGCCGGCGCCAAAGGAATGGCCCCGGCGACCAGGGACAGCGGGAGAATGATGAAGTGCTCGGGCAGGGTGGGATGCGTGGGGAATATTGCGGCCGCGGCCAGGTACATGGCAGTCGCAAAGACGATGTGAACCGACACGCTCAGGGCGGCGATCAACGCCAGCAAGCCCCGCTTGCCACGGTACACATCCAGGGCCTTGGCCAGCCGGTGCACCACCGCGCCGACTTTGGGCAGCCGGTACACGGACAGCATCAACGCCGACCGGTCCCAGCCGGGCAGGAGCACGACGGCCAACGCCGCCGTTCCCACCGCGGTCGCGGCCAGAGTCAGATTGCAGATGACCTTGATGTCCGCATCCCAGGCCGAGCGGTCGCTGAACGCGATCGCCGCGCTGGCCACCACCAACAGCGAATAGAGCCCGACAACCCGATCAATGAACACCGTCGCCACCGCCTCGGTCCGCCGTCCGGGCTGCTCGCGGGCCAGAAACACAGCTTTGAACAAGTCGCCTCCCACGCTGCCGAAGGCGACGAAGTTCAACAGATAGCCGACAAAGCTCAAGCGGAACGCGTCGGCGAGCCGAAAAGGCAGATCGAGTGCACGGACCAGCAGGTACCAGCGAACAAACGTGGCACAGACCGAGAACGTGGCGAGCAGGAATCCCGTCGCCAGCAGCGGCCAGGAAATGGGGTACTCGCCCAGTTGACGCAGTTGTTCACGGTCCAGGCTGGCGATCAGCCAAACAATGATCGCCACAGGCAAGGCGACCTTCAGCAGGGTCGCGAGGCAACGCTTTGTCAAAGGCAACTCCTGTTTCCGTGGAATACAGCCGTTTGATGACAACGCATTAGGATAATCGCTGCCTCCGTCCGTGTCTGGAACCACCAGCAACATTTCGGCGCGGCAGCTCAAACTTTCACACTCGATCCTGCCGTCCTTGACAGCCAACGGACGAATTGTTATTTTTCTAGCATGGCGACAGGCAACTGCGGCCTGTTTCCAACAAGTCGGGGGATTAGCTCAGTTGGGAGAGCGCTTGAATGGCATTCAAGAGGTCATCGGTTCAAGTCCGTTATCCTCCACTCACCTAAAGCCATAAATCGTAAAGGTTTATGGCTTTTTCTGTTTCTTGGATTCTTTCTAACTTCCGCCAATCTAACTTTCTTTCTAACTATTTGACGGCTAAAACGGCCAAAAACAGTGGTATCCCGTCGAACCCGTCTGTGACTTTGCCAATCGAGTTCCAGCTCGCCGCCCTCTCCGAGTCTCACTCCGCACGGGCTTCGACCATCCCATGCGCCCCTTCCAAAACCACTTCTCCAAGCCCCACCTGTTTGTCTTCCTGGGCATCTGGCTTGGCTTCACCGCCCTGACCTACTGGATTGCCGACCACGGGATTGACGACTACGACCACCGAAAATTGGTGACCCTGACGGCGCTCGGCACCATCCTCGGCCCGATGACAGGGGCGATCAGCCGCAACTGCCAAAGCTGCTGCCTGGCGTTCTCGCTCAGCCTGCTGCCGTACTGCGGGGCGTTTCTGGCGGCTGGCACGCTTCCGCTGTTCATCAAATTTCCGCTGTTCATCAAATTGCCGTTCAAGTGGGGTGCGTCGGCATTGCGGATGACGCTGTGGGTGGTGGGCCTGCTTGGCTGGTTCTTGGGCGGGATAGTGTCGTTCGGGCACGCGCTGAATTGACGGGGTGCCCAAATACAGGCAAACCGCGCAAAGGACGAGCCTGCCTGCCGCATCGGGAATAAACTCGCTCACCCACGGATCAATGTGGTATGAGCGTCCTGTACCGTTTAGCTGCCGATGCAATCGTGATCGTCCACTTTGCCTACGTCGCGTTCGTCGCCGTTGGACTATTGGCGATCCTGCTGGGCTTGATCTGTCGCTGGGGCTGGGTCCGCAATTTCTGGTTTCGATCCTTGCGCCTGCTGGCGATTTTGATCGTGGCCGCTGAAGCGGTCTGCGGCATCACCTGTCCGTTGACCACCTGGGAGCAGCAACTTTGCACGCTGGCTGGCGACACGTCGTACCAGGGCGACTTCATCGCGGATTGGTTTCACCGCGTGCTGTTTTTCGACCTCCAGCCTTGGGTGTTCACGCTGGGCTACGTGCTTTTCGGCTTGGTCGTGCTGACCACCTTCGTCCTTGCACCGCCAAGATGGACGAGGGAACCCAAGGTATCGTGAGGCCACGACTGGCTGGCTCACGCCCAAGAAACGCCGAAGGCTCGCGACTGTCAGCGGTGCATCAGAAAAAGATGGTTCGTGGGGCCTCGACCCCAACCACCAGCACGCGCTGGACACGGCGAGCCTTCGTTGGGTCAGCGGTTGCAGCCACTTCGGTCCTTGCTCGGAAGAGTGGCCGCTCTCCGCTGACGAACTCTACCCCAATTATTGACACCACACGCAAAACGATCCATAAACAAAAAGGGTGGACCGCACGATCCCGACTGATCTTGTCAGCAAAGCCTGGAATGGGCCAAAATGTTCGGGCGAGCAAGTTCACTGACGGATCGACGGGAGCGCGACACGATGTCCACGAAGAAAAAACGCAAGCCGCTGAAACACAGGAAGCCGTCAACGCCACCCCGATTTGCCGTGGGGGACCGAGTGCGGGTCAAGTACGGCACTGCTGATTTTGACTTCCCCGACATTCCGTTGGGGGGCTGGGCGGGGACCATCACCGAAGTCAGTCATGACGCCAAGTCGCACCTGTATCTGATCGAGTGGAATCAGTTCACGCTGGACCACATGCCGCCCGCTTTTCGCAAGCGATGCGAACGCGACGGATTGGACGAGGAAAGCAGTCGGCTGGGCGAGGAAGACCTCGAACACGACGTTGGCGACCGCGTGCCGATGGAACAGCCAACCCAGATTGAGACACGCCCGCTTCGCCCCACGGATCAGGACGACCGCATCAGGGCGATTTTCGGACTGACCAGCGACGACCCGTTGCCCGAATCCAGCTACGAGAACGTGCGTAAGTACCACGCCTACGTGGCAATGCACCTGGCGTTCCCGTTCGAGGCTGCGTATCGGGAGGAAACGGGACCGTTCGAGAGCAGCCACAAGCATCCAGTGATCATCGTAGGATTGGCTGATCTGGACTGCTACGAGCCAGAAGAAGTTGGGTTGCTGTTCAATGTTCGGCACGACCGCGAACAGGCCAAAGTTGTGCCGACGCGGGTCAAGAGCCGCAGCGGGTTGCTCGGATTCCTGTCAAACGTGCTGGGGGGCCTGTCCGCACCGCAGGAGCGTGAAACGTCCAGCTTCATGCTGCTTGCCGACCTCGAACTGACGCGGAAGGACGCCAATCGGCAGTTGCTCACAGACTTCGATTACTGGATGTGGAATTACTGAGCGCGCGGAAGCGAATGGACCAAGATGACCGACAGTTGCGGATGGTCCTCGACAAGCTCACCACGGCACGGCTCAAATGTCCCCGATCAAACAAACCGCCGCGTTCGTCGTCATCCTGTTGATCTGCTTTGCGGCAGCGGGCCTTGGTTCCGTTGCCACCACGCCCAACATCCCGACGTGGTACGCCACGCTCGCGAAACCAACATGGAATCCGCCCAACTGGCTGTTCGGCCCCGTGTGGACCACGTTGTACATCTGCATGGGGGTGGCCGCGTGGCTGGTGTGGCGGCAGGGCGGGTTGCGTCAAGCCCGAACACCGCTGGCGCTGTTCGCCGTGCAGTTGGCGCTGAACGCCGCCTGGTCGTGGATTTTCTTCGGCTTCCACATGCCAGGAGCCGCGTTCTTCGAAATCCTGGTCCTGCTGCTGGCAATCGCGGCGACAACCACCGCGTTCTGGCCCAGGTCCAAGGCTGCTGGTATCCTGATGGTGCCGTATTTGGGCTGGGTCGCCTTCGCCAGCGTGCTGAACTTCACGATTTGGCGGCTGAATTGACGGTGGCGGGATCGTGCTTTGCCAACAGGATGATTGCCGTGTCAGTGGCCGCAGTAATTGAACAAGCACACGCGGTCTTGCCTGGATCGCCCGCTGCGCAAGGGCAGCAGGACGCACGATGGCAGGCGATATTCCGCGTTGGCGACTACATCGAAACTGATCCCGAACCAGTATGGGAATTCGTGCGCCGCTGGGGCAGTTGTCCCGACGAGGACGTGCGGGACGCAATCGCCTGTTGCCTCTTGGAACACCTGCTGCAATTTCATTTCGCCCTGGTATTCCCGCGTGTGGAAAGGGCCGTGAAGGAGGACTCGCTTTTTGCTGACACCTTCAGTCGTTGCTGGAGGTTCGGACAAGCGAAAAGTGGTGCCAATGCGGATCAATTCGAGGAGTTGAAGGCGTGGTGCAAGGTGCGAACTGACCAGGGCAAGTAGAGAACAGACGTGACCGCCCCAGCCTTCATCACCGTGCCACTTGGCGTCCTCGCCATGATTTGGGCCTCGCCGTACACGTTGCTCGGCCTGCTCATCGGCATGGTTGGCGTTTGCACGGGTGGCCACGCCCAGATCTGTGGCCGTGTCATCGAGTTCTACGGCGGCGGCGTGAAATGGCTGTTGCATCGGTTTCCCCACGGGCAATTCACAATGGCGTTTACCCTCGGCCACACGGTCTTGGGACAAACCGACGCGGCGCTCGACATTTGCCGCGACCACGAACTGGTCCACGTTCGCCAGTTCGAGCGCTGGGGACCATTCATGGGGCCTGCCTATTTGGGCTGTTCCCTGGTACTCTGACTGATGCGCCGCAGGCCGTATCGCGACAATCCGTTCGAGCGGCAGGCATACGAGCAAGGGGGCGGGAAGAGCAGCGAATGAAGGAATCGGTTCCCCTGCTGATACTGGACCTGGACGAAACGTTGATCTACGGGGCAGAACGAGAATGGCCGCGTTTGTGCGATTTCCCTGTTGGCCCATTCTACGTCTACAAGAGGCCGCACCTGGACGAATTTCTGCGTGGGGCGGGGAAGCACTACCGCTTGGCGATCTGGTCGTCGGCATCGTCGGGCTACGTAGCCGCAATCGCGAGGACGATTGTGCCTTTCGGCCTCGAATGGGCCTTCGTCTGGTGTCGGGACCGATGTACCGCCAAGTTGAACGCGGAAACCTTCGAGACTGAGTACATCAAGAACCTGAAAAAGGTCAAGCGGGCAGGCTTCGACCTCGCCCGCGTCCTGGTTGTCGATGACACGCGGTACACGGCGGGACGGAACTACGGGAACGCCATCTACGTGGCACCATTCGAGGGCGACCCTGGCGATGAGGAATTGCCGTTGCTGCTGAAGTACCTTGAAAGCCTAGTCGGCTTCGAGAATTTCAGGGCGATTGAGAAGCGGGGCTGGCGCAGCAGGATCGCCAACTCCGAAGTCGCCCAACAGGGAAGTGGGAAGGGTGGTTTATGACCTACATCATGGTGGATATCGAAGCTGACGGGGCGATTCCAGGCGACTATTCGATGGTCTGTTTCGGAGCCATCGTCGTGGAGTCGTCGCTGGACAGGACGTTCTACGGCAAGCTCAAGCCGATCTCGGACAAGTGGATTGCCGCGGCCCTTCAGGTCAGCGGTTTCACCCGCGACGAGACGTTGCAGTTCGATGACCCGCAGGCCGTGATGCAGCAGTTTGCCGACTGGATTCGTTCAGTCACCCACGGCCAGCCCATGTTCATTTCCGACAACAACGGCTTCGATTGGCAGTTCATCAACTGGTACTTCCACCACTTCCTGGGCCGCAACCCGTTCGGCCACAGTTCCACGAACCTGGGTTCGCTGTACAAGGGGGTGGTCAAGGACGTGTTCGCCAACTTCAAGCACCTGCGGAAGACCAAACACACGCACAACCCCGTGGACGACGCACGGGGCAACGCGGAGGCGTTGCTGCAAATCAAAAACGAATACGGGTTGAAGATCAGGTTGGAGTAAGGGAACGCCGACCATGCCCCGCTTTTTTGTCGCTATTCCGCTCCCCGATGAGACCAAGGATTGCCTCATCGCAGCCCAGCCGCCCGTTACTCCAGGTATGCGGGTTGTCGGTCGCGAGGAATTGCACCTGACGTTGCATTTTCTTGGCGAAATCGCCCCCCACCATGTCGGCATGGTGGGGAAGGCTTTGGCGTCGGTGAGGATGAATGCCTTTGCGATCACGATCCGCGGCGTCGGCAGATTTCCGCCCGAAGGGGAAGCCCAAGTGCTGTGGGCGGGCGTGGAGGCCAGCGCTGCCTTGATCGAACTTCACCATGCCATTGGCACCGCCCTGACCGAGGCCATCGGCTTTCGGCCCGAAGATCGCCCCTATTCACCGCACGTCACCCTGGCTCGGCTCAATTCACCTGCCCAGCCCGATGTTGTGGAAATGTACCTGAAAGAGCGTAACGGCTTTGTGCTTCCGCCGGTGCCGATTGACCGCTTCGTGCTCTATTCCAGTTCCTTTGTCGATGGTGTCCCGCAGTACAGGGAAGAAGCGGTGTTTTCCCGCCTCAGCCCAGCGTCCCCATAGCCGAGCCGCCTTCCAATGTGCTACTTCATCACTGCGGGTCTGCCCAAAGATCGGGTCGAAGGCTTGGAGCGACACGTCCCTCGCGGTCTGCCCTCGGCGGGCAGCGGCGGCCGCCTGGTCGCCTGGTCGCATCCGGCTCTTGCCAACCGCTGTGTGTACGTGCGCAACAACCACGAGCTCATCTGCGTCTCGCTCGCGGCGGCGTCCGGTCCACCGGCAGGCGAGGGGACACAGGAACCGGGAGCCGACGCCAGCCAGCGGAAGGTCGGCCAGTCGCCAGGCACCGAGTGACTCCCCTGACAAGGCCCCGAGCCTGCAAGGCACGCTGGTACTCGGTGGCCTTATGACGATCCGGTTGGCTCCGGCTCTGGAAACGGTCCCGGGTGACGAATGCGAATGCCTGGATGATCATGCCCGGAGGCTGTCAAGGTTGCAGGGATCTCCGCTTGGCTCGCGATGTGGTGTCGATACCGGGACGCAGTCGCGACACGGGGAGGTGCGGGGAGGGGTTTCTATTGCCTCGGCGCGGCGATATGATTGCCTGTTGCCTCTCCCGGTCCCTCCAGGCACCCCGACTTGACAAGGAGCCAGCGATGCAGCCGTCCAGTTCGTCCCGCGAATCCCGCGACCGCCTTGTAGCCCCCGGCCTGACCCGCCGCCAATTCCTCGGCGGCCTGTCCGCTGCCTCGGCCTTTACGATTGTCGCCCCGCACGTGTTGGGCGGGCCCAACCACATCGCGCCCAGCGACAAGACGACCTTGGCGGGAATCGGCGTCGGCGGCCAGGGCACGCAAAACATGCAAGCGTTCCTGGAGTTCCCCGAGATCCAGGTCGTGGCAGTTTGCGACGTGAACCGCGAGAGCGGCGGATACCTGTCGTGGAATTGGACGCAGGGCAAAGAACAGCGGACCGCGGGCTGGGAACCGGCGCGGCGGTTGGTCGACGAGTACTATGGCAAGGGCAAACCCGCGGGCACGTCCCCGGGCTGCCGGACGTATTCCGACTTCCGGGAACTGCTGGACAAGGAAGACGTCGACGCCGTGATGGTCGCCACGCCCGATCACACGCACGCCGTAATCACGCTGGCCGCCTTGAAGAAGGGCAAGCACGTGTACTGCGAAAAACCGCTGACCTATTCGGTGTCCGAGGCGCGGCAAGTTGCCGAGGCGGCCCGCCAGGCCGGGGTGGCGACGCAGTTGGGAAACCACGGCCAGGCGTCCGAAGAAGCCCGCTTGGTTTGCGAGTTCATCTGGGACGGCGCGATCGGCGGAGTGCACGAAGTGCAGGTCTGGTGCCCGGCCCGCTTCTGGGCTTGGCCCGAAGGTGACGGCCGTCCCAAGGAAACGCCGCCGGTTCCTGACGGACTGGATTGGGACCTGTGGCTCGGCCCGGCCCCTCACCGCCCCTACCATCCAGCCTATCATCCCTGGACGTGGCGGAACTGGTGGGACTTTGGCACGGGCCTGCTGGGCGACCTGGGCTGCCACAAACTGTCGACGGTGTTCAAAGCCCTCAAGCTGGGACATCCCACCAGCATCGAGGCGAGCAGCACCAAGCTCAGCTCCGAGACGTACCCGCTGGGCGTCTTGGCCAGGTTCGAGTTTCCTGCTCGCGGCGACATGCCGCCGGTGACGCTCAGCTGGTACGACGGCGGCCTGAAGCCGCCGGTCCCGAAAGACTTGGAACCGAACCGCGGGATGGGCGATGTGATCTACCTGGGCGACAAGGGCACGCTGATGGGCCACCGGATCATCCCGGAGGCCAAGATGCAGGCGTACGGCAAGCCGCCCAAGCGGCTGGAGCGTTCGGTCGGCCACTACAAGGAGTTTGTGGATGCCTGCCGCGGCGGCGCGCCGGCGGGGGCGAATTTCGTGGATCATGCGGGCCTGTTGACCGAAGCCTGCATGCTGGGCAACGTCGCCCTGCGGGCCGGCAAGAAGATCACCTGGGACGGTCCCAACTTCCGCATCACCAACGACGAGGCCGCCAACCAGTTGCTGCACCGCGAGTACCGCTCCGGCTGGACATTGTGAGCCCACACCCTCCGGCGTGGCGTCAACCCGTCCGGGCCAGTGCGCCGGCAAGGGGAAATGCGGCTGTGCCCGGCGTTGAACTCTTGCGACTGAATCGTGTGCAGTGCGAGAGGCTGGTGCAGCTGCGACTCGAACCGCCGGAACCTATTTGCCTCTGGGGATCGCTTGAACCCAGACACTCCGCGGACCGGGCCGCATCGTGATCTCAGTGAGGCGCCGCCGAACTCCGATGTCCCGTCTGTTGCTCTTCGGGCTGGTCCAGCGGATCGCGTGCGCCGGCGGCCGTGAATCTCGCCGCGCCCCAGGCGGCATGATCGCAAGCGTAACCGTCGCCGCCGTTGCTTACGCGGAGTGTGACTTGGGCGGCCCCGGCCACGCGGACGCGAAACCGGTGGACTTGTCGGGGACGCAAGACCGGGCTGATGGCTTTGCGCACGCCGTCCACCAGAACTTCAAACTGAATACTGCCGCCTGCGCTGGCGTCGTCCAGGCCCGCGACGGCTTTGAACCACTCGAACTGGCCCGGCGCGATCTCGTACACGAGATCCGCCGGCGTGGCGTCGGGATACGCGTGGGTCCACAAGCCCTTGGGATAGACCTCGCCATTGATCGCGATCGGCTGGCCGTAGTAGTTCACGTCGCGGCGGACCGGATTCTGGGCTCCCGCGTTGGCACGGGCCCAGGCCACGTCCGATAGAAACACCAAGCCCTCCGGCCGATCCAGGGGCGGCGTCACGAACGATCCCGGCGGACCGGAACTGGCGCGGCAGCCACCCCAGGAGATCGCTTCGATCCGCCAGTACAACGGTCGCTCCGGCGGCAAACGGTCCAAGTCGGCACGGGGTTGCGTGCCAACTTGGGAAGCCACCACCTTGCGGAACTCCGGATCGTCCGCGACCAGGATGCGATAGGTGCGAGCGCCGGCGGCCGGTTCCCACGCCAGGCGGGCCGAGGCGGCGAACATGCCGCTGCGGACCGTCGCCTCGCCCAACCGAAATTCGCTCGGCAGATCCAGCCCATCGGGTTTGCCCAACGTTTCGTCCTGCACGAAAACGAGGTCGCTCGAATACGCTTGCGGCAAGTGGAGTTCCAGCCCGGCGTCCATCAATTCGCGGCCGCCTCGCAGTCCCGGCGACACGGAGCCGTCCTCGCACCACAGCCAGTACTTCTTGTCCGGTTCCAAGCCTTTCAATCGCACCGTCTGCCGCGGGGCGGGCGACTCCGGCCGCCAGACGTACAGCGTGCCCCGCCGTAGAGTAGGACTCCAGTAGAACATGCCGTCCCAACGCACGCCGTCGGGACGCGGGAGGATGTGGTGCACCTTGGCATCGGCCAGCATGGGCCGGATCCACCGGCGATAGATCTCCACCGACCGACGTGCCGATTCCTTTTCCTCGTCCGTCCACTTCGGCGTATCCGTCGGATCGATCTGCCACGCGCCCATCATGGCACTCCGCCACAAGAACGTCCCCGGGTTGTCGCCACGCACGGGATACACATTGTCGTACGTGTAGCACTGCAAGACCCGCGGCGGCAGCGCCCAGGTGGAATCGTACATCGCCTGGCGGTTGGGCAGGTTGGAAAGCGTGTCGGTCGCAACCGTGTAGTGCGTGTACCGCATCACGCCGAAATCCTTGATATGTCCGCCGCCGGAGCAGTTCTCCAGGATCAGGCGCGGGAACTTCTGCCGCAATTGCTGCTGGACCTGGTAGTAGCCCAGCGTCGCCCAGTAGCTGGTGTCCACGCCGTAGCGGTGCCGGTGGGAGGACTTGTTGCACTGCGTGACGATCGGGTTGATGTCGTGCTTGAGGTAATCCAGCTTGTGCTGTTGGACCAGCCACTGGGTCTTCTGGGCGGCCCAGGTCTGGGCGTCGGGGCAAGCAAGGCACACTTGGCCGCCGAAGAACGGTCCTGGCTTCCAGTCTGCGGGGTAGTCCGCGTTGAACCACTCCGGCCGCCCGACGGGGCCGCGCACGCTGAGCGCATCGGGATGCTCGGCGATGCCGCCATTGGTCCAGGCACACCACAAGGCCAGCTTCATCCCCGCCCCGTGCACGAACGCCTCGATAGACTCGCTGCCGCGTGGGAACCGCCGCGGGTCCCAACGCCAGTCGCCGGTTTCAGGAAACCACATCGCGTCCGGCATGAAGGCTTCGAAGCCCAAGTCGCGGCAGACCGCGGCGCTCCGCAACACGTCGGCCTCGGTGGCGTTGTTGCCCCCGACGTCCAGGTACAGGTTGTACGCCAGGATCGGATCGGGACAGTCCGGGGGCAGCGGCGGCCGCAGTTTTTCGAGCACGAAGCGATGCAAGCTGTAACTGCCCTCGTCCAGGTCTCCCAGGTGGCAGCCGACAAAAGCCGGCGGCACCAGGAACGTCTCCCCAGGTTCGACGTCGGTTCGGAAATCGGGGTGCTGGCCCACGTCCACGTCCAGTTGGTCCGCGCGTTGGCCGGCGGCTCGTGCGTGGATGCGGCCCAGGCCGGAGAATTCCCAGCCGACGTACAAGCCCCGTTCGTTGCCGACCTGAACCGCCAACCACGGCACCGGACTGGCGCCGTCGGTGCAGTTGCTGGACAGCAACAGGTCCAGTCCGGCGGCGAGCGACTGGTCGAACGTCCCGCCTTGCGTGCTCGCGTTGCTGCCGCCACGTTTGATCCACCACAGCGTTGTCGGGGCGCCTGGACTCAGGCCGCGCAGCGTCAGGCTGTCCTGATGCGACACGGTCACGCGCTGGCCCGACTGGTTGGCAAGCTCGAGCCAATGCTCGATCGGCCCCCGGCCCGGACGGGCGCGCCATACGGACCGCAGCTGAAGTTTGGGATGGGCATTGACGAAGGCCAAGGTCAACTGCTCGTTGGCTGGATCGAAACTGCCGTCCTGAAATGTCCAGTTCAGAGGCATCGGCTGGCCGTCGAGCGAAACGTCGGTCAGGAAGGGCAGCGGGAAGGGTTCCGTGATCCAGCTATGCGGAGAACCCACGGCAGCCAATCGTTGCAGCACCGGACGATCGCCGGTGACGCCAATTCGGACCTCGGTATCGTCCGTGGCCAAGTGCCAGGACGGCGGTTCGTCTCCGTGAGCTGCGAGAACGGACGTTTCGAGGGCGAGCAGCGGGATCAGGGCGGTCCGCAGGAAGAGCCAGGCCGACGAGTGATTGGGACGGCGAACACGGTGTCGCGTCTGCATAGTGCGGTCCTCGCAACCGAGTGGTAGGCCAAGACTGAGAATTGAGGTGCGTGCCTGGGGTCGAGACACGAGGAACGAGTGGCGAGGCCACAGGTTTTGCCGCTGGGGGCTCGCTGCACTCGACCTAAGGCACGCGACATGGGGATTGCTCGCCAGGATGACGCACCACGCTCGTCAGTTGCCGGAGCGCCACTTCTCCAACGCTTGGCGGAAGCTCTCCGTTTGCGGGTCGCCGGTACGTTCCATGTGGGTCAGCAGCAACTTGGCCAGTCGCTCGACCTCGGGCCGATTCTTCTCCTCGCTGATCAAGTTCACGCGTTCGCCGGGGTCGGCCCGCTGGTCGTACAGGCCCAGTGGGGCGCCGACGAGCAACTGGTTGACGCGGGCGGCGATTCGCGCGTCGGACTTGGCCGCCTCGGCCAGGGCGTTGAAGCTCAAGCCGGACATCGCTTCGACGCGGAATTTGGGCGTGCCGTCCGGCCAGGCGTGGAACATCAAGGCCCAATCCTTGGTCCGCACGCAGCGCTGGGCAAAGCTCTTGCCACTGCTGACCGTGTTCACATGCGTGATGGCGTAATCCCGATCCGGCTGCGACTCGCCGCGCAGCAACGGCAACCACGAGCGGCCGTCCACGCTGTCCGGCGGGGCGACGGCCAGTAGTTCCAGTACCGTGGGCAGGATATCCACGCTGCTGACGAACTCGTCGCGAGTCTCCGGCTGGCCCATTCCCGGCCAACGCAGGAGGACCGGGGAATGGGTCCCGTTACGGTAGACCGTCGCCTTGGCAAACGGCAGCGAGATGCCGTTGTCGGACAGGAAGACAATCACCGTATCGTCCGCGTGCCCGGCGGCCCGGAGCGCGTCCAGGATGCCCTGGAACGTGACATCCAAGCGAGCCACGGCCGTATAGTATTGGGCGAGTTCATGGCGGACGGCAGGCAGATCCTCCAGGAACGACGGCACGACGACCTCGTCGGGCTTGTAGATCCGCGCCAGATTGTCGCTGATGCCGCCGCCCCTTCTCGCCTTGGCGGCCTTCTTGGCTTTGGCCGGCGCGGCTGGGACGCCTGCCGCGTTCTCACCGTCCAGGCTGGGCCAAGGCCGATGCGGATCGGTGATATTGGCGTTGATGAAAAAGGGCTTGCCGGCGCTGGCCGCCGCTTGCAGCAGTTCGTTCATGTGCTGACGGAACAGGGGCGGGCTCTTGCCGGACTGGCTCAGCGCCACATCCCAAGGGAATTCCGCGTCGGGCTTCATGTGCGGGTGCTTGTCGATGACGCCGGCGAAATAGCCGCGGGCCTTCAGCAGACTGACCAACGTCGGCGTCCCGGGCTTGATCGGATTGAAGCCCAGCCCGCCGTTGCGATGCGGCACCAGGCCCGTCATCAGGGCCTCGCGGGACGGCTGGCAGATCGGCGCCGTGAGGTGATTGTTGACGAAGCGATGGCAGGTCTTGGCGAAGTCATCCAGCCGCGGGGTCGCTCCCAGTTGGTTGCCCATCCAGCCCGTCGCGTCCCAGTTCATATCGTCGGCTGTGATGATCAGCAAGTTCCGCGGTCGCTCCGCGGCCTGCAGCCAGCCAGCGGCGACGGCTGCCATCAGAAGTCCCAACGTCCAGCATTTGCCCTGTTGAATCATGTTCGGTCCCCTTCAGGCGTTTTTCTTGATGGGTCACGGTTGGCTCTGCCAGTCTAACCGTAGCGGCCCGAAACTTGAAGCGTCCCTGGTTGGCGGCAGCCCCCGTTGGCTGCCGGTTGGCTGCACCCCCGGCGCGAAAGGGTGTAGCCTCGACTCGCCCAGATGGTTAGACTGGACTGGCAGCAATGCGGGTCCCCGTACATCACGAGGACTTTCCGAGGTGATTGGCCTGGATGCAGGGAAGCGTGCTTGTCCGTCCCCGACGGGATCAGGGAGCCGAATGTCCCTGCCCGCCCCGATTTGTCGCTGGTCGGTGGACAACACGGGAGAGATCAAATGCCGATTCTACTGGAACTCGACGAAGAGCAGTCGCAACGTCTGGAACGTGTGGCTCGAGAGTTGAAGGTGGACGCCCGCGAGCTGGCCAAAGCCGCGATCAACGATTTTGTTTCTCGGCCAGCCGATGACTTCGACCGAGCCGTCAGGCATGTGCTCGACAAGAACCTCGAACTGTATCGACGGCTGTCGTGATGCGGAGAGGACGATTTTGCAGTTGGCTGCCGGGCAACTGACACGTGACGCACTGGTGGATTGGGTAACCACTCGCGTTGAACGACATAACTCAACGTAGCGGGGCGTAGTTGTGGCCGGTCAACGCAGGACGGAGTGCGGTTGCGAATGCGGGGATCGTAACGTGAGAGACGGGACGGCCGCTCGACCAAGTAAGCTCGGCAGGCGCGAGCGCGGACCCTCAGAGTCATCCGCCCAGACCGCCAGCAGCGCGTCCACCGCGGCGGGCTCGAACTGGCCGTGCGGCGTCGCAACCGCCTCGCCCTCGCCGCCCAGGCCCGCCGGGACACTCTGAGCGTTCAGCTCGTTGATCACCCGCAGGACGTCGTCGGGCGTGAGCCAATTGTCCCCCGTCACGTCGAAAAACGGCGGCGGACTGCCGGAGCCCGGAGTCGGTGTCGGCAGCGGCCGGACCCCGTCCCGGTTGATCGCGTTGATCAGGACCAGGGCATCGGCAACTCGGACTCCGTCGCGTCCATCCACATCCAACGGATTGTCCGCATTCTGCCAGGGACGGAACTCCAACAGGCCGGCGCTGAACGGTCCCCACGTGCCGAGCGCGTCCTGGCCCCGGACATAGATCACGTGTTGCCCCGGCGCGAGCCCGTCGGTCGCCAGCGTCGCCGTCACTTGCTCCCGCGGGCCGCCGAAGCCGCCATCGCTGGCAGCGAGCAGTTGAGGCACCGCACCGCTGTTCCACGGCGGCACGTCCACATAGTATTCAGCAGCTGCCACGGCTTGACCACCGTTGGCGGTGTCGTCAATCGTGGCCGAAATCGTCAGTTTGCCGGCGGTGCGTTCGATGGTCACCTGATTGGCATCGGGCCCCAGGACGGTGGCGTAAGGCGTTCGGGCGAGTTTGGCGGCATAGACCAACGCGGCAACATTCTCCGGCCACAGCGTCTCGTCGACGGTCGGATACCAAGGCAGGAATTCGCGGCCGATCTCGAAGGTGAAACTGGGGACCCCCAGCGTTCCGTAGACCCAGTCATCGGCGGTGCCGCTGGCTTGATACAGACCCTGCGAGCCCGAGCCGGGCGTGTAGCCGTTGAACGCCGCGAACTTGCGCCCGATCGCCTCCAGTCCGGTGGCGTTCGGGGCTGCCGAAACCGTGTCCCACCACGGCCACAGCACCAGTTCTCCTTGCTGGTGCAAGGAAACGAAGATCCCGCTGGTCGTGTCGGGGGCAACGTCCGTGTCGCCGGGCCCGCGCTGATCGGCAAAGACACTGCCCAGCAGTTCTTGCAGAGCCTGCGTTTCGGGTTCGGATGCCGCGACAGGACCAGGATACGTCTGGGCCCGGGTGTCGTCCGTCACGCCCTCGGTTCCCCAGTGGAAGTCGAAGTTGCGATTCAGGTCGACCCCGTAGTGGTCGAACGCGGTCGGCGGCCACGCCGCCGGGCCATACGCGTGGGCGTTCTTGCGCCACATCCACGGCTGGTCGCCGTTGGGAGCTTGCGTGCCCAATTCGACATACCAATGCCCGTCCGGATTGGCTGTCGGCACGATCCAAATCTCGTGCTGGTCCACCAGCCAAGTCGCGTCGGCATCCTGGCCGTAGCCGTCGGTCAGCCAGTCGGCAAAACGCAGCGCGATTTCCGGGGTCGCGATTTCCCGGGCGTGAATGTTGGCCATCAGGAAGACCACCGGCTTGGGTCCGGCGATCGCCTGATTGGTGATCTTCAGGGCTGACAGGTCATAGCCCGGCAACGCTTGGCCGCCCGGGGTGACCACGCCGCCGACGGTCTTTGCGTAGCTGTCGCCATAGTCGAGCAACTGGGTGAGCCCGGGGTAAGCCGCAGCGATTTCCTCCATCCGTCCGTAGATCCCGTCGACGGTCAGATAGCCGTCGAAGAACGTGTCCAGCGTCCCGGCGGGATCCGCGCCAACGCTGAACAGACAACGGCTCTCCAGCCGCTCCGGCCCCGCCAGCCGTTTCGCCCGGACGGATCGAGATCGCGACTTGGGCCGCGAGCGGCGCCGAACGGCAGTTCGGCGATCTTCAGAGCACGGGCTGGACATGAGGTGCGCTGGAATTTCCAGTCTCTGCGTTTGGGAACGAGTGCCTTCCTTGAGCGGCGGCTGCGACGGCCTGCCTTGGCGTGTTATACCAGCCGGCGATGGCAAGGGAAAGATTCTCGCGGATTGGGACCAACGCAAGGCAAGGTGGGATGCATGGAGGGAGGGGAAACAGCCCACGGATGGCAAGGCCGGCCCACGGATGAA
>CAIYOB010001098.1 GCA_903927685.1 uncultured Planctomycetaceae bacterium
ACCCACTACGACCTCCGGCGAGCCATCGAGCGTCTGCATGTCCAGAGTCAGCAGAGCCCTCAGGGGGGCATCTGTTGCGAGCCCGGACTCGTGTTTGCCACCTGCAACGCACACAGCGCGGCTTCCTTCGTACTGTTCGATCTGCTGCACGGCACGGGATACGCCGAGGCCAACACGAAGTGGTTTGACTGGATGTCGAAGAACTTCCGCAACCCCAACCCCTTTTCGCCGGCCTTTGTCCAGCTGGTGTACCGCCAGCCGCAACAGGCCTTTGTTCCCGTGGGGGACGTGGGAGCCGATTGCTGGACGCTCGGCTGGGGATATCCCTGGTTTCCTTCCACCGCGCTGGCTCGTGAGGGGTGGAAACACGTCCTCGACAAGACCTCCTGGCAGCGGCCGACGGCGGACACGATGTACGCGCCCAACGGCCTGATCGTCGGATGCTGTGGCGGCGGATCGTTGCCGGTGAGCAATGCCTTCGTGCCCTTGGTGGCCGTCCAAGTCGAAGGACGCGGGAGCCCGACCGCCTGCAAGGTGCTCCGTTGGCTGGAAGAGAAATATGGTCGTGAAGTGGACCTGGACGGCGATGGCCAGCGGGAGAGCTACTACTACCACACCGACGCTGCGCTCCGCATCTCGACGACCGGAGTTATTGCCGCGGCCCTGGCGACGGATGGCGACTCGCTGCGCCAGCTGTTCCGCACCTCGCGCCGCGCGCTGCAAGCAGCGCCGACGGTGGCGCATGTCGATTACCCCAACGTGTACGTCCGCACGGCCGAGTATCTTGCCCCGACGCTGCGGTTTACGGTGCTGAAGGGCACCCCCGGTTTCCAGGGCCGGACGGACATTTGTTGCACGCAGTGTCCGGGCGAGCTGACTGTGTTGCGCGACGGTGAGCGATTCCAGGATTACCAACAAACGGCGTCAACCCTGGTCATTCACACCGACGTGGACCGCGAGCATAGCTTCCAGGTGACCTTGATCCAACCGCCGCCAGAAGCGGACCAAGAGCCGTGACCCCGGGTTCCCCACTGCCGGACGCGATGTCAGCGCCCGGTGGTAGGGCATCACGGACAAGGCCAATCGACTCCATTTTCCTTGCCCTTTCCGCTTGCTTCGTCTTACGGCGTGCGCGGGTTCAGGGCGACATTGGCCGTCCCGACGTTGCCGCTCCGGCGGAATTCGACGCTGAGGTTGGCTCCGGGGTCTTTTTCGGCGCTGGCTTGATAGAGATCTTCGGGTACTTGGGACGGCTTGCCGTCGAGCCGCAGCAGGATGTCGCCCGGTTGCAGGCCGGACTGTGCGGCGGATGAGTTGGCGGCCAGCGACAGGACTTTGAGCCCGTCTGCGGACGATGTCAGCTCAAGTCCCGTTACCGGGGTGGTCCCGCGCAGCCAGCGGCCCCAGACTTCGCCGTTCTTCAAGCGGCCGAGGACACCTTGGATATTGGGCAACTGGCAGTAGACCGCGCCTCCGAAGTTGCTGCGCGCGGCGTGGATGCCAACCAACTTGCCCCAGCGGTTCAGCAAGCCGCCGCCTGCGGCCCAGTCCGGCGGGTCGAAATCGGTCCAGAGTTGTTGGCCGACGGTCCGGCGCACGCGGGCTGGCGAGACGAGCGGCGCGAGGTTGGCATCCGCCTTGGGCTGCCGCGCCACGGCGACGTACAAGTCCGCGGCGTTCAGTTGCGTATAGTTTTCGACCTCGACAGCGGGGAACGGCCCTGCCACACCGAGCTTGACCAACCCGACGTCCAGGTCGCGACAGAGGCCGCGGGTCTGGGCGTCGACGATCCGCCCGTCGGCCAGCGTCACCTTGACGTTGCGGTTGGGGGCGAGCACCAGATGCGCGGCGGTCAGCACGTCGCCTTCGCTGCTGACGAGCGTCCCGGCGCCGATCCTGCCATCGCCGAAGTCGATCGCGACGGTCGCTGTCAGGACTCGTTCACGGACCGCAGCGAGCGCCGCCTGAACGGCCTGTTCGGCGGCCGGATCCCCGGCGGGGCGGGGTGGAATGTGGTGGAAATCGTCCACCGTTCGGGCCAGATAGATCTGGTCGAACAGCACGCGCTCGCCGTCGGGCGCGGAAAGCGTGATGCCCTCGAGATCCAAGGCGCCAAAATCCTGGAACAGGTCGCGATCGACGGTCACCCACTCGTCGGGCAGGGCCCCGTCGCGCACGCGGCGCGTCTGTGGGAAACAGGGCTCGCCTGTCCCCGCGTCGTAGCGAGCTGGTCGGTCCTGCGACTGGCGATGATCCAATTGCAGGCAGAGTCGCCCGGCTCCCTGCTTGCGAAATGCGAACCGCAGAAAACGGAA
>CAIYOB010001099.1 GCA_903927685.1 uncultured Planctomycetaceae bacterium
ACGCCGTGGCGGCTTGAGCAGGATATTCTCGTCGCTGCCGGCGGCCCGGACGTTGGTCAGTTTTTTTTCCTTGGTCGGGTTCACGGACATATCGTTATCGCGGCTGTTCTCGCCCACGATCATGCCCTCGTAGACTTCATCACCGGGGGCGACGAACAAGTCCGACCGCTGCTGCAGGCCGTTCAAGCCGTAAGCCACGGCCCGGCCGGTGGTCATCGAGACCAGGACGCCGTTGCTCCGCCGCGGCACTTCGCCTTCGAGCGGACGATAGGCCTCGAACCGATGGTGCATGATCGCTTCGCCCTGGGTGGCGTTCAACAGCTTGGTCCGCAAGCCGATCAGCCCTCGGGCCGGAATGGAAAAGTCCAGGTAGGTGTAGGTATGGCGCGTGTCCATCTTGGCGATCACGCCCCGCCGCTCGCCGACCATCTCCATGACCGGCCCGACTTTGTCCGCGGGCACCTCGACCGTCAGCGTCTCGAAAGGCTCTTCCTTGACGCCGTTCCGCTCGTGCAAGATCACGTGCGGCTTGCCAACCGACAACTCGTAGCCTTCGCGGCGCATGGTCTCGATCAGCACGCTCAGGTGCAGCACGCCGCGGCCGGAGACGCGGAAGCCGTCGCTGCCCTCGAGCGGTTCCACCCGCAAGGCGACGTTCCGTTCCAGTTCGCGGTACAGCCGTTCGCGCAGCTGCCGCGACGTGACATACTTGCCGTCCCGCCCGGCAAACGGGGAATTGTTGATCAAGAAGACCATCTCCAGCGTCGGCTCGTCCACGGACAGCCGCGGCAGGGGCCGGGGATGTTCGGGGTGGCAGATTGTGTCGCCGATCTCGATCTGGTCCAGGCCGACGATCGCGACTACGTCACCCGCGGTAGCCTCGTCCACCTCCACGCGACCGAGGTTTTCGAAGACATACAGCGTGACGACTTTGGCCGTCGTCATCTTGTCGTCCGCCTGCAGCAGGGCCACCGTCTGGCCTTGCCGAAGCGTCCCGGCCTGGATCCGGCCGATCGCGATCCGCCCGACGTACTCGGACCAATCGAGCGTCGTGACCAGCATCTGCAGCGGGGCGTCCGGTTCGACCTCAGGTCCCGGGATCACGTCCAGCACCAGGTCCAGCAGCGGGCGCATGGACTCGCCGCGATGCGCGGGCGCTTCCGTCGCGTAACCCTCGCGGGCGGTGGTGAAAATGAACGGGAAATCCTGCAGATGGTGCCCGCCCTCCAGCTCCATCAGCAACTCAAACGCCTCGTCCAGGACCTCAAACGGCCGCGCGTCGGAGCGGTCGATCTTGTTCACCAAGATGATCGGCTTCAAGCCGCATTGGAGCGCCTTGGTCAACACGAACCGCGTCTGCGGCATGACGCCTTCGGCGGCGTCGATCAAGACCAGCGCCCCGTCGGCCATCCGCAACACACGTTCCACCTCGCCGCCGAAATCGGCGTGCCCGGGCGTGTCGATGATGTTGATCTTCACGCCCTGGTACGGCAGCGCAATGTTCTTGGCCAGGATCGTGATCCCACGCTCCCGTTCCAGTTCGTTGCTGTCCAGGATGCACTCGCCGACCAGTTGGCTGTCGCGAAACTGGCCGCTCTGGCGCAGCAGGCAGTCGACCAGGGACGTTTTCCCGTGGTCGACGTGCGCGATGATGACGATATTCCGAAGGTCGTTGCGTCTCATAGACTACTTCTTGGCCTTCGGGAACAGCGGCCCGCCATACTGCGCGGCCTCGCCCAACTCTTCTTCGATCCGCAACAGCTGGTTGTACTTGGCCATCCGGTCGCTGCGGGACGCCGAGCCGGTCTTGATCTGGCCGGTCGCCAGGGCCACGGCCAAGTCGGCGATCGTGGAATCCTCGGTCTCGCCGCTGCGGTGGCTGGAAATGCTGCTGTAGCCGTTGCGGTGGGCCAGCTGGATCGCTTCGATCGTCTCGGTCAGGGTGCCGATCTGGTTCACCTTGATCAGGATGCTGTTGGCGATGCCCTCGTCGATGCCGCGCTGCAGCCGCTCGGTGTTGGTCACAAACAAGTCGTCACCGACCAGCTGGACCTTCTTGCCCAGGGTGTCGGTCAGCAGTTTCCAACCCTTCCAATCGTCTTCCGAGCAACCGTCTTCGATCGAGCAGATCGGGTACTTGGCGACCCAGTCCGCCAGGAACTGCACCATCGCAGCCGAGTCGATCGATTTGCCGTCGATCGTGTACAGGCCCTTGTCCGCGCTGTAGAACTCGGTCGAGGCACAGTCCAAGGCGATGAACACCTGCTTGCCCGCCTGGTAGCCGGCCTTGTCGATGGCTTCCATGATCAAGTCCAGCGCCTCGACGTTGCTGCCCAGGTCCGGCGCGAAACCGCCTTCGTCGCCGACGGACGTGTTCAGCTTGCGCGAGCTGAGCACCTTCTTCAGGTTATGGAACACTTCGACGCCGCACCGCAGCGCGTCGCTGAACCGGTCGAAGCCCAGCGGCATGACCATGAATTCCTGGACGTCGACCGAGTTGTCGGCATGTTGGCCGCCATTGACGATGTTCATCATCGGGGCCGGCAGGACGCGAGCGTTGCAGCCGCCCAGATAGCGGTACAGCGGCTGACTGGTGAAATTCGCGGCGGCCTTGGCGATGGCCAGCGACACGCCCAGAATCGCGTTGGCGCCCAGGTTCTTCTTGTTCGGCGTACCGTCCAACTCGATCATCTTGCGGTCCAAGCCGACCTGGTCCAGCGCGTCCAAACCTTCCAGTTCCGGCGCGATCTTCCGGTTGACGTTCTCGACCGCTTGGGCGACACCTTTGCCCAGGAAGTACTTCTTGTCACCATCCCGCAATTCCCAAGCCTCGTGCGCTCCCGTGCTGGCCCCACTGGGAACCGCCGCTCGCCCAAAGGACCCGTCCATGAGGGTGACTTCTACTTCGACCGTGGGGTTTCCGCGGCTATCCAAGACTTGACGACCGTGAATTTCGGTGATGGCGCTCATCGTGTATCCTTTCGCAAAACTCGATAGACTGATTCGTTCCGCGGCGTATTGTGATCGATCACGGGCAGATTGACTAGGCGGCATGCGGATAAGGTTGTGAAGGTTGGCGATGAAGATTGAGCAAAGATAGGAGTGACGGGCTAGGCATGCAGGCGGATTTATGGATTGGGAATGTCCACGTAGGGTTTCCGGTGGTCCAGGCGGCGTTGTCGGGGTACAGCGACTGGCCGATGCGGGTTCTCGCGCGGCGTTGGGGGGCGTCGTACACGCTGTGCGAGGTGATGCTGGACCAGTTCCTGCTGACCGTCAAGCTGCGGAAGCGGACGCAGCATTTCCTGTATCTGACGGACGACGAACACCCGGTGGGCGGGCA
>CAIYOB010001100.1 GCA_903927685.1 uncultured Planctomycetaceae bacterium
ACCTTGGCGGCGTGTTCGTTGACTTCAGCAGTTTCCATCACCCCAGATACCCCAAAGTCGTCGGCAGCAGCAGCGGTGACGGCATCAGTAATGCCGAAATCGAGAGCCAAAGCTTCATCCGCTTGTCGGTCCTCACTCACACTTCGGGTTACGACCGTGCGCGAATAATTCCCGTTACGCCGAATGCCCGCCCGGACCGTCACAACGACCGGCTGGCCACCTGGCTCAGCGGCCGTAGCAAGCTCCCCAGGCTGGACGCGGGATGCACGTGCGGAACACCATCTGCAAGTTCACCTGCCGCTGGTCGTCCTGGGACCTTGAGTCCTTGGTGATATCGTCGCGCCGCTGGGGCGGGATGGGCTGGGGTCGTCTATCCGCTCTGGCTCTTTGGGAATACCACCTGGCATGCCCGCGGGTGCAGGCTCACGAATGTCACGTTGCCCGACGGCTGATTTGTGATCGTTACGTGGAAATGCCGGAGGCTCCGCTTCCGCCCCTGCATGTCCACGGTTGCCGTCCAGCAAGTCCAGAAGCCTTTGGACCTGATCCTTCGTACGCTGCAATTCGTCCCGTAACTCCGTTGGCAGCTCATGAGGCCGATCAGTGGGAGGGACATCACGTGGCGGAAGCGTCTGGTTCCGAATCGCGACCCGCAAGCCTTCAGGCCCCGCAGCATCGAGTTCGGCGGACACCGACTCGTATGCCCTGACTTGGCTCCGTAAACGATCGAGTTCATCGCGGGCATCTTGCAACTGGTCGAGCGTTTCCTTGTGGGCGGCTTGCGCGGCTTGCTGTTGCTCAGCCTCCTTGCGCAAGCGCGTCTGCAATTCGTCCGACTTTTGGTCGTGCATCCTCTCCAAGCCTTCACATTTTTCTTGGAGTTCCTGGCAGCGGCGATGCGTGTGGCCCCACCCGCCCAAACAGGCCACGGCGATCACGAGCAAAGCCGTCAACAGCCACCCTAACCACTTGCCCGACCTGCGGTCCGCAGCGGAGGACGTCCGCGACCGCGTCTGAGGGACGCCCAGCGACTGGGGGCTGGAAGGGCGCAGCGGCTGCCCTTCGGCATCCACTTGCAGATCAAACCCTTGGGCTCGGAAATGGGCGTGCGCGACAACCAGGGTCCGCGGCAGTCGCCCCACCGTCGGCGCGATTTGGGTCAGGACCTTGGCAAGCCGCGACGGCCGATCCACCGGCGTCAACCGCAACACTTCCGGCGGGCCGGGCCAATTCGCGGACGGCCAAGCGTCGGGGCTCAACAGGGCCGCCAGTTCTTCGGGAGCTCGGCTCGCCGCGCAAGCCTCGACGAACACCACCTCGACCCGTAACGCGTGCGGGCGGCCCCATTCGTCCCGGCCCGCATCGCTCAGCCTGGCCAGCAGCAAGCCCTGTTCCGGTTCATCCAGCGGCCAGAGCGCAAAGCAGTCGGAATATCGTTCCGCAGACCCCCCGCCCGACCACTGCACCGATCCGGCCAATTCCTCCAGGGCTCGCACAGCGGCCGAGGGAAAGTCGGGCGAATGGCCCAAGACTCGGTATGAGTCGTGGGAAGACGAGGGCCCGTCCCCGCCCCGGCCGTAGCAGGCCGCCGGAAAAGCTCGCGTGGTCACCATTCGACTCCTGGTAGAATGTACTGGTCCAGCGCTCGCAAATCGTCACTGGTGATGTCCGCGACCTCGAATTGGGCGAACGGGTTCTCCACGTAGGACGTCCAGTCGGGAAGGACTTGAGCGAAGGGACGCTCACCACCCAGGATGCGCAGCGCGGTGGGGCCTTTGTCCTCACTCCAAGCCACGTCGGCGTTCCGCCACGTGTAGTTCCGCAAAACGACCCGCACCGCTTGTCCAGCCTTCCACTGGATGCGCAACGGACTTTCGCTCCACGTCACCTCCTTCGACGCGGACGGCGCGGGATATTCATGGAACTTCTGGCCATCGAGGTACAGCAGCAGGCTCTGGCTCCGCGAGGCCGCAAACCCGCCGTATCGCTTCAAGGTCAGGGTGTACGTATTCAACTCGCAGAACTGCTTGGCCAATTCTGCCGCGCGGCGGATACGTTTGGCTTCGCTGGAAGTCAACATCGCTTCGTACTTCTGGACGAATTCGACGAGCCGCTCGCTTTTCTCGCCCAAGCTGGCCTTGTCGACGACCTGGAGGTTCTTGATCCGTTGGCGGTCATTCTCGTGATCGCGTTGCACGGACTGGCTGATCCACTTCCGGACATCTTCACAGCGCGAGCTGCCCGGATACTCTTGCAGAAAGCGTTCCGCTAGTTCCCGGAAATCTGCGGATTGGTTGTCCAGACCATCTTTAGTCCTTTGGTAGAGCAGCAACTCATTCTTGTCTTTCGCTTCTTGCTTCACCTCGTCGATGCGGCTCTTGATTGCGCCCGGATGGATCTCCTCCAATTCTCGGAGTCTTTCGAGTACCTCGTTAAGGCTGGGTTCGTCCGTCGCGGCGGTGATGGCCTCGCGGTAGCGTTCCAATTCCGTTGTGATCAGTTCCGATCGTTCGGGCAGACTAGGTATCGACTGAGTCAGTTTGAGCTTATCGATGCTGGACAGGCGAGGGTCCGCCAGCTGGTCGCGCGACCGGCTCTGTTGATAGGCTCTCCATCCCATTCCGAGGCCGACGAAGATCGTCAGGAGGGCGAGAAGCGCGCCGCAGGTCTTCAGACGTCGCCGGACTGTCCGTCGGGATTGCTTGTTTACGACCCAGTCGAAGATCGCGTCGTAGCCCGTCGGCGAGAGTTCCGCGGCCGGGAAGCGTTCCTGCCGGCCATCCACCTCCTGCATGCAGGATTGGCCCACCGCCGAGAGAGGAAAGTACTCGACCAGGTGCGCCTGCTGCCGGATCTTGGCATCCAACGCCCCGGCATGGTCGCGGAAGAACCGCCGCGTGGCTCGGCGTCCCGTCAGGGCCGGATCCCGATCCGCTTTGGTGACAATGATGGCCACATCCACATGCCGCTGCGACGGCTGGGCGACGCCTCCGGTGCGTTCGGCCCAGATGTCGGCGATCGCCTGGAGATGGGCCAGTTGCCGTTCAATCTGCAGGCTGCGCCGAGCCGGATCATGCAGGGCCCGAACGTCCTGATCCGGGTCGAAGAGCAGCAGGATGCTCTCCGAATGGGCATAGTGGTCGTAGAGAATCTCAATGTCCTCGCGTTTCAGTTTGCGGAGTTCGTTGCGAAAGTCCTCACCAGGGTAGTCGACCATTAGCGTCTCGATGGCCTTCCCGTCCAAGCCGACGCGCATCCGGAGCAACGTGGTCATATTCGTGGGCGGGGGCCATTGGCCGCAACGCAAGGTCTGCGCCAGCTCGTCCAGGTATTCCACCGTCACCGTGTCGGTCGGGATGACGGTCAAGGCACTTGGGCGGTTGGGTTCCCGGAGCACCGCCAATCCGGCCAAGAAGCAGGTCTTGCCCGACCCTTCGGAGCCAAGCAGGCAAACTCGTTGTACAGACCGTAGCCCAACACTGGCAGGGTCGGGGTGTTCATCGGACATACTGTAGTCTCCTGCGGCGTCGGGGGCGAACGAACCAGGTGAGACCGACGAGGATGACGAGGATCGCTGCGTAGAGGGCGCCGCCGACGGGCCAGCCTAAGGACTCGTGTAATCCGCGCAGCTGCTCCTCGAGTGCCGCCGCCAACCCGGCAACGGCCGCGTTGCCGGTTTCTTTCACCACCTGGTTTACGAATCCTCCCACCGCCGCTCCAATCTTCGTCATCGCCGGGAGGGTTCGTTCCGAAATGGTGATCAGGAGGCCCACGGCCAGCAACGAACGATAAACGGTCCGTCGGACGTTGGGAGGCACCGCTCGCCAGGTGTCACGCAGCGTCCTGGCGGCGTGCAGCATCTTCTCGACCGGCATGGCCAGGGCGTGTCCGGTTGTCGCGACTGCTTGCCAGACCACCTTCGACCCTTTCAGGGTCACACGGGTGAACCGGGTACCTTGGGCAACCGCCCGTTGCAGCAAGGATCGTGTGTCTTTGCGAGCTGCCTCCCGAAGTCCCTTCGCCGCCATTTCTTTGGTTGCACGCCGCTGTCCGGCCTTCATCGCCAGACGTCCGGCTTCCCGCCGGGCGACGCCTTTTGCCCCTTGCTTCCCGGTGGCCGTGACCGCCGAGGAAGTCCCGAAGCTGCCGACCAGCAGGGCTGCGTCGGCCACATCCAGCGCAGCCCAGCCCAATTCGCTCCATTCGTTGGGATATCCTTGGGTCCAGTTGCGGGCAACATCCAGTGCAGCGCCACCCGGCAATTCGGTCCACCACTCGAGTTCTTTTGGGCGGCCGTCGGATTCGAAGTACTTGTCCAGCCACTTCCTGTTCTCTTCAAGACGTTCGATCCCCTGGTCGCCGAATTTGGCCACATATGGGATGAGTCGAGGTCCGATATCGGCGGACGTGAGGGCCTTGTGAAAGGCCCCGGATTCGGTGTACCGGTTAAGGATGTAGATTGCCAAGTCGCCGAATTTCGCTACCGCATCCGCCGCGAAAAGCACTTCCTCCGCATAGCCCGCATACAAGAGGGTCGTGATGTCGTCTGCGCCGTATTTCTCGAATAGTTGATTGGCGTGCTGGGGAGCGTCCGCGTTAAGTCGCAAGACCAGACCGTATCTTCTCGCCGCCTTCCAGACCGATGGTTTCTGGTCACGCACGAACGTCAACCAACCAGCTACCTCCTCCGGCTTCTTGTCTTGCC
>CAIYOB010001101.1 GCA_903927685.1 uncultured Planctomycetaceae bacterium
GATTTCCGTGTGCGGCATCGCGTGGCGGAGTTTCTCGATGTCCGCTTCCGACGCTCCGACCTTGTCCAATTCCAGCTTCTTCAGCCGGCTCAACCGCGTCAAGTCGGCCAAGCCGTCTTCGTACGTCATGACGGTCTCGCCGACCTTCAGCGATTCCAGCGTCTGAATCTCCGCCAGATGTTTCATCCCCGCCCCGGTCAAGCGGCCGTTGAACATGGAACTGACGAAGAGGTGCTTGAGCTTGGCCATTTTCGCCAACGGCGGCAGGTCTTCGTCGCCGATGCCGCAGTGATGGAGTTGCAGCGATTCGAGTTGCACGAGTTCGGCCGACGCCTTGAACCCTTCGCGACTGAACTTCATGCAGCCCCCGAACCGCAACAACCGCAAGCGAGGCAGGGCTTTGAGGGCCGACACGCCACGGCCGGTGATCTGGGCGTTGTGGTCCAGCGCGAGAGTCTGAAGCGATTGGATCTTGGCCAGCGCCGCAAACCCCTCGTCATCGAAGGTGCTGGCGTTGAGGAACACCGTTTCGAGCCGCGGCAGTTTCGCGAGCACTTCCAACCCCGCGTTGTCTGCGCACTTCGCCGTGCCGCGGAGGGTCTTGAGGCTGGTGATCTGGCTCAACTGCCGCCACAACTCGGGCGTCCATTCCGGTTGGCCGAATCCGATCTCGGTGGTTCTCGCCGCTTGCCGCACCTTGAAGCCGCCCTCGCGCAGCGCGGCGATTGCTTCCGCTTCGCCGGTGGATTCACGGTGGATGTCCGCTTTGTCAGCGGCCAGGCAATGGCCGCAAAGCGACGTCGCAAACATCAGGCAGCTGAGGAGAAATATTCGCTGGGGCAGCATTCGGTCTACTCCGTCGTTTGCCTTCGTTTCCGATTCGACGAGCGATGCTTGCACCAGGCTGTTCGCCAAACGCCAGCGGGTCCGCGCATCACTCGTTCCGCGACCACAGTTCCGGACCGGCGGGGGAGCCAAGGTGCAGCGAACGCTCATCGTCGGCCCATACCAATGCACAATCGTTCAGACGAATTTCATTTTCGCTGACGACGACACCGCAGGGCGAGCCGGCCTGAATGTCCCACAGCGTCCAGAGATACCAGCCCGATTTCGTCAGATAGTATCGGCCGCTCGGCGAAAACTCGCCTTCCTCGCTGGCGGGCCCCGCACGTGTCCACACGCGCCGTCCCGTCTCGAGTTCCCACTTCGTGACCAGGGGGCGATACTCGACATAGGGCTGTCCGGCCAGAACATGTCGTCCATCCGGCGTGAGGCGAAACCAACGCACAGGCAGATGGTTCGTCAAAGTCTTCACGTCCTGCAATGTCTTCGCGTCGCGAAGGTGGAGCACTGGATCCGGGTACTTGCAGGTCACCACCAATCGCCCGTCGAGACTGTAAGCCGATTGCAGGCCGGCGCCGCCCGGATCGCTCTTCCATGTGGCCAATCGTTCGCCGGAGCGAAAATCGCGAAGTTCCAGGCTGTTGTTGTCAACTTGCAGGAGGATCGTCTCTTCCCGAGGATCGATCTTTAACGAATGCACGTACCTGCACCTGACATCATCAAACGTTCGCCGGGCCGCACCGGTGGCCGCATCGTAGATGGAAACGGTATAGCGCCCTGGATCGAAGGACTTCGCGGCTCGCTCGACTTCCCTCACGATCGCGACCTCGTTGCCGGAAGCGGAGATCGCGACCGCCTCCTTCTTGACAGGGCCCTTCCAAGTGGAAAGGACGGTGGCGTCGGATCCGGCCGGCTGCCCCACACGTCGATACTCTTCGAGTTGCCGGCTGCTTCGGGCCAG
This sequence comes from uncultured Planctomycetaceae bacterium, assembly GCA_903927685.1. The sequence continues at coordinate 1,805 of CAIYOB010001101.1, forward strand.
CGTCAGCCAGTCGTGCGGGATATTGGATACCCGATCGACTTGCCCCAGTTTGACGACCGACCACTCCGCCGTTCCCCTGGCCGGGTCGGCGGGGGTGCCGGACCGATCTTCGGGCGCAAACAAGTCACCGTCGACCGACTGCTTGGCGATTGGCGCCCAGGCGTTGATCGAGACGACCGATTTGAACGTGGCGGCGACTGGACTCGGCGCCTCGCCGGGATCGACGTTGCCGGCGATGTCCCAAAACGCTGCTCCGTCGACGGCGGCGCTCAGGATGCGTTTGCCAAAAGGATCATAGGCGATGCGGTTGATGGGTCCCCGGTGCCCTCGAAACACATGCAGCGCGGCGCCCGTCGAAACGTTCCACAACCGAATCGTGCGGTCCAGCGAGCCGGTCGCGCAGCGCGCTCCATCAGGACTGAATTCGCCGGTGGTGACAGGAGCGGTGTGGCCGGTCAAGGAAACAACCTGCTTGGTGCCGACGTCCAACACCACGGCCCAGCCAGGATCGTCCTCGTCCAGTCGTTCCCGCGAGTCCACGTGCCCGCTGGTTCCGCCCACCAACAGCTTGGCTCCGTCGCGGCTGTAATTGGTAAACAGGGCTCTTCCGGGCGGGGTCCACAGGGCGGTTGGCCCAGCCTGTGTATCGGTCGCCCATTCCGAGACCGCCGTGTGCGAAGCCGCGACAAAACGCGTGTGATCCGGGGTCACCGCCACCGCCGAGGCACATTCGGGAATGATCCACGGCTGATCGGGCCTCCGTGGATCGATCACCAGGATACGCGATTCGGACGGGTGGCTGCCGAAACGGTAGGCGACCACGATCCGTTCCCCGTCCTCGGACGCCGCCACGCCCGGCGGCATGTATGGCGTTTCCAGGCAGTATTTCCAAAACGTGCTGCCGCTGGGGACATCCGTCAGAAAAACGCCCCCGTGATCGCCGGAAAACAGCGTTCGCCCCGCTTGGATGAACCGATAGTCTGCGCCGGGCAGCGACCACCGCCGCTGCTTCCCGCTTTCGGCGTCGGACAAGCAGGAGCCGATCAGGAACCTCCGCCCATCCGGCATGATGGCCGCCTCGCGCCGCGACACCTGGTAAGCCGGCGCCGTCTGCAGTTCCTTGCCCGTGCCAATGTCGCGCACGATGAAAGTCGATTCCAGGTCGATGAACCGATCGCCTTCCGGGAACAAGAACAGGCGTTCCGTGCCGTTGTAGCTGGGTAGGGCGTAGTCGGCGATCGCCAGCGACTGGCCCGTCGACACGTCCCAGCCGCGCAGATGATGGTCCACGTCGTCATCGACTCCGTTCGGGATTTCGACGGTCGCGTAGCGGCGCGTTCCATCGGGGCTGTAGACCACCGTCGCAAACGGATGCACCGTTTTCTGAACCTCCCACACGCGGCCGCCGCTTGCGACGTCCCATTCGAGCAACCGTTCCCCCAGGGCGACAAGCACTCGGGCACCATCGGGACGAAGGGCAAAATCGCGGATGGACGCCCGGGATTCCACGCCCTGGACCGCAGCCCCGGACTCGACGTTCCAGATCCGCAAGCTGGTTGGCACTTGAGATCGCTCCGGAATCTGTCCCGTGGTGGTCAAACGGGCTGAGGCCACAACCCGACCGTCGTCGCTCACCCGGACGGTTTCTCCGGGCGGAAGATCGAGGACCTTCTGCCCGCTGGCGGCATCCCAGATGACGTGACGGCTTGTGCGGGTGTTGTGCTCCACCCACGCCTGCGACATCAGCAGCCGTCGCTCGCTGAGGAAATGCACGGATTGGATTTCGGCTTCCGAGGGGATCGTCAGTGCGTGCTGCAATGCGCCGCGGTCAGAATAAACCAACAACGCTTCCGGCCTTCCGGCAGCGAACAGGCGGCGATGATTGGATATGGCTACCAGGCGGCCCATGGGGCTCAGAGCAGCAGGCAAGCGAACGCCCCCGTTTGCCGCGCGGCGTGCAGCCGAATCCTGGTCCTCTGACGCGGATGGCTCTTCGAAACGATGAATCGCCTGAATACGCGTCAGATCCCACAGCGTGAATTCCGCTTTCCTTTGCGTCAGCAGCCTCGGCCCCTCGCCGCTGAACTGGACCACCGTCGTGGGCAAGAGCCAGGCGTGCAGTCGTTTGCCGGAACGTAGGTCATGAACAACCGTCTCGCAGCTGGTTCGGAGTGCAGCCAGATGCCCGCGCGGATGGATGGCGACGACACCCGGCTGCGCATCGCGATCGAAGTCCAGCCAGTGAACATGGTTCTCTCGGTGGGGTGGGTCCTGTTCGAGTACGGTTGGCCAAACGTCCAACGACTCGGCGACCGGTTCCGGCTCCCCCCGGGCGCAACCGGATCCGTGAACAGCCAGTCCGCCGATGACGAAAGCCACTGCCATCGCATTCGCCAGAATCCCGCAATGACCGGGTCGGGGTCCTGAGTGAGTCATTCCTTCACCACCAGGAACGGAATGTTCCCATAGGCGACGTTCCCCTGGCCATCCACCGCGGTCACGAACAGCCGGTACGGGCCGCCGACCGGCGGGGCGGTGAATTCGATCTGGCGGCAAGCGGGATCGCGAATCAGACCGGTGATCGGCTGGGCCTTTTTCTCCATGCCGCCGGCGTACGAGCCTGCGGGGATTTCGACTTCGGGACGGATATCCCAGGCGAACGTCAAGGGGTCCGAGTCCGGGTCGGTCACTTGGACCTGGGCCCGATAGGTCTTCCCTGCCCCCAGTGTCACCGACCGCCGGTCCGAGAACCCGTCGATGGCCAGTGCCCCAATCGCCGGGGCTCGGTTCGCCGGCCACGCTCCGCTCCAGGATCGCTGCATGACGTCGATCGACTCGGTGCGCAAGCCGTTGCAGAACAAGCCGTACCAGGTGTGCGTCGTCTCCTGCTTCTCGCTCCAGTAGAAGACAAACGAGCCCAGGCAGTGGGCGCGGTCGGCCAAGATGATCCGCTCGTACCGCTCGGCGATCGCCTGCGCCTTCTCGCTGCTCGTCTGTTCGAGCGGCGCGCGCCAGTTCGTCTTCGGCACTTCCCAGTGGCCGGTCGGCCCCCATTCCGTCACGGCGTAGGGTTTCGGCCAATGTGTGCGGGTCAACTCGCAGGCCCGCGCGATGTCACCGTAGGCGTTGATGCCCAGCAGATCCATGTCCTTGCAGCTGGCGGCGATTTCCTGGACCTTGCGTTCGAAGTGGCCGGTGCCCACGACGGTCAGCACTGGATGCTGCGGGTCCAGTTGCTTGATGGCGACGGCCAGGTCGTTCAGACGCACCCAGATTTGCGGGTTGTAGGGCTTGTTCCCGGGGATGTGATCGAGTTCGTTGCCGACCGACCAGAACATCAGCGCGGGGTGCTCCTTCAACTCGCGGACCACCGCCAGCACCTGCGCCTTCTGCTCGGCGACTTGCTGTGCGTTGTCCCAGTCGAGGTTGTTGCGTTCGCCGCGGACGGGCAGGTTGGCCATGACCGCCAGACCCGCTGCCTGGGCGGCATCGAGCGCCTTCTGGCTGGCATTGACACGGACCGCGTTGCCGCCGCATGCCTTCAACACATCGAAGCGGTTCGGAGCGACGGCACCGTGGATGTAGAACGGCTGGCCGTCGCAAAGCAGTTGCGAGCCGTCGGCGGTCGTCTTGAGCTCCCAGCGAGCTGCGCTGCATTGCATCGCCGCTACCGAAAGCGCCAAGGTAACCGGCAGGAATTGTAAACTGATGTTCATAATCGACTTCC
>CAIYOB010001102.1 GCA_903927685.1 uncultured Planctomycetaceae bacterium
CGTCCACGCAGACGAGGTGCACCTCGTCGCCGCAATCCAAACCCGAAGTCTGAAATGCCTGCAGGGCGCGGTCTGCCTGAGGGCTGGCGTTATAGGCCACGACGACCGAACTGCCGGGATGCAGTTGGGCGGGAGCGACCACGACCGGCCGGGACTCGCTCCGCAACACGTGCCACAGCGTCTCGTCCGCCTCGTCCGTGGTCTCAAAGTGAAAATGCGTCTCATGGCCGAGCAGTACCAAATCATAGCGGTGCGATTCGCGGAGGATCTCGAGGTACGGCAGGCCGACATCTTCGATGGCCTGGTACGCGATCCCGGCCGCGGCGCTCCGGGCCTCAAACTGGTCCAGGAACTCACGGACCTTGCGACGGCCTTCGGCCAGCAGCAAATCGTCGCGTTCTTTCTTGTACACCCCTCCACCCAAGGGAACCGGCTCCGGCTTGCAGATCGTCGGCTGGTCGACGATGCCCAATCCCACCAGCAAGGCGTCGAATCGTTTTGCCCACTGGATGCCCAGTTCCACCGCCACGTCGCTGTAGGCAGACCCGTCCAGCCCAATCAGAATGCTCTTCAGCATGGGGCACCTCCGTCGTTGCTCGAGAAGTGGAAAGCGGGCGTCCGGACACGGCCTGGCGACCGTCAAGCAAGCCGTCGCCAAGCACTTCCAGCCCTGGTTCCATTGTACCGCCGCTTGCGGTCACCGGCAATCAAAGGCGGGATGGCTGGAGGAGTTCCCAGGCAAAGACCCCACCCGGCCGCTCGTGCGTCCGACCTCCCCGCTGCGCGGGGAGGTGAAGCGGTCGCGGTTGGCGAGCGACGCTAGGCTGACGGGATCATGCCCAGCAGGAAGACCATCGTGAAGATGCCGACCGTCTCGACGATGCCCAGGGCGATCAGGATGAAGGCAAACCCCTGGCCTTCGCTGTCGCTGAGCGCCCGGATGCCGGCGGCGCCGATCAACCCCTGCATCCAGGCCGAGAACAACTCGCCCAAGCCCGTCGCCAGCCCGATCGCCAGCAGCAAGCCGGCTTCGGACACCGAGCGCTCGGGACTGGCGTTGATCCCGCTCATATTGTTCATCACGATCATGGCATACAGCGTCTGGCTGATCGGCGCTCCGACCAGGATGATGTACGTGAAACTCAGCCGGCGGCCGGCGCGGGCCTCTTTGGCCCAGGCGCCCGCCGCCGCCTGGCCCGCGGCCCCGATCCCAAGCGCACTGCCCAGGGCGCCCAGGCCCAGGGCCGTCACGCCGCCCAGTTGCCCAAGGAATCGCCACAGCGTGTCCGTCGCGGCCAGCACGGCCGGCAGGCTGAGCAGCATCCATCCGCTGTTCGTGGCATCGGCCATCATGAGAGAGCCTCCTTTGACGTTCGTTGAGAAAAGGGGGTGTAGGGGTAGCCTGTCCACTTCATCCCCAGGTTGTTGCAGAATTCCAGCATATTGAGCCGCACCCCGTGGGCGAACATGGCGATCATCGCCAGGCCCAGATTCAGGCTGTGCCCGCCGATTAGCACCAGAGCCGTCAGCGGCCAGAAATCGATGCCGAGCGCCAAGTCGTTAAAACTGGCCGCGAGCACGCTGCCCGCCAAGCTGACCGCCATCAACCGAACGTAGCTGATCACGTCCGAGAACGCGGACAGCATGGACAAGGGGAAACCAGCCAGCCCGACCAGCAGCATCCGCCCCACGTTGCGGTCAGGCTCGGCAAAGACGATCGCCAGGGCGGCGCCGCTCAGCAGCAGGTACGGCCACGGCGTATCCCAGCCCAGCGGCGTCTTGAGCACGAACATCTGCACGACGCCTAGCATGCCCCAGATGAACACGGCCCAGCCGATTCGATTCAGGAACCGCAGGTCAGGGAACAGGCCGACGGCAGGCCACAATTGAGCCAGGCTCAGGTGCACGGCGCCCATCCAGAAGCACAGCCGCATCATGAAGGTGCGCGAGGATTCACTCAGGTCAATCGCGATCAGAGGAGGGTACAGCGTGACGCCGAAGAACGTCGCGCAGATCAAACCCCAGAGCAGCGTGGCAACGCTGATGATGATCAGCAATTGCGTGAACTGCGTTCCCAGCATCTTCGCGGCACGTCGATATCCCAGCGTCAGCCCCACCAGCAATAGCGCCCCGTAGCCGCCGTCGCTGATCAGGATGGCCGTGAAGATCGGCAGGGCGATCAGGAACGGCACGGAAACATCGAACTCGCGGTAGCCCGCCACCGTGCCCAAAATCCGGAACAGGCCCTCGATGGGCCGCGCCCAAGCGGGACTTCGGATCAGCGTCGGAGGCGTCTCGTCGGCGTCGGGTTCGCGCCATTGTACGGCCGCGGGAATCCGGTTGCGAGCCAGAGCCTCGGGCAATGACGGCGCCTGGTCGGCCGGCAGCCATCCCTGGACGGCAAACAGGCGTTCGCTGGCCAGGCCGCTGCGCTGAGCCCGCAGGAAATCCGCCTGGTATTCCAGCCGCGCCGCTTCGGCAAGCAAATCCGGCAGCAGATGCGCCAGCCGGGCCAGTCGGTGGTGCGCCGCTTTCAACGCGGCGTCGAGCTGTGCCGCCTCGGCTCGAATCGAGGGCGCATCACGCGGCGGCAGCGGCAGGGCGTGCACGCCGTCGGGCAGGCGCGGCGCGGCTCCGTGGCACGCGACCGCCACGACGGTCCGGCCATCGGGCAGTTCCCCGACTTCGGCCAGACAGTCCGCCTGGATGCTCGCGATGTCCTGGCTGGCGACGGCGAAAAAAGCGACCTGGACGCCCGCCTGACGCAACGCCTCGATTTGCTCCAGCCGCACGTTTCCCCACAGATCGAGCTGTTGCAGCTCGCGATGCAGACCCGCCAGGCGATTGCCGTTCTCAACGGTGTACCGCTCAACATCCAAGACCTCCCGGGCAACTTCGACCGCCGGCAACTCCAGCCGGTCCCCCCGGGGTTCGATGCCGTACAGCACTTGCTGGGCGCGCTGCAGCATCTGGAGCGACTCGCCCGTCGGGCCGTCCGCTAACGCCCGCGCCGGATCCGCGGGCACGAGATGAATCACCCCCAGCTCCCGAATCACCTCCAGCACCCGCTGTTGCTCGGCGCTGCGGGCGGCCAGATAGACTTTGACCATCGGCACGATCATGGCCCGCCCTCCCCTGGTTCATCGATCCCGGCGTCGGCAACGGGCTCGTCCAGGACCTTGGCCAGCTTGCCCTTGGCAATCTTGGCCCGTCCCACCGCCGCGGCCATCTCGTCGCCTAGCTTGATGCGGATCCGGCGAATCGCTTCGCGGTCCTGCGGGATCATGATCTTCTCGAACAAGTTCACGCGCTGGATCACGCGGGCCAACTCGCGCTGCAACAGGGACTCGCCCTCGCGGACCACGTCGTATTCCGCCTGGCGGCGGCTCTGCTGGCGAAAATCGGCCAAGGCCTGATCGACCCAGGCCGGGGTGCCGAACAGACTGTAGCGGGCGGCGGGAAACTCGACGTCCTCGAACACCGGCACGTCGACCCCCGCGATGTTCCGCCGCCCGGTCCGCACCCGCTCGGGGCGGGACCATTGCTCCAGCGGGATCCCGGCCCGATCGGCCAGCAACGTCCGGTAACGACTCAGCCTCCCCGCGACTTCGTCCAATGCCTGCTGCGCCCGCTGGACCCGGGCGGCGACTTCGCGCAACATCGTCTGCAACTGCTGCTGCTTGAGCTTGAGCATCGGCAGATACCGCTGGAACCGCGCCAGCCGGTCGCGGCGAAATTTGAGTTCGGGGCGTGTGAGTTTGATCTTCTGAGCCATCGCGCTCAAGCTCCTGACGGACCGCGCCTTGTCGGGCCGGGTTCGGTCGGGCCGGGTTCCGACGGCCAGTGCTTCTCGATGATCGCCCGCCGAATCCCCGTCTCGGCCGGCTCGAAACACGCGGCCAGGATCTGCCAGCAACGGTCCAGGGCCTCGAACAGCGGGA
>CAIYOB010001103.1 GCA_903927685.1 uncultured Planctomycetaceae bacterium
CTCCAGCGAGAGCGTTGCGGCTTCCTTGTCGAGCACGTCGGGGTTGTCGATCGTCCCGCCGACGAACCGGCCTTGAGACTGGCCGTTGTTCCAACAGAACTCGGCGGCACGGAGGCCGGCGGCGAGATACGTTTCCTCCTTCGTCAGGCGGTGCATCTGCACGAGCAGCGGGATGGCGTTGAAGCTGGCGTTGGGTGAATCGGAAAACACGGTGCCCTGCGGCGCGATCCAGGCGCGCGGGAATCCGCCCGCCGGCTGCTGTTGTGTCAGCAGCCAATCCGTGAACTGCCGCGCCCAGGCGAGCCATTCGGGATGGACCCGGCCGGCTTGCCGCTCGCGTTCGTAGGCCCGCAGCAGGGCCTTGATGTCGTCGCCGAACGAACGCAGGTAGACCTCGGGATGACCGGGGGCATGGCTCAGCGCCGTGGTGGGCTGACCCGTCGCGATGACAAATCCCTCGCCTTCCGGCGGCGCCATTTTCAAACGCAGGAACGAGGCGATGATCCGTTCGGCCTTGCGGCGGAGTTCCACGCTGCGGGCGGTGTTGTCCAGCCGGGCTTCTGCGAGCAGGAACTCGGCCGATTCGAGGGCCTTTCCGGTGAAACCCATCACCGTCTTGGCGTCGCGATGCTCCGGGCCGGGCACGGCGGAAACGGCGTTGGGAATGCCTGCCCGGTCGCTCGCCTCGACGACGTTGGCCGCCAGCGCGTCCACGATCCGCGCCCGCGCCGTCGGAATGTCCTGGGCGTTGACCTGGGGCTGTAGCGTCTGCCACGCCCACCGCCACGTCTCGCGACAGCAAGCCGCCAGGCCTCCGGCGTGGCCGAACCGGAACGCGACGGCGTACCGCTGCTCGAACCCGTCGCGAAGCGGATGGAACCGCCGGCGCCACTGGTGAAGCTGGCCGCCGGGGTACGTGTTGCCGGCGTAGGTGACTTCGCCCTCCGAGCCCGGAAACCAATAGCCCAGGCCCAGGCGGCGTCCCTGCTCCTCGGCCCCGATCGCACCAATGCGGAATCGCTCGTCCGTCATGACGCCGCCCTGCACGCTGTTGCCGTCCGCGGCGGTCGTGTCGCCGTGGGGAGCGGGATTCAGCACCCCCAGCGTCGTCCCGTCCGCAAACCGGCCGGCCAAGAGCGGCGCCGGCAGGCGATCTTCACATAACCGCGAAGCCCCAGGAGCCATCCTAATTCCGCCGGCTGCGAAACTCGGGCGTTTCGCGCTGCGTGGCCACGCCCTGATCGCAGCGGGGAGCGGCGACGCACTCGACCGTCAACCAAGCGGCGGCGATCGTCACGAGGGCCTTCATCGTCTTGCCAAAGTCAAACCGCCTAACCGGCAATAGTCACCTCCGACCGGAATCGCAGAGCGGCGGCAGGAACCCGCCGCGACTCGCCATGAGCGCGTCCAATCCTCAACGGGGGGCACGTCGCATGATCCACGAAGCGGCGACTCGGCATTGGTATCGGCGATGGCCGACTGCTTCCTCGGGGCTCGGGCAGACACACGACTCAGACGCTGAACCAACGCCGCAGCGCCGCCGCTTCCGGCTCGTTCAGGCGGCGTTGGCGGAACGTTGCGGGCATGAAGTAGATGATCTTTTCGATCCAACTCTCCGGCACCGTCAGCGTGATTTCTCCGGCCGTCAAATACAGCGTGGGGGATGGCGATTCGGCCGACGGCGCGAGGGTGTCCAAGATCAATACCGTCACTTTCTTGCCGTGGGCCTCGTCGGCGGGAGGTACGCGGGCCAAGGCCGCGGCCAGCGTCCCCGATTCGGCGGCACGCTTCAGCTCCTTGGCCTGCCCCTGGGCGACCATCACCCAGCGCCGTTGCGCCCAGCGGCCGCGGGGCTCGTCGTACACCCGGCCGGCCAACGTCCAGCCGGCAAAGGCGCCAAATAGGGGCGCGACGATGATTTCCACCAGCAGGATGATGGCGTTGGCCACGGGCACCGGTGTCACCGGTTGCCGCGGGTTGCGGCGCTGAGGGACGATCGCATCGTTCTGGATGTGGTCCAAGACGCGGCCCGGCAAGCGGTCGACACGGACGATGTGTGGGAGGCCCAGATCGAGCGCCAGCTCGCACTGAAACTGCCCCAACAAGCCGATCAGCCCCAGCGCTGTCCCCAAGGCCGTGCCCCACGCCCGGCTGCGGCAATGTCCCCAAGTGACGGCGACCCCGGCACCGACCGCCGCCAGGACGCCCACGAACAACCCCGTGAGTCCCGGCACGTACAGGTCAGCTCGCCGCATCGCGGCCAAGATCAGTGCCACGACACCGGCGCCGCCCAACGCCCCCGCCGCCGCCAGCGTGAAACGAGCCCAGAGAACACGTCCCGACGGGCGATAGCGTCCCCCGGCGTCCGTCATCGACGGCGCCGTTGGCGCGAGCGGTGCCGTCAGTGGCTCGGCCAGCGGCTCTGGCGAAAAAGGCGGCGTTTCCGGGACCGCAAACCGCCCGCCGCACGCGCACTTGACCGTCCGGCCGGCCAATTCGTCCTTGACCTGATAACGCTTTCCGCATTGAGGACAGGTAACCGTCTGGGGCATTGACAAGCTCCGCTCAATAGTGCGACGTGCTTCCAGGTCCGGCCATCGCCTCCAACGCAACCGGCACCTGCCTCAAGGATCGGCGAGTCCATTCCTGACTGTGAGGTGAGCGTAGCCGGGCGAGGCTGGGCAAGCAAGGGGAGTCATTCACCGGGTCATTCACCGAGCCATTCACCGAGGCGTCGTTCACCGAGGCGTCGTTCACCGAGGCGTGTGTGGCTCGGACCCGGGCAACGTGTACAATGTCGTGGTGAACGAGGAGCTGCCAGAAGGGAGCAAAGTGCCATGAGATGCATTCAGATTGTCTGTGCGGCGAGCTTGCTGGGCCTGCTCGGCTTGGGCTCCTGGGCCGCCGACACGCTGGAACCGCAACGCCCGACGTTCGAGGAATACTTGCGTCAGAGCGCTGTCCCGAAAGGCGTCATCGACCGGTTTCTGCAGGGGCCCAGTTGGGCGCAGTATGATCCTGAGCTGGGCTACATCCTGGGCAGCGACCTGCCGCACGACGGCATGGACAACAGCGCTACGATCTCCACGGTTCAGGCGACGGGCGCCCGCACGTCGTACATGTACGCGGGCAAGAAATGCCGGATCAACACCTACGGCGACAGCTTCACGCAATGCCATCAGGTCAGCGACGGCGAGACGTGGCAGGAGTACCTGGCGGGTCATCTGGGCGAGCCGATCCGGAACTTCGGCATGGGCGGTTACGGCGTCTACCAGGCTTACCGGCGGATGATCCGTGAGGAAAAGACCGAGCACGGCGCGGAGTACCTGGTCTTCTACCTCTGGGGCGACGACCACATCCGCAGCCTATTGCGCTGCCGCCACGCGATCATCTTCCGTTGGTGGGATCACCAAGGCGGCCGGGCGTTTCACAATAACTTCTGGCCCAACGTCGAACTGGACGTGGCGACGGGCCAGTTCGTGGAGAAGGAAAACCTGCTGCCGACGCGCGAGATGCTGTATCAGATGAGTGACCCGCAGCGGATGGTGGACTTGCTTCAAGACGATCTGGCCCTGCAACTGTTCGCGTTCAAGCTGGGACTCATCCGGGAGCTGGACCGGCACGCGATCGGCCAACTGGCTGCGCGCCTGGAATACCCCATCGACTGGAACCGCGAGGCCGATTTGCCGGCCCAGGCGGGGGAACTGCTGGACCGATACTCGCTCCGAGCCACGCTGTTTGTGCTGGACAAGGCCCGCGAGTTCGCGCGGCAGAACCGCAAGAAACTGCTCGTGGTCCTGTTCGACCCCTACCGCGTCATGAACGAGTTGCGGCAAGGCCGGCAACGGTTCGACCAGCCGGTAGTCGATTACTTGATCCACCAGAAGGTCACCTACTTCGACATGAATGAAGTCCAACTTCGCGACTTCCGGAAACAGAAGCTGCCGTATGACGACTACACGAAGCAGTACTTCATCGGCCACTACAACCCGCGGGGAAACCACTTTTTCGCCTATGCGATCAAGGACACGGTAGTCCAATGGCTCGACCCGAAGCCGATCACCCACCGGAATCCCGACCCGGCGTCGGCCGATTTCCGCGGTTACCTGCCGGACGCCCGCTAACGGCCCATCGCTGAGTCGGCACGGAAGCGTTCGTCAGGTCTCGAATCACCGACTCATTTTGGGCGCTACGGCGCGAGCGTCAAGCCCGCCCGGCAAAGCGGCAGAAAGGGGTTCTGTTTCATCGCTGGCTCTGCGTCAGTTCGGTCAACGCAGTCGCATCGTAGCTGCCCAGCATGATATCATCCTTTTCGCGGCGGCAACACCTTGCTGCTGACTTGCCATCGACCGAACGCGGCACTCGGCAAACAGCCGCAACTGCTTGGCGAGCAACAGGTTGAGGCCGAAGTCTGCATATTCTCTCAGCTGGCATGTCCACCGGGTATCTCCGTTCACGGTATTGGGGTAGGATTTTGTGACACCACGTCTGCGACTCGCCATTGCACCTACCTAGAAGTGACCATGCTCGTTCGGAAGCCAACCACCGCTGCGTTCACGCTCGTCGAGCTACTTGTCGTGATCGCCATCATCGGGATTCTTGTCGCCCTGTTGCTGCCCGCGGTCCAGACCGCTCGAGAAGCGGCCCGGCGGATGCAATGTTCGAACAATTTGCGGCAGATGGGGCTGGCGTGCCAGAATTACCACGGCGTTTACGAGTGCTTTCCGCCGGGCAGCATTACGGAAGGGCCCTGCTGCAGCCAGAAGAGCCGAATCAACTGGGCGATCGCAATCCTGCCTTACCTGGAACAGCAGCCGTTGTACGACTTGTACGATCACAGTGTCTACAACGAGGACCCGCCTAACGACGCGGTGCGAAAGGCCACGGTCCCCGGGTACCTTTGCCCTTCGGATCCCGGGCGGGGCGACTTGCAGATCCCCGCCACCGGGCCCGGCGGCTCGGTCGCGCGCGGAGGCTTGGGACTGGAATACCGCACCAGTTCGTACAAGTGTGTGGCCGGCTGCGTGGCCAGCGACATACCGCTGAACTCGCAGCAGGGGTGGTGGGACCGGTATACGCCGGCGCTGCCGTTGCCACCCGAGAACCGGCGCGGCATCCTGCACGCGACGGGGGTGCTCAGCTGGACTTCCGAGTCCTTGAACACGGTCCTGGACGGCTCTTCGAACACGCTGCTGGTCGGCGAGAAGGCGACCACGACGCGGCGCGACATCGCGGCATTCTGGGCCTACACGTACCTCAGTTACGCCATGGGACACACCGTCGAGCATCCGCTGTCCATCAACAACGACCTCGCGGCGTGCATGACGCTGGCCACGGCGATGGGCGTCTGGGGCGGCGGAGCGTGCGCGAACAGCTGGGGGAGTTTTCATCCGGGCGTCATTCAGTTCGCCTTGGCGGACGGGTCGGCGCGGGTCATCAGCCAGAACATCGACTTGTCAATTCTCTGCGCGATCAGCACGATCCAGGGCGGAGAAACGCCGCAGTTGCCGTAACCCCGCCGGCCTGGCTGTCCGCGCCGCGGCAAGTCAGCTCGCCACGCATCTCCGAAGGACCGCTCATGACCAGCCACGATGTTCCCGCGTCTGAAGCTCGCCACCGCCGAGGGCCCCGTCTTGCCGCGGGCGTCATGCTGCTGCTTCCCCTGCTGGCCGGGTGCGGCAGCAGCGAGTACACGGCGGTCCCGGTCTCCGGCCGGGTGACGTTGGACGGCAAGCCGCTGCCGGACGTAGGCATTGTCTTCGTGCCCATCTCCAAGGAGCGGGAGCGACCGAACATCGGGCCCGGATCGCTGGGCCGCACCGACGCGGAGGGCCGGTTCACGCTGCAGACCGTTCGCGGCGACGCGGGAGCGGTTCCGACGGAGCATATTGTGCGCATGGCGCCGGCGGCAAGTCCGAGCGATCTCGATCGCCCGGAGGACTTTACTCCGGAAGGGAGCAGCCCACCCAAGCCCGTCGAGCGACCGCCGGCCCTGCCGCGTCAAGCCCTTGATGGCACCTTGCGTTTCGAGGTTCCCGCGACCGGCACCGATCAAGCCAATTTCGACTTCGTTTCCCGATGACGACGCGCACGCTCGCCCGAAAACTTCATCTTTGGCTGGGTATCACGACGGGAATCGTCGTTTCGGTGATCGCTTTGTCCGGGTGTCTGTACGTGTTTGAACGGGAGCTACGGGACCGGCTGGACCCGTTTCGGTGTGTGGAACCCGAGGCGGGCACCCTGTTGCCGCCCTCGGCCCTGCGCGCCATCGCCGAGCGTCAACTGCCAGGCGAGACGGCAAGCCGCGTGTATTACGAAGGTCGCCAGCGCGCGGCGTACGTCCAGTTCGGCAACATCAAGACGCCGTACTACAAGCTGGCTTTCCTGAACCCGTACGACGGCCGGGTGCTGGCAATGAAAGACATGAACCAGGACTTCTTGCACGTCGTCTTCAGCCTGCATTACCGGCTGCTGCTGGAGCCGGAACTGGGAACCACGATCGTCGATTGCGCCACGCTGGTGTTTGTCTTCATCCTGATCAGCGGACTGGTCAACTGGTGGCCGCGGCGCTGGGCGGTACTCGCGCAACGTCTGCGAATCCGCTGGCAGACCACCTGGCGACGGCGGAATTACGACTTGCACAACGTGCTTGGGTTCTACGTACTCCCACTCGCTTTGATCTTTGCGCTGACCGGCTTGGTCTGGGGATTCGATTGGTTCAACGGCGCCGTGCGCTGGCTCGCGTCCGGAGGGTGGCGCGGTGCCCTGGCCTCCCGGCCGGCGACGCTCGAGATGCCGTCGCCGACGGACTCGCCCAGTCAGAACGTCGACGCCGCCTGGCAGTGCATCACACGAGCCAACCCGGATGCGGAAGCGACGATCGTATTCTTCCCATCGAACTCACAGCGGACGCTGCGCTTCGTCGTCAATCCGCGGCGGTACACCTACTACCGGACGGACCACTACGACTTTGACCCGCACACCCTGGCGGCGGCCCCCGGCCGGGATTCCTGGGGCAGATACCAGGATGCGACGGCGGCCGGGGTGGTCCGTCGCGTGAATTTCGACGTTCACAGCGGGGCGATTCTCGGACTGCCCGGCAAGATCCTGGCGTGCCTGGCCAGCCTGATTGTCGCCAGCCTGCCGGTCACGGGGCTTCTGGTTTGGCGGGGCAAGGGGAACTCGGCGGCAGCCACGGAAGCGCCCCGCCAATTTCGGCCGGGAACTCACGCCTGACCGCAGCCGATGTCTACTCCCGGCCGCCCAGGAACCCCTCGTGGAAGAAGACCGGCTGGTAGCCGTGGTCGGTCACCCAGCGGAGCGCGGCGTCCAGTCGCTGGGGGTGGTCGGGCAAGTAATTCCGGTAAAACGGCCAGAAGTACTGCTCGTGGGTGAACAGATCGAGGATTTCCGCCGTGTCGGGATCCGCGATCTGCGGCTCGAGTGTAGGCACGATCTTGTCCAAGGGCTCGCTGTTGCAGATGATGTCGACGCGCGAGAAGACGATGCCGCTGTCAAAATCCTTCCAGGCGTCGTGGCGGAAGAGGTACGCGGAGACCTCGTCGTTCCAGCGATAGTTCACATCCCAGACGCCGTTGCTCGGGCGGAAGTAGCCGCTGAGTGCCCGGACGCCGCGGGTGGTCAGCGGCCGCAGCGCCGATGGCCGCGTCATCCCCCAGTGAATCACCGTTGGCGGGGCGTACGCCTCGGGGCCGGCGAAGCGGCGGATCTGCTCGGCCACCAGATCCAAGTCGGCCAGCAGTTTCTCCGGCGGCGCATCCTGGTACGGGCGATCGGGCCTGTCGGCGTAAGCGTGGAACGCGAGTTTCAGCCAACTGGAGTTGTCGCGCCACTCGCCTCGATAGCGATCGGGGAACTGCTGCAGGCAGAAATCGTCCCCGGTCGTGTAGTAGATGTTCACGGAGAACCTGGCCCCGTACTTCCGGTTCAATTCCCGGAGCAGCTGCAGGTACCAGCAATCGAACAGCGACCCGTAGTTCTTTTGCCAGATGTCGCGGAGGAAGAAGCTGTTGTCGTCGATCGAGAACCGGTAGCGTGGCACGGAGTAGCGGTCCCACACGACTCGCACGCGCGATTCGTGCCGGCCGGCGCCGTCCTCGCCGACCGCCAGCACGTCCGTCTCCTTGTCACGCAGCAGGATCTCCGCCTGGAATCGGTCGCCCTCGCGCCGAGCCGGCACGCCATTGACGGCCACGGCGATCGCGGCCGAGGCGCTGCCTTGGACCAGAATCTTCAACCCCTCCGCCGTTTGCTTTCCGTGGCGATGATTGAGGACCGCCCCGTGATAGGGCTCGTCGATCTGGAGCGCAGCCTGCGGCCCCGCCGCGGCTCCCCGCACGACGCGGCCGGCGAGAGCTCCCGCCGCCACGCTACCCGCGGTTGCTTGGAGGAACGCACGCCGATTCATGATCCGTTGGTGCATCGAGTTCTCCTTGCGCTGTTCCGGGGGTGGGAGTTCGGGTTGACATGCCACGTCTCCGGAAACTCGAATAGAGTATTTCCCGTGCCCATCGTACAATACCGTCGGGTTCAAGCCAAGAAAGCCAGCGACGCTTGGCGCCGCGGGCGAGTCTAGGCAGAAAGGCAATATCATGAACGTGGGACACTGGCTCGGGCGGACGCTGCTTGCGGTCCCCTTGACGCTGGGACGCGCCGCCGACGGCGTTGTCATTCGCGACGATTCCCACGCGGACGAAAACCGGCTCGCCGCCTACCGCTCAGAACGGCCTTCGAGGTTTCTCTCGATTCGGTGTCTCGCGATCATGTGTGTGGCGGCCGCGCCGCTGATCTTCTGTGGTCATGGCCGTTCGGCGGAGGGGTTTCTGCCGCAACTGACCGCTCTCGACTTGGCCGCGGACCAGCTGCATCCGGGCGAAACGCTCGACGCTCGATACGAGTTCGTCAACCTGGGTACTAGCCCCGCGGACGGCGAGCACGTGGTGTTCGTGCACCTCCGGCCCGCGCTCGACGGCGATCCCGACGTCGGGCCGGCCACCGGCGCAGACTTCCGGCCTCTCACGCCGACGTTTGCCTGGCTGCCGCGAGCGGTCGTTCGCGAAGACCGTCATCCCATCCGCATTCCCGGGGATTTCCCGCCCGGTCGATACCATGTGCTGATCGGTCTCTACGAGCCTGAAACCGGCCAGCGGCAGAATCTGGCCAACGACAATCTGGCCGTTGCCGGTCAACGCTATCGCGTCGCGACCGTCGAGGTCTTGGCCGACAATGTCGCCGCGCGGGGAAAACCGATCCAGGCGAGATGGCGCGATACGGCAGGTTGGCCGTTGGCGGACGCGGAATCGGTCAGGCTGCCTGCCGGCCCAGTGACGCAGGTGGACAGTGGAGACTTGAAAGTCACGCTGTCTTCGGCGCAACCTCGCGTGCTGGAATACGAACTGGCCCAGGGCCCAAAGTTGCTCGGTGATTCCTCAGGCTACCCGTTGCGGGCGAGGATTTGCCGGACCGCCGACGACCGGTATCGCACGGTTTGTCTCCGCGACACAGCCGGTTTCTCGCTCCAGCAGCCGGACGCCGCCAGGTACTCGATCCGGGTTTGCGATCAGGAGCAACTGGCGGCCAGTTTCGCTCTCGTCATTCGAGTTCAGGCGAACGTCTTGGAGGTCCGAATCGAGTCCGTCAAGGAGGAGTCGGGGTACCTGCTGATGGATGTCTGGTTGCCACAGTTGGTCAGTGTGCGAAGCCCCGGGGGGCAACTGGTCGTGCCGACGCAAAGCGGGCGGTTGGTTCATTTGGACCGCACAGCGCCGGGACAGCACTCGATCGGCCTGAATTGGTTCGAAGCGGATCTCTGCGGGGCCGTGATCGGTGACGGCTGTGCGGCGGCCCTCCGCACCCGCGACTGGGACAACGAGTTGGAGGCGCGGGTGTCGGGCGCGGCCCCGCAGTTGGCGGGCGGCTTCTCGGTCCGGTTGGCCTTGCGCGCCGAGGCGCGCGGGCCGGCAGCCAAGGTCCGGCTCGCCGAGACGCCGGGAGTCGAGTTGGCCGTCGTCCGCGGCGCGGACGGTTCCGGTCCGACCTGGATCGATGCGGCCAAATGGCTGCGGCGCGACGTCGCGGGCGGCCCGAATCCGCTGTACCAGGACACCTACATCTACAAGATCTTCTGTGACGCACCGGGGGCCACCGATTTCACGACGTTCGAGGACGCGCTGGGCGTGATCCGCAGGGTTCACGAGTTGGCGCCCTGGCTCAAGCAAGTGGTCTATCTGGTGGGCTGGCAGTACCAGGGGCACGACACCGGCTATCCGGCGACGGACCAGATCAATGAACGCTTGGGCGGATTAGCAGGACTGCGTCGGGCGGCCGTCGAGGCGGCCAAGTACAACGCCATTCTGAGCTATCACGACAACTTTGACGATGCCTATCGCGACAGTCCCCGCTGGGACGAGACCCTCATCGCGCGGGACAGTCAGGGCGGCCTGCAGCGAGGTGGCGTTTGGGCCGGCGGCCAGTCGTATATCATCGCCCTTGACAAATATGCCCGGCAGGCCGGCCTGGAACGGATTCGCCGGACCGTCGGCCAGATGCCGGTGCGTGACTCGTACCACATCGATGTCCTGAGCGCCGTACCGATGCGGCGAGACTA
Source organism: uncultured Planctomycetaceae bacterium (assembly GCA_903927685.1). The sequence continues at coordinate 10,628 of CAIYOB010001103.1, forward strand.
CCACCCGCAGACGCCGGAGAGCACGCGCGACAGCCTGGCGGGGAAATTCGCCCTCATTCGCGAGTTCAATCGCCTGGGCATCGACGTGACGTCGGAAGGTTTTACGGCCCCGTTCGTGGGAGTCATCGGCCACTCCTGGCATCTCTGGCGAAACAGCGATCCGGTATTTGCGGGCGAGGAGCCGATCCCCTTCATTCCCCTGATCTATCACGGCGGGCCGACGACTTACGGCCGCGGTAACCCCAATGCCAACTATCCCCAAGAGAGTTCGCTGTACGGCGCCACGTATTCGACCGACTGGACCAAGCACGTCACGCCGCACGAGATGGCCGAGCCGATCTACCTGGTCGTGGCCCCGTGGACGTATCTTCGCCACCGCAGAATGCAGGACTACCAGAGACGAGGCCCCGTCTGCCGCGTCGTGTATGCCGCGGATACGTTTGTCGAGGTCAACGAGGCGACGGGCCAGTGGCGTGTCGTCGTCGACGGGACGCCCGTGGTCGAGGACGGACTGGTCGTCGTGCGGAGAGGCGATCTGGTGGCCGTCTACGCCCAAACCGAGCGGCGAGCCAAGATCGAATTGCCGCCGTCACTGCGCGGCGCGCGCCTGCGGATCACGAACGCCTGCACGGGCAAGGAACTCACGACGCAGGTCGAGATGACGCAGGACTCGGCGACCATGACGGTGCCGGCCCGGGAGCCGGTTCTGATTCGCGCGGTGCGCTAGTTTGTCGTCCAGGCTAAATGTTGGGGTGCCCGGGGGCGACTGCAGCGAGCCGCCAGAGGCAAAAACTGGGCGCTCGCCACTCGTACCTCGTGTCTCGACCCCAGGCACCCAACCCCAGTTCTTAGCCTGGACAACGCGCAAGTTGTGCCGTCCAGGCCAGATCCGCGGGACGGTGCCCGCTAGTTACGGGCAGCGGTCGGTGTCGGGGCGGCGTGTCGGGGCGGCACGTTGACATTGCCGACGAATGTGGGACCATCAGTGTATGAAACGAATGACTCTGTTCTCCCTGGTCGTGCATTTCACCCTTGGGGCCTCGTTCGCATCGGCTGGCGCCGCCGCCCAGCCGCCGGCCGACCAACCGGCCGCAACGGTGGTGGTTTCGCTGGACGGCGACCAGTGGCTGCTGGCCACCGATCCGACGAACGCGGGCCGGCAGCAGAAGTGGTTCGAGGCACCGCGGCCGGAGGCCAAGCGGACCAAGGTGCCGTGGATCATCCAGGACGCCTTTCCCGGCTATCACGGCGTGGCCTGGTACTGGCGCACGTTCACCGCGCCGGCCAATCCCCATGTGGGCGGCCGCTGCCTGCTGCGGTTCTGGGCCGTCGACTACTTGGCCGACGTGTGGCTGAACGGCCAGCACGTCGGCGGGCACGAGGGGGGCGAAGGCGTCTTCGTCCTGGATGTGACCGACGCCATCCAACCGCAGCGGCCCAACCTGCTGGCCGTCCGAGTGCTGAATCCGAACAACGAACGAATCGACGGGATCGTCCTGGCCGAAACGTGCCATTACGCCAAATCCGAGCCCTTCCGGCCGGGCCTGACTTTCAATCCTGGCGGCATCGTGGATGCGGTGGAATTGCTGGCCACGCCGGTGGTGCGAGTCGAGGACTTGGCGGTGCGTCCCGACTGGAGCACCGGGAGCATCGAAGTCCAGGCGAATATCCGCAACGCCTCGCCCACCACCGTCGCCGGGCAGATCCGGTTGACGGTGGCGCCGGCGGCGGGCGGAGAGACGCTGGATGCGACTAGCACAACCCGGGAGTTCCCGCCGGGCGACACGCTCGTCACGCTGCAAGTCCAGGTGCGTCAGCCCCGACTGTGGGAGCTGAACGATCCGTACCTCTATCGCGTGACGGCGCGGGTCCAAGCCGATGGTTCGCCGTCGCTGGACGAGAACTCCACGACCTGCGGCTTCCGGGATTTCCGCTTTGCCGACGGCCATTTCCGCCTGAACGGCAAACGCGTGTTCCTGAAGAGTTCGCATACGGCAACGATCTACCCCATCGGGCTGCACTGGCCGCACGATCCTGACTTGGCCCGGCGGGAGATGCTGCAGATGAAGATGATGGGCTTCAATGCCATCCGCTTCTTCTGTTCCGTGCCGGCCCGCTACCAACTGGACCTGTGCGACGAATTGGGGTTCATGATCTATGAGGAGTCCCTGGCCGGCTGGTTCCTGGCCGATTCGCCCCAGATGAAAGCGCGGTTCGAACACGAGGTCAGCGACATGATCCGACGGGATCGGAACCATCCCTGCGTCGTGATGTGGGGGCTGCTGAACGAGATGCCCGACGGCCCGGTGTTCCGGCACGCCGTCCAGATGCTGCCTCTGGTCCGGTCGCTGGATGACACGCGCCTGGTGATGCTGAACAGCGGGCGATTTGACGGCCGGACGGGCCAGCCGTCGAGTGGATCAATGACCGGCATATCGATTTGGCAGGATCAGGCCGGTGCCCTGGAACCCAACGTCACGCACAACGGCACCCAGGCCCCGATTAACGCCCTGGGCGTCCACTGGGAGCCCGGCCGGCTGTCCCTGCATCCCGGTCCGGTTGGCGAATTCTGCGTCCTCCGCTGGACGGCGCCGGCGGACGGCACGATCTCGCTGTCCGCCAAGTTCATCAGCATCGCCGAGAAGGCCACGACCGACGTCCATGTCCTCCACACCGGCAAGCCGATCTTCGCCCGCCTCATCAATTTGGAAGGTCAAGGGATGCAGACGCCGTTTGCCGCGGACGTGGCTGTCAAGGCGGGCGACACGCTCGACTTCGCCGTGGGCCGGGGCAACGGCAATTACGGCGGCGACAGCACGGGCGTCGAGATATCCATCGGGCGGGCCGATGGAAAGACCCATGACGCGGCCCGCGAGTTCTCCGTCGAACAGAACCCCAACGGCGTGTGGAGCTACGGACAACTACGGCCGGACGCCGCGCCGGACGCCGCGACGTTCCGCGTCTTTGACAAAGGCCGGCGGATTGGCGATGCTGCCGAGGCCAGCGAAGTGATCGGCAGCCTGGCCAATCCCGGGTCGCGGATCTGGGAGGATGTCGTGAGCGACCAGCACCCGTATCAGCGCGTCCCGCACACGGCGGGGATCATCCGCACGCTGCGGACAGTGAGCGGCGGCAAGCTGCCCGTCTTTGTCTCCGAGTACGGAATCGGCAGCAGCCTCGACCTCGTGAGGATGACGCGCGACTACGAGCAGGCCGGCGCCAAGCACGTCGAGGATGCCCGCTGGTATCGCGCCAAGCTGGACCAGTTCCTGGCGGACTGGCAGCGATGGAACCTGCGGGATACGTTCGCCAGCCCCGAGGACTATTTCGCCCAGTGCCTGGCCCGCATGGGCGAGCAGCGAAGGTTGAGCTTGAACTGCATCCGCGCGAATCCCAACTGCATCGGCCACAGCATGACCGGGACCACCGACTGTGGCGATGCCGGCGAGGGCATCGTCACGCTGTTCCGGCAACTCAAGCCCGGCACGGTGGACGCGGTCTTCGACGGCTGGTATCCGCTCCGCTGGTGCCTGTTCGTCGAGCCGGTGCAAGTGTACCGCGGCCGCACGGCCCATTTGGAAGCCGTGCTGGCCAACGAGGACGTCCTACAGCCCGGCGAGTATCCGGCGCGGGTTCAGGTGGTGGGCCCCGATGCGCGGAGCATCTTCGACAAGACGATCTCGGTCACGATCCCCGACCCGGCGGCCCAGCCGCAGCCGGCCTTCGCCCAGCCGATGTTCGCCGAGGATGTGATGATCGACGGACCGTCCGGCAAATACCGGTTCCTGGTCAGCTTCCTGCAAGGGGCCGCCGCCGCTGGCGGGCAAGCCGAGTTCTACGTGGGCGATCCCGCGGAACTGCCAACGGTCCCGACGGAAGTCGTCTTGTGGGGCGAGGACGCAGGCTTGGCCCAGTGGCTTGCCGAGCACAAGGTTCGCACGCGGCCCTACTCGCCTGTGCCGGGTTCCGCAACTGGGCCGGGCGCGACGGCCGCGCCAGCCGGGCCGGTCTCGCAACGTGAGGTGATCCTCGCCTCGGCGGTTCCGCCCGCGCCCGGCGGGGCGGCCGCCTTTGCAGATCTCGCTCGGCAAATCGCCCGCGGCTCGACGGTCATCTTCCTTTCGCCCGCGGTGTTTGCCAAGGGCGATCAGCCAGCCGGCTGGGTGCCGCTGGCTGGGAAAGGCACCCTGGCGAGTCTGCCGTCATGGCTGTACCACAAGGACGAATGGGCGAAGAACCACCCGGTCTTCGAAGGACTTCCGGCTGGCGGCCTGATGGACTACACCTTCTATCGGGAGATCATTCCGGACACGGCCTGGGTTGGCCAGGATCCGCCCGCCGAGGTGGTCGCCGGGGCGATCAACACGTCGCTCGATTACTCGGCAGGACTGATGGTCGCCGGCCACTCGTTGGGCGCCGGCCACTTCCTGTTGAACACGCTCCAGATCCGGGAAAACCTGGGGCAGAACCCAGTGGCCGATCGGCTGCTGGTCAACATGCTCCGCTACGCCGCGCGCGATGGGGCCCAACCGCCGGTCGATCTGCCGCCGGATTTCGAGGGGCAGTTGAAGACCATAGGTTTCTGAGACCACGGGGTTTGGCCAATCTCAAGAATGACCAACGTTGGAGGATCCTGGCATGGCCCGAGTACTCACGTTCACGCTCGTCGTTCTCACGGGGAACGCGTTGGCCACAGGGGGCGAGTTTTTCGTCTCGCCCGTCGGCCAGGACAGCAATCCGGGCACCGCGGAAAAACCGTTTGCCACGTTGGAGCGAGCACGGGACGCGGTCCGGCAGGTGCAACAGGCGGGCGGCAGGCCGCAGGGCGGGGCGACGGTCTGGCTTCGCGGCGGCGATCATCTCCGCACAGCGGCCTTGGAACTGACCGCGGCTGATTCGGGCACGGCCCAGGCGCCGGTCGTGTGGCGGTCCTGGCGCGACGAAACTGTCCGGCTGCTCGGTGGACGCTCGCTGTCCGGGTTCCAGCCGATCACCGCGGCGGCCGTGCGGAACCGGTTGGACGAGAAGGCTCGCGACGGCGTGCGGCAAATCGACCTGCGGGCGCTGGGTATCACCGAGTTCGGCGCGATGCAGTCGCGCGGGTTTGGCCGACCGACAACGGCCGCGCATTGCGAACTGTTCTACGAGGGCCAGCCGATGACGCTGGCCCGCTGGCCGAACGAAGGCGAGTGGTCGCAGATCGCCGGCTTCCCTGAGGCTCAGGCCCAGGACGACGGCCACGGCGGCAAGATTGGCCGACTGGAAGACGGCTTCTCTTTTGTCGGCGACCGGCCGCTGCGTTGGCAGGATCCGAGCGATCTGTGGGTGCACGGCTACTGGTCGTGGGACTGGGCCAATTCCTACGAACGGGTCGCCTCGCTGGACCGCGAGCAGCGGCTGATCAAGACGGCGCCGCCGCACGGACTGTACGGCTTTCGCAAGGGGCAGCGGTTCCACTTCCTGAACGTGCTGGAGGAACTCGACCAGCCGGGCGAGTGGTTCCTCGACCGCGCGGCGGGCGTGCTCTACTTCTGGCCACCCCCAGGGGCGAACGCCAATTTCAACGCCACGCTGTCGCTGCTCGACCAACCGCTGGTTCGGCTCAACGGCGTCTCGCACGTCACGTTCCAGGGCCTGACGCTGGAAGCGACCCGCGCCGATGCCGTGGTCATGCAAGGCGGCAGCGGCAATCGCCTCTGCGGCTGCACGATCCGCAACATCGGCGACTGGGCCGTCCGCGTCGACGGCGGGACGGGCCACGGCGTGGTGGACTGTGACATCTTCGACACGGGCGACGGCGGCGTGACGCTCAGCGGCGGCGACCGCCAGACGCTGACGCCCGGCGGGCACTTCGTCGAGAACTGCCACTTTGCCCGCCAAGGCCGTTGGTCCAAGTGCTACGTGCCGGCCGTGCTGCTCAGCGGCGTGGGGCTCCGCGTCTCGCACAACCTGATCCACGACCATCCGCACTGTGCGATCCTGTTTGGGGGCAACGAGCACTTGCTCGAGTACAACGAGATCCACCACATCGCGTTGGAGACCGGTGATGTCGGAGCCATCTACACCGGCCGCGACTGGACCTGCCGCGGCAATCGGATCCGGCACAACTTCATCCACCATACCGGCGGCGTGGGCATGGGCTCGATGGGCGTCTACATGGACGACTGCGTCAGCGGGACCGAAGTCTTTGGCAACGTCTTCTACAAGGTCCACTGGGCGATGTTCATCGGCGGCGGCCGCGACCACCGCGTCGAGAACAACCTGTTCGTCGATTGCGACCCGGCGGTGCGGATGGACGGCCGGGGGCTCGACAAGTCGCCGGTGTGGTTCAACATGGTCCACGATTACATGCGGACGCAGCTGGCCGCCGTGCCGACGGAATTGTACCGCACGCGGTATCCGGCCATCGCCGATCTCGACCGGTACTACGCGAAAACCGACGGTGTGCCGCCCGAGAACAACGTCGTGGCACGCAATGTGTGCGTCGGCAAGTGGCTGGAAGTCGGCTGGCACGCGACGCAGGAAATGCTGAAGTTGGAGCAGAACTACGTCGGCCCGGACCTCGGCTTCACGGCGCCGGACAAGATGGACTTCCGCATCCGAGCGGACTCGCCGGTCTGGGCCACCGGCTTTCAAGCCATTCCCTTCGATCAGATTGGACTTCGCCGCCGCCGCCCGCAGGAGGCAGGCCAGGAACACTGATCGGCATTCCGGGTCCGCGGCCGGCGGCCGCTTGGCGCCCATTCGACATTCATCGCGTTGCCCTCTGGGCCCAAGCAGGCGTGTCAAAGTGCCTTGCCATCTCCTGGACCCATTGGCGCAAGACGTCGGAGACCTGTCGGTCGGCACGGTCTCCTCGGCGGCCGCGGCCCAGCGACCGCCAGCGCGGGAGAGAGCCGGGGATGCGAGCGCCTCGTACCGGCGCCCGGTACGGCGGAAAGCCGATCGCGCGGGGCGACCCGTGGTTTCGAACCCGGAATCTGAAGACTCTATCCGCCGCGGCTGGCTCGATCGTACACGCCAAACTCCCGCACCGCGTCGCTCATCGCCACGACGTTCTCCACAGGGGTTTCCTCCAGGATGTAGTCGTGGCTGGCGCCCGCCACGTAGCCGCCGTCGGGCATCATGATCCGCAGCACGTCGCGCGTCGTGGCTCGCACGGAATCCGGCGTGCCCTCGAGCAGCGCGTGATGCGAATCGATGGCCCCGTTGAACACGAGCTGCCGGCCGAACTCGGCTTTGAGCTTCGCCAGATCCATCCCCAGGCAGGAGGGCTGTACGGCGTGGATCGCGTCCAGTTCCGCCCGGATCAGCATCGGCAACAGAGGCGCGAAACCGCCGCAACAGTGCAGCTGGACCTTGAGCCCGTAGGCGTGTCCCAGGTCGATCAGCCGCCGGAGGTGCGGCAGCAAGAAACGCGCAAACAACTCCTGGCCGACCAGGGGGCCAAACTGACTGCCGAAATCGTTGCCGATGAAAAAAATGTCGAGCGCGTCGGCCGCCGCATCGAAAATCCGCCGGGAGACTTCCCAGTAGTAGTCCACGATGTGCTGCAGCAGGGCGTCCACCAGCGCCGGCTCGTCGTGCATCTTCAGCAGCAGCTCCTCCATGCCCAACAAGTCGATCGCGTCGTGCCAGAACGGGGACCAGTCGCCGCCGAGGATCGCGTACTGACGGCCGTAGGCCAACGCTTCCGCGCGAATCCGGGACACATCCATCCAAGCCGGATCGGGCCAGGCATAGTCGTGGATCTCGCGCAGCGACGCGCCGGCCAGTGGCAGATGGATCGGCTGCCCGTAGCCCAAGCCGTGCCGCTCGACGCCAAACGGCGTGCGGTACGTCGCATCCGGCGCTTGCAGCGCAAACCGCGGCCCCACGTACACGGCAAACACGCGGCGAAAGTCGTCGCCCAAGCGGACGAGCAAGCCTTCGTCGTCGACGCCCAAACGCCGCTTGGCGTGAGCCCGAAACTCCGGACTCATGCCAAACCACAACGGTACCCGCTCGGGCTCCTGGTGGGAAAATGCAGTTAGAACGCGGTCGCGGGGGAGCATGGTGATCGGTGATCGGTAATTGGTGGTCGGTAACAGGTCTTACCGCCCTGCCGAAGACGCCGGCTGCCTGGGTGCGCACGTCGTCCGAATCCGGTGTCCTCGGCGGGGCGGTAAACGAGGAGGTGATTTCGTGAGCGTTGCCAAGATAACACATTGCGCGATCCGTGTGCACACCCACAGTGTGCACACTCACGGGTGTGCTTCCTCCACAGGCCCGGCGTTTTTCAGTGTCCGACGTTCCGTGTCGGACGTTCCGGCCTTCGCAGCGCCCCGGCAATCCGCTATCATACCGCCGAAAATCTGAACCCTGGCGATTCGCCGCAATGGCATCCCCGCAGCGAGGCCTGCCGTGAAGATCCTGGTATGTGTCAAACGTGTCCCCGATCCCAACCTGCGGGTCAGCGTGCGCGCGGACGGTTCGGGAATCGAGGATGAAGACCTGACGTTTGTCATCAATCCGTTCGACGAGGTCGCCCTGGAAGAAGCGATCTTGATTCGCGAGCGGTCGTCCGAGCCGGTCGAAGTGGTTGCCGTGGCGATCGGCACGGAGGAATCGGACGAACAACTTCGGATTGCGCTGGCGATGGGGGCCGACCGGGCCACACTGGTCGCGTGCGAACCGCCGCCGGACTCGTGGAACGTAGCCCGGATCCTGCAGCAGATTGTGCTCCGGGAATCGCCCCAATTGGTGCTGCTGGGCAAGCAGGCAATCGACGACGACGCGAATCAAACCGGCCAGTTCCTGGCGGCCCTCTTGGACTGGCCCCAGGCCACGTTCGCTTCGCGGATCGAAGTACTGGACGGCAGCCTGCGAGTCGACCGTGAGACGGATGCGGGGATCGAGACTGTGCAAGTGACCTTGCCGGCGGTTGTGACCGTCGACCTGCGACTGAACCAGCCCCGCTATGCCGCCTTGGCGGCCATTCTCCGAGCCCGCAAGAAGCCCCTGGAAACGGTCACACTGGAGGGACTGAGCGTGACCATCGAGCCGCGCGTGCGAACCCTCGGCCTGCGGGGAACGGCGGGGGAGCGGACGTGTCGAATGGCGGCCTCGGTCGACGAGTTGGTCGCCCAGTTGCGTGCCGCCAAGGTCCTTTGAGACGGAGGTTGTCGATGCGGATTCTGGTCGTCGCCGAACACGAGGGGACCGCGGTGCGCATGGCCAGTCGGTCCGCGCTCACTTTCGCCCGCTCGTGCGCTGCCGCCACGGGCGGCAGCGCTCAGTGGCTGCTGGTCGGGCATCAGTTGCAGGCCGCTGCCGTCGACGCGGCGGCCTATGCCCCCGTGCTCACTGCCGATGCTCCGGCCCTGATGCATCCGCTGGCCGACCGTTATGCGCGCGTGATCGCCCAGGCAGTGCAGCAGGCCCAGGCCGACTTGTTGGTGGCTGCCAGCGGTACGTGGGCCAAGGACATTGTCACGCGGGCGGCCGGACTGTTGGGCGGCGCGATGGCCAGCGACGTGGTGGCCCACGAATTCGGTGACGGACGGTTGCGGTTGCAGCGGCCGGTGTACGCCGGCGCGGCGTTGGCGACCATCGAACTGTGCGGTGCGCCGCAGATCGTCACGGTTCGCGCCTCGGCGTACCCTCCCGCCGGGCCGGCGGCAAGCCCGGCCGACATCCGGCCGCTGAACGCCGAGGCCCCGCCTCTGCCCCGCCCGGCCGAATATCTGGGCGTGGCCTCCAAGTCCCGTGGGCGGCCCGACGTCAGCGACGCACGGGTGGTCGTATCCGGGGGCCGTGGCGTGCAGAACCGCGAAGACTTCGAGCGGTTGGTGGGGGGGCTGGCGGACACGCTGGGCGGAGCAACCGGCAGCACTCGGGCACTGGTCGACGCCGGCATCGCCCCCAACGAGTTTCAAGTGGGACAGACCGGCAAGATCGTCGCGCCCGACCTGTACATCGCGTTGGGATTGTCGGGCACGGTTCAGCACTTGGCAGGCATGCAGGGTGCCAAGTGCGTCGTGGCGGTAAATCGCGACCCGCAAGCTCCGATTTTCTCCGCCGCAGACCACGGCCTGGTCGCGGACATCTATGAAGTCGTGCCTGCCCTGATCGAGAAACTCCGCACGGCGGTTGAGTGATGCCTCGGGACCATGGCACCCGCATCCCCGCTTCGGTGTTTCCCTTGCCTGGTCGCCGTCGCCGTGTGCAGATTTCCGTGAAAACCAAAACTCGCCAGCAATAATCCGTGGGCTGGTGCGTTTAAGGGGGCAGATAGACCGGCTCAACATCCTGCGGGACCGCGTCGAGTCAGGCAATGCCTGCGGATTTGCGCCGGACGCCTCCCTGAACACATTCACTCGTGAGAAAGGAAACGGCTGTGCATCGAATCCTGATTCTGACCTCGTTGGCTCTGCAGTGCACTGCTTGGCTAATCCCGTCCGATGCGTTGGCTCAGCCGCCCGGGTTTGAAGGACGCGGCGAACGCGGGCCCGGACCGGGCCGGCCGGTGTCACCGCTTGTCCAGGCTCTCGATACGGACGGCGACGGGCAGTTGTCCGCCGAGGAGATCAAGAACGCGGCCGCCTCGCTGCTGAAACTGGACAAGGACAAGAACGGCATCCTGACGGCTGACGAACTGCGCCCGCAATTTGGCCCCGGGCCGGGACGCGAGGGGCCGGGAGGCGAGGGGTTTGGTAGGGGCGGACCCGGGCGCGGCGGTCCGGGCGGCGGCGGACCGGATCCCAAGGAACTGGTCGACCAGCTGATGACGTTTGACAAGAACAAAGACGGCAAGCTGGGCAGCGATGAGTTGCCGGAGCGGATGGCCGGGATCTTGGAACGGGCAGACGCGAACAAGGACGGGGCCGTCGACCGAGAGGAACTAACGAAGCTGGCTGAACAGCAGGCAGCGAGCCGCACAGGCCCGCGGCGAGGAGGCCGGGAGTTCGAACGACGCGAGGGCGAACCGGGCGGTCAACGCGGCCCGCAGGCTCCGCCCCGGGGTGGGGACGGCTTCTAAACGCGGCCCGGTTTGTTGTTCTTGGCGACCGAGTACCTCGACGAAGGGTGAGAAGAACATCGATGTCATGCACCAAACCGACGCTGGCGTTGGCCTTTGCCTGGCTGTCATGTCTCGGGGGTCTGTCGGCTTCCGCAGCGGACCCGCCGTGGGTTTTTCATCATGACGACGTGCTGGGCACGTCGCTGGAACTGCACGTTCAAGCCGAATCCGCCGAGGCGGCACGCGCGGCCGAGACGACTGTGCTCCGCGAGATCGATCGGCTGGCGGGGATTTTGAGCGGCTACGATTCGACCAGCGAGTTCCGCCGCTGGCAGGCCGCTGCCCCTGGCACGCTGCCCGCGTCCGGAGAATTGCTGGACGTGCTCGAAGCGTGCAGCCGTTGGCGGACCGTCAGTGGCGGTGCTTTCAATCCGGCTGTCGAGGCGCTCAGCCGACTCTGGGCGGCGTGTGCCCGGACTGGCCGGCTCCCGACGGCGGACGAGTTGTCCCAAGCCCGAATTCGGGCGGAAGCCGCCTCATGGCAGGTGGAGCGAGCGTCAAGGACCGTTCGCTCGGCTACCGATTGTCCGCTCACCCTGAACGCCTTGGCCAAGGGTTATATTATCGATCGTGCCTGCCAGGTTGCGCTCGCGCCCGGTCGAGGGATCCACGGCCTGATGCTGAATATCGGCGGAGACTTGCGTGTCTGTGGCGAGCTGACCACCCGCGTGGGAATTGCTGACCCGTGGCATGATTCGCTGACAACCCGCCCCGTACAGACGCTGGAACTGCGCGATGCGGCACTGGCCACCAGTGGGAACTATCAACGCGGATTCACCGTGAACGGCCGCACTTACTCCCATGTCATCGATCCGCGGTCGGGCTGGCCCGCCGACCAAGTCGTCAGCGCCAGCGTCGTCGCTGAGTGTGCGACGGATGCGGATGCATTGGCGACCATTTGTTGCGTCCTGTCGATGGAGGACAGCCTGGCACTGGTGCGGAGCCTGCCCGGCGTCGAGTGTCTGATCGTCGGGCAGGACGGACGGACGGTCCAATCCGAGGGCTGGAGCGGGACGGAGCTTTCGCCGGCAAGCCAATTGGCCATCGCCGACACGGGGCCGGCCGAACCCGCGGCACTCGCCCGCAACGCCGCGACAGGAGCGGCCGCGTCGGAGAATCGAGACTTCGAGCTGGAGGTGAAGTTCGAACTCAACGGCCCATCCGGCGGGCGTCCCTTCGCTCGCCCTTATGTTGCCATTTGGGTCGAGGATCCAGATGGACTGCCCATCCGCACGCTTGTGCTCTGGGTCTGGAACTCGGGCCCCGGCCCGCAGTGGATTCCCGATTTGCGCCGCTGGTATCGCGCCGAACGCTTGCGCCGACTGGCCGAAGAGACGGATCTTGTCGACACTGTATCTCGGGCCACGCGTCCGCCCGGAAAGTACAACGTCATCTGGGATGGAAAGGACGATCACGGGAAACCGGTCGCGGCGGGCGAGGTCACCCTCTTGATCGAGGCGGTCCGCGAACATGGGACCTACCAAATCATCAGCAAGAAGATCAAACTGGGCGGCGAGCCGTTCACTGAGGAACTCAAAGGCAATGTCGAACTCAAGTCCGCTTCCCTCGACTACCACCGCAAGAAACAAGATCGGTGACGTCACACCGGAGCTGCCGCCGGCAGGCGACGGGCCGGCGGGCGGCGGCCGACTGCGCCGCAAATTGCGGGAACTGACGCGCTGGCTGCACACCTACCTGTCCATGCTCGGTCTGGCCGTCGTGCTGTTCTTCAGCGCGACGGGCATCACAGTCAATCATCCCGATTGGTTCTACGGAGCGGTCGAGAGCGCCGCCGAGGCCCAAGGCCAGTTGAACGTCAAGTGGGTGCAGGGCGAGCCTTCGAGCCCCGGCCCGGACGGCGCATCGGCTGACGCGGACGACCGCGTTGACAAGTTGGCCGTGGTGGAATGCCTGCGGGCGACGCATGGCATTCACGGCGCGCTGTCGAGCTTTACGGTGAGCGAAGACGAGTGCTCTGTCACCTTCAAAGGACCGGGGTACGCCGCGGACGCGTTCATCGATCGCCAGACAGGGCGGTACGAGTTGGCTGAACAGTTTCACGGTTGGGTCGCAGTGTTTAACGACCTGCACAAAGGCCGGGATGCGGGCGCCGCCTGGTCGCTGGTCATCGACGTGTCGGCCGTGCTGATGATCATCGCCGCGTTGACCGGCCTGGTGCTCGTGTTCTTCGTGAACCGGCGGCGCGCGGCGGGAGTTCTTCTCGGGCTGGCAGGTACAGTTGCCGTCGTGGTGGTGTTCGTCGTCTGGGTGCCGTAGCCGCTGGGAGACGAGACATGAACCGTTGGCAGCCTCTGTGGGCCGTTCTTCTGTTCACCTCCGGACTGGCAGCCGACGAGGATTCGGCGTCGTCGCTGGTCGCCCACTATCGGTTCGCCGAAGGCCACGGCGATGTGCTGCTGGACCACAGCGGCCACCAGCACCACGGGCGGATCATCGGGGCACGCTGGGAGCAATTGGGCCAGCGCTGGGCGCTGCGATTCGACGGCAGTGGCGACTACGTCGATTTCGGCGACAACCGGGCTTTGAAAATGACCGGGGATTTCACGTTGCTGGCTTGGGTCACTCTCGAGGCCCCCGCCTATCCCGACTACAACACGAACTGGACGGTCTTCGACTGTGAGAACTACCCCAGCGAAGGTACGATCCTGCGAATTGACGGCGCGGCCACGACCGTGATGTTCCGATCCAGCCGCAGCGGTTCGCCTACGCATCAGTTCGGCAAGGCTCGCCTTGCTAATCGGGGGACGTACCAGGTTGGCATGGTGCGGCAAGGCGGCGTGGCGCGGATCATCGTGGATGGTGTGGCCGACGCGGAGTTCGCCTGCGGTGCGGAGCCGGTTTACGGCAATGTCCCGTTCAAGATCTCGAGCGAGTCGCAGTCGTTCGCCGGCTTGATTCACGAGGCGCGGATTTACCGCCGGGCTCTGAATGCCGGGGAGATCGCCGAGTTGTATTGGCGGGAAGCGGGGAACGTCAGTAAGGACGTCACGGGCCGGGGCCAGTTACGGCTGCACGCCGGAATCTACGCCGATGATCCGCAGGTGCTGGCCGAGGTCGAGTTGTTGGGCGTGTTGCCGTTGGCCGCGGGCGAGCAGTTGGTGGTATCCCTGGTGCGAGGGGACGGCACGACGGTCCTTGAGCAGATCGTGGAACCGATTCCTCCGACCTGCCAGGCCGCGACCGTCTTCGAGATGGCGGACCAGCCACCCGGTGACTACTCGCTGTCGGCACAGGTCCGAGGCGCTGGGCCTCAGGCCCGCGCCGCAACTCGGCAGGCCTTCGCTTGGCCGGTTCGTTTCACAAGCCAGGCCCCATCGCCCCGGACGTTCCTGGCGCCTCGACTGCCGACTCCGCGCCAACGACTCCAGCCGCAGGTCACGATCCTGCCCGGCGGAGGATTTCACGTGACGGCGGGCGGCCGAGCGGTGCTGGTGGAATCCCGGTTCTCGGTCCCTCACGATGCGGCCATTTCCCTGGCCGCCGACGCTGCCCAGGCCGGCAAGGTTGCCAGCGAGGGACGGCAGGTGACGCTCGCCAATTCGCATTATCGCCTGCTGCGCGACGTCCAGGCCCAGCGGGGACGCGTGCTGGTCCGCGATTCGTTGACGAACCTCACGGACCAACCGGTCGGTATCCTGTTCCAGCATCGGCTGGCCCTCGACAGCTCCCAGATCAAGCAGTTCTATCTGGGCGGCCGCAGCGTTTCACCGCCGATGATCCGCTCGTTGAAGACGAACCCCACCGCCTTTGCCAGCCTGGACGAGTTCGGCATCGGGTTGGTCGCCCTGGACGATGTGTTGATCGTCCAATCGCAAGGCGGCTGCGACGGCGAGGGGCTGACGCTCGGCTCACCCGAGTTCGCGCTCGCGCCCCGGGCCACCTACACGGTGGAATGGGCGGTGTACGTCACTGCCAGCGGCGACTACTACGACCTGGTCAACGACCTGCGTGCGGACGAGGGGCGGAACCAGACCACCGTTCAAGGCACCTGGGTTACGCCGACCCGATTGATGTCCAAACGCGTTCTCGAGTACGTTCCGCCACCGTCGTATTTCGACGTGCGCCGACCGGCCTACTTCTGTATTCCGTGCCTCTCCTGGAGCACTGACGATCCGACCGTGTCGCTGGAAGGCATCGAGTTCCTCGCCTATCCGCAGGAGCGGGCTGCGGTCCGCGGCGTGAGCGACGCGGTGTCCGCCTCGCGTCCGCAACTGAAGACCATGTTCCACGTGGCCCCGAACCTGTACGCCACCGACAAGCCCGACCAGTTGTGGCCCGATTCGCGCCTGATTGGCCCGGATGGCAAACAGACGGTGTATGCCTACAACTATGAAGCCAGCAGCTACTTCACCCCGGAACGTCTCGCAGGCAACTGGCGCTGGTGGAGTTATTACCCAGCCGTGGATAACTCTTATGGCCAGGCCCTGTTGGACAGCGTCGACGTCATGCTGGGCGAGATGGGCGTCAGCGGCGTGTTCGTGGACGGCGCCCTGTGGGATTACGGCGGCGCCTACAGCTACGACCGCTTCGATGGCCACACGGCCGACCTGGACCCGGCGACCGGGACGATTACGCGACTGAAGACCGCGGTGCCTTTGGTGCAGCAGCACGCGGTTGCGGCCTGGGGGCGGAAGGTGATGGACCGGGGGGGCGTCGTCGTGGCCAACAACGCGCTGCCCACTCGGACCTTTGCCGGCCAGCCTTTCATTTTCGACAAGGAGGTCAGCGAGGGGCCGGAAATACACCTGCTGCCCACGCCCTGCACCCTCGGAAATCCGGGCGCCATCGGCAGCGAGGCCGACGTGTATGACGACGTGCTCGCCAAGCTGGCCTGGGGAAACCTGTACTTCTACTACGGCGAACCGCTGGATTTGCGGCACGAACTGCCCCCGGCTCGCATGTACCCAATCACGGTCACCGAGGTGCGCAGCGGCTGTGTGTCCGGCCGCGAACGCATCGTCACAGCTCGGGACGGCGTGTACGGCTGGCCGGGCGAGGGTTCCTTGCACCTGATCTATCGCTACGACCGCCGCGGCCGCCGTATCGGCCACGATTTTGTGACGACGGTGGATGCCGAGGGCGCACGCACGGAGGTCCATCTGAACGAGCGTGAACTGGCGATCATCGAGAAACTACCGCTGGTCGTCCAAACCGCATCCGCGGTGAACGTGACAGTGAACCGCCGGGACGAGCAGACGCTCGAACTGTCTATCCACGGCTACGGCCCCGCGACCCTGGCGATGCCCGGCGGCCGCGTTCAGGAACTGCAACTGAACGGGGAACAACACCTGACGATCCCATGAGCCACTACTCGCGGCCGCTGGTCTTCCACGCCAGTCCGTCGATCCAGATCCGCAGCGGCGGGGCGCCCCACGAGTCGAATCCGATGGTCAGGTAGTTGACCTGCTTCAGGTCGACCCCGGCGCGTTTCCATTGCTCGTCGCCCGCCAGCGGAATAGCGAAGTAGGTCCAACCCTCGCGTTCCTCGCTGTTGGGCCGCTGGCTCATCAAGTCCGTGACCGGCGTCAAGGTGGCGGATGTGGTTTCCGACTCGTACAGCGTCACTAACGGGTTTGTTTCCTGCCAGGCAGGGACGTTCTCGTTGATCGCACGGATCCAGAACACCAAGTGGGTCTTGTCGCTCAGCGTTACCGCCGCGTCTTTCGCGGCCGGATACAGCAGGCTGACGCGGCCACCGCTGTACGGCTGGACCACGGCCGCCAGCGACTCGCCGCCGGAGATTTGTTGCTCGCGGTCGTCCGAGAAGTGGACCTGGGACTGCGGGTCGCTCCAGGACCATTGGCCCGCCTGACCGTTCGTGCCGAACTCGACAACGTCCTCCACGGCATACAGATCCCGCCAGCCGAGGTCGGACAGCAAATCGTTCTGAACGGTCAAGCCGACACGGTGGAATCCGGGCCTGAGAAAGACGTGTTCGACGCGCGGTTGGTCCGAGATCGTACTGTCGCCGAGGTCCCAGCGGAAACGCAGCGTTCCGCCTGTGGGATCGCGACTGGCCGAAGCATCGAACACCACGGCCTGTCCCACCACGGCTCGTGCGGGCCCCTCCAGGACGGCCTGCGGCGGTTTGCGGACGGCCGCGTTCTCGCCGCGCTCGAACAGGTTCGTGACGTTTCCGTCGTTCAGCACGTCATACTCGCGGTTGCCGCGAAACACGTTGGCCGCGAGGTCGATCCAATCGGCGTTCTTGACGTACAGTCCCCAGCGGTTGTCCGCCAGGGTATTCTGCTCGACAATCCAGTGAAACGCCTTCCATTTGCGGCCCTCGCTGTCCAGGTCCCCGACCAGCGCGATGCCCGCCCCGTTGTTCCCGAGGCACCGATTGCCGCGGGCGATCGTGTGGCTGGATGTGCCGAACAGGAAGATGATCCCCGCATGCCCCGCGCCCGGCAGGTGGGGGGAATTGTGCATGCCGGTCGGCAGGCCGTTGTAGGACGCTTCGTTGTCTTCCAGCACCGTCTGGTCAGAGCCGCCCATCCAGAATCCGTAGCTGCCGTGATTGGCCTTGTTCCCGATGTACGTGTTCCGCGGCGACCAGGACTCGATGCAGTTATTATTGGCGTACGAACAGTCGTTACGTTCGAACACGTTTCCCGTGCTGACCCAGCCGTTCAAGACCCGGACGAAGATTCCATCACCGCCGTGGGTACAGTCGTTGTCGGCGAACCGGTTGTCGTTCGAGCCACTTTCGATCAGTACGCACGTCGAGTCGCGAGCGTGAACCTCGCCCGGATCGATCCGCAGGCCCCAGCTCAACACGTTGTTGCGGATCTGGTTGCGGCAGGCGGTCCACAGCTTGAGGCAGGTATTGGAGGTGTGCGAGAAGTCGTTATTCTCCAGCAGATTGTCATTCGATTCGACCAGCACGCAGCCATCCCAGACGCGATTGGCCCGGTTGCGGCAGAGCGTCGAGTGCTGGACGCGGACCAGCACGAGCCCGCCGCGGCGGCCGTTCTCGCCCCAGCCGAAGGCCGGGTCGTGAAAGTTGTCGGACAGGTCGCAATCCTCGATCCGCCAGCCGCTGCCGTCCTCGATCCTCAAGCCGGTTTCCCAGCCCTTCACCCGGACGTTCTTGAGCGTCACGCCGGAAACGCCTTGGGCGAAAATCCCGGTTCCCGTGTACTCACGCGGGTCGCCCGACGTCTTTCCAACCACCGCGGCGCCGCGGCCGTCGAGCGTGATGTTCGACGCTTTGATGATCAGCGGACCGTACGTCTGGGCGGGATCCAGGACGGTGTCGGCGGTGATTTCCATCGCCGGTGACAGCGTCAGGCACAGCGGAGCAAGAAAGGAGAGCAGCATGGCGAGTATCTTTCTGTGGTTTTCCGCGAACGATTCTACGTGGACCGCGCGCCGTGAGCTGAGGCCGCGCCGTGCGGGTATCATAGCTGCCATCCGTCGTCAGGAGAAGTTCGCCGACGCGGGCCGCCTGTGAGGCCGCCAGATCCCGCCCGGATCACGGCCGTTGCCACCGTCGAGCGATCGGCGGCGTTTCCGATTCTGCCGTTTCTGACGATTGGATTAGCGAGTGCAGGTCCCATCCGCCACCCCCTGCTTGTCCTGCGCCGTTCGTGTACCATACTTGACTGGGTTCTTGCGTCCTGGCACGTAACTGCGGACACCGGCTTCTTGACGGGAAGCCTTGGCGATGAGCCCCTGACTCTCGACTCTTCAGGATCTCCCATGGACATCACTTGTGCTGTGATCACGGCTGCGGGGCCGCAACAGAGCCGGCTGCCGCTGCAACGTTTCGTGGACTTGGGCGGCGTGGAGAAAACGGCGCTGCAGATCATCATCGAAGAGGTCACGGCGGCGGGTGTCGAGCAGGTCTGTGTCGTCATTCGTCCCGGTGACCAGCGGGCGTATGTCGAGGCGGCCGGGGACGACGCCCGGCTGCTGACGTTTGTCGAGCAGCCGGAGCCGCGCGGGTACGGCGAAGCGTTGTACCGGGCGGCCGAGTTCGTGGGCCAGCGTCCGTTCCTGCACCTGGTCAGCGATCACTTGTACATCAGCGGCGAGCACCGCCGGTGTGCCCAGCAGTTGGTCGAAGCGGCGCGCGAGGAGAACTGCGCGGTCTCGGCCGTCCAGGCCACGCGGGAGAGCATGCTGCCTTACTACGGAGCCCTTGGCGGCCGGCTGGTGGCCGGCCGGAAGAACCTGTACGAAATCGACGACGTGCTCGAGAAGCCGACGCCCACCCAGGCCGAACAGACGCTGCTGGTCCCGGGCCTGCGGGCGGGCCATTACCTGTGCCTGTTCGGCATGCACGTGCTGACGCCGCCGGTGCTGGCGATACTCAAGTCATGCCTCGACGCGGCCGGCCGCACACCGATTTCGCTCTCGCCGGCCTTGGCCGAGCTGGCCCGCTGTGAACGCTACCTGGCGTTGACCGTCAACGGCACCCGCTACAACACGGGCGTCAAGTACGGCCTGTTGATGGCGCAGTTGGCCCTGGCGTTTCACGGCGTCGATCGCGAAGAGATTCTGGCTCGCTTGGTCGAAATGTTGGCGCGGTGAGGAGAGGGCGTATGTCGGGTGAACTGATCGAGATCATTACCAGCGCCCAGCCGGAGATTCGCAATCGGTCGCTGGAGGGATTCTGCCGGACGGCCAGTGCGGCAGCCCTGCATGCGGCCTGCGACGAACTGGATCGTTTCCGCCGCGACAGCGAGAATCTGTACGAGCGGGTGCGGGCCCTGTTTCTGCTGAGCAACATCTACCGCTATCACTTGCCGCCCAAGCTGCCGCCGGGCAGTTGCGATCGGATTCCTTACGCCGGCTACCAGCACCTGTTGCAGCGGCGATTCGACGAGGCGCTGCGGGTGTTCCTCGAACAGCGGCAGCGGACGGGCGACACCGATACGATCGCCAGCGCGCTGGCGGCAGCGTACCATCAGCTGGGGTTCCAGACGCTTGCCGACCAGGTCCGCCGCAGTGTCCGTTCGGTGCGCGGCAACCAATGGATGTTCCGTGTTGGGCATCCCAGCGATCATCCGCTGCGGGTTCGCCGCGAGCTGCTCGCCCGGGCTTCGGATCACGCGGGCTTTCCGGTCCTGTGGGAGCGGACGCCCGTCCGCATGGATTTGTCCCACAGCGCCTGGAGCGACATCTTCTTCCTGGGCATGGACTTCCCCGAAGGTGCCCGGGTGCTGAACGTCTCCGTGGACCTGGGCGTTCGGGGCCGCGATGCCAGCCCGCGACCGCCGATCGAGGTCTTCCTGCGGGTCATCGACGAGCCCGTGCTGCGGCTGGCCAGCATCGATTTGCGGGCTCGGGCCGACGTGAGTTCGCTGGCCGAGGTGTTCGATTTTGCCAAGGACTACCTCGGCCTGCTCAAGGCGGGCCTGATCGCGGCCGGGATTGTCCCTCCCGGCCTGGAAGGCGCCTCGCAGGGGCTGGGCGAGGTCTTGAGCCGGCTGGTCGGCCCCGGCTTGGGGCTGGAGATCGTCAGCCACGTCAACGATATCCCCAAAGGTTCGCGGCTGGCCGTATCGACGAACCTGTTGGCCGCGATCATCACGGCCTGCATGCGAGCGACCCGCCAGATCGAAGCGCTCGAAGGGCAATTGACCGAGGCGGAACGCCGCCTGGTGGCGGCCCGCGCGATCCTGGGCGAATGGCTGGCGGGCTCCGGCGGCGGCTGGCAGGATTCCGGCGGGATCTGGCCGGCCGTGAAGATGATCGCGGGGCAGCGGGCCGCCGAAGGCGATCCCGAATGGGGAATCAGCCGCGGGCGGCTGTTGCCCGACCATCATGTGTACTCGGCGCACGAATTGCCCCCCGCCACACGGCAACGACTGTGCGATTGCACCGTGCTCGTGCACGGCGGCATGGCCCAGAATGTCGGGCCAATCCTGGAAATGGTCACGGAGAAATACCTGCTGCGCTCCGAGGCGGAATGGGCGGGCCGGCAGGAGGCGATGCGGATTCTCGACCGGATTGACGCCGCGCTGCGAGCGGGGGAACTGCGCGAGTTGGCGGCGCAGACGACCCGGAATTTCTTGGGACCGATCCAGTCCATCATCCCTTGGGCGACCAATCACTACACCGAGACGCTGATTCAGCGGGTTCGCGAGCGATACGGCGAGCGGTTCTGGGGATTCCTGATGCTGGGCGGCATGTCCGGCGGCGGGATGGGGTTCTTGTTTGAACCCGGCGTCCGGCCCGCGGCTCAGGATTACCTGCAGGAGTTGATGAGCGCCACCAAGCGTCAACTGCAGCACGCGCTGCCGTTTGCGATGGAACCGGTCGTCTACAATTTCTCGATCAACGAACAGGGGACCTTGGCCACGCTGGTTCCCGGCGGCGAGGCGTTGATGCCGGCGGGATACTATGCCCTGGTGACGCCCGAGTGGATCCGCCGCGACATCCGGCAGATGCCCGCCGGCCAGCGGGCGGAGGTGGCCCGGTTCGTCAGCGAGTGCCGACCCAGCGGCCGATTGAGCGCCGCGGTGCCGGTGCTGTTCGCCAATCTCTTTCCCGTGACGACGCGCGAGGAACGTGGCGCCGACGAGTTGGCCCGCCTGCTGGCCGAGAGTGGTTTTGACGCGGAGTTGCACGAGCAGATTCGTAGCGACCTGCGGAGCGGCCGGATCGGCCTGGCCCAGAATCGGTTGCCGGCGCGCACGATGGTCGAGGATGTCGGTGAGGCGGACGTCCTGCGGGCGGATGTCGCGGCGGACAGCGATTGTCTCGCGATCGGGCGCGCGGCCTTGGTCCGAGGCGAGGCGGCAGTGCTATCCCTGGCTGCCGGGGCAGGCAGCCGCTGGACACAGGGGGCGGGCGTCGTCAAGGCCTTGCATCCGTTCCACCGTTTTGCCGGACGGTACCGGAATTTCGTCGAAGTGCATCTGGCCAAGAGCCGCCGGGTTGCGGCCGAATGCGGGACGCCCGTCCCTCACATCGTCACGACCGGTTACTTGACCCACGAGCCGATCGAACGGTTCCTGCGAGAGCAAGCCCGTGCCGACGCGGCGGTGTCGCTATACCTGTCCCGCGGCATGTCGGTCGGTCTGCGGATGGTCCCCATGCCTCGCGACCTGCGGTTCGCCTGGGAGGAAATGCCCCAGCAGATCCTGGACGAACAGGCGCAGAAGGTCCGGGCCAGCCTCCGCGCGGCCTTGATCGGCTGGGCGGAACAAGCCGGCGGCGGCAGCGACTATACGGACAATGTGCCCCTGCAATGCCTGCATCCGACCGGCCACTGGTTCGAGGTAGCGAACCTGCTGCGCAACGGCACGCTGGCCTCGATATTGCACGACCGACCGGAATTGAAGTACGTCATGCTGCACAATATCGACACGCTGGGGGCGGACCTCGACCCGGCGCTGCTCGGCTTGCACATCCGGGGCGACGGCGTGCTGAGTTTCGAGGTGATTGGGCGGCGCATTGAGGACCACGGAGGCGGACTGGCCCGCGTGGACGGCAGGCCCCGGCTCCTGGAAAGCCTGGCCATTCCGCGGGAGGAAGACGAGTTTCGGCTGACCTACTACAACTCGCTGACCACCTGGATCACCATCGACCGCCTACTGGCTGTGTTCGGCTTGACTCGCAACGACCTGGGTGATGCCGACAAGGTCACCGCCCACGTCCGCCGCCTGAGCGCAAGGATGCCGACCTACATCACGGTGAAGGAAGTCAAGCGGCGGTGGGGACACGGACAGGAAGACGTGTTCCCGGTGGCACAATTCGAGAAGCTCTGGGGCGACATGACGTCGTTGCCCGAGGTCGACTGCCGGTTCGTGGTAGTGCCCCGCTCGCGCGGCCAGCAATTGAAGGACCAGGCCCAACTCGATTCCTGGCTCCGCGACGGTTCAGCGGCCTACGTCGATTCGTTGTGCGCGTGGGAAAGCACGGCGAAAAGTCGCTGAGTCGCCAAGTCGCTGAGTCGATTCCTTGATATTGGGATAATTGAGAAGGAACGGCCGGTTAGTCAAGCCGAAGCGGATGGGTAGCCAGGGATTGGGGCGGAGTGCCGGGCGTCGAGCCGTAAGGGACGAGTCGCGAGCCCCCCAGGTTCGCTTCTGGGGCTCGCTGCACGCGACCCCAGGCACCCAAGATGCCGCTCGGGGACGCCTTGCTCGCAGCTCGTTGGCTTGCGGACTCTCCCGCTTTGTAGTAGTCTAACGAACCCAGATGCGAGTGTGGTCTACCAGAAACCCGCATTCTGTGGGAAGGCCGTACTTGGCGGCGGACAGAGGTGTGTCTGGCTCCAGGGAACGTGGCCGCCACCATGGGCGTCTGACAATCCGGCGGACGGAGTCAAGCATGCCGAGGACTGCGAGTGGAACGCGAATGACAGACCCGGTTGCGGCCCCAGCGGTGACGGCGCACGCGGCCACGGCCCCCCGGGGCTGGTGGCGCCGTGACGCGGCCCTGTACGCCGTGATCGGCTTGTGTCACTTGCCGTTGCTGTTGGTGCAATGGCAGCGGATGTGGCAGATTGAGTGTTATCGGTATTTCCCTTTTCTGCTCGTCGCCGCGGTTCTGTTGTTGCGGGGACGGTGGCGTCAACTGCCCGAGCGGCCGACTTTCCTGCCCTCGCGGTCCAGCGTGGCGGTCCTGGTGCTCGGCTGGCTGGTCCTGCTGGCCGCGGTCGCTGTGGCCTCGCCTTGGCTGGGTACGGTCGCGGCGATTGTCAGTGCCCTGGCGCTGGTCCTGTCGTTCGGACGTTCCGCGGCGGTTGCCCTGGCGCCGGCCTGGGCCCTGCTGTGGCTGAGTTTGCCGCTGCCCTTTCGCTGGGACCAGCGGTTGTTCGTGTGGCTCCTGGGATGGACCTGTCAAGGCGGCAGTCGCTTGCTGGACTTCTGGGGCTTCAATCATGTGTTGGCCGGGTATGCGCTCGACGTCCCGGGGCGGCAATTCCAAGTGGAAGAACTGAGTGGCGGCTCCCAACTCGTCCTGGCTCTGATCGCCATGGCGGCCGTGTTGGCGGTGTGGCTGCGGCGGGGCTGGATTCACGGCGTCTTGCTCGTCTGCGGCAGCCTGTTTTGGGCGGTGGCGTTGAACATGGCCGGTGTGGCGTTGATTGTCCCGTTGGCCGTCGGACAAGGCGTCGACCTGACGGTCGGGGCGGCGCGGTACCTGTTCGATGCGGGGTTG
Organism: uncultured Planctomycetaceae bacterium; assembly: GCA_903927685.1. The sequence continues at coordinate 34,833 of CAIYOB010001103.1, forward strand.
TTCCTCGCCGAATTACTGGTCCTGCTGAGCACGGATCGCCTGCTGTGGTTCTTCAGCGAACCCTGCGGCTTCGGCCCCGGTGAGGACGACGAGGATCCGCCGCTCGGCGAGCCGGGCGACGCACGCGAGGCAGGGAGGCCAGCGTTGCCGACGGATGGCGAAATCCGCACGGCCTCGGCTGCTGCGCGGCTCGGGCTGCGCGTCCTGGCGGTCGCGTTTTTGGCGGTCGGTGGGCTGCAGGCCGCGACGTGGAGTCGGCAGACACCGCAACCGGGCGAGTTGACGGCCGAGACCTCGGTTGCGGACGGCAGCGGACGCGTTGCGTCCGCTGCGACGTTAACAGCAGACACGCTGCCGGGGGCGTTGGGCGTCTGGACCGTCGTAGGCTTCCAGGCCGTGACCCGCGCCCCGGACAGCGATTTGGGGCGGTATTCGCTGGTCTGGCGGTATGCCGACGCCCGGGAGGAGGCCGCTGTCTCGCTGGACTTTCCGTTCGTCGGCTGGTATCCTTCGGCCCGCAGTTTTGAGTCGCGGGGCTGGGAGATCGAATCGCGCGAGATCCTGGCCGGGGGCGGAGTCGCCGGGCCCGTGCTCGAAGTCCGGATGCGGGACGCCAGCGGGCGGCGGGGCTACTTGTTGGTCAACCAGCGAACCGATTCGGCGAACGTGGTGACGCCGCCGCCGAGTTCCGGATGGACGCTATCGGGCTGGCTGAGTGGCGTTCACGACCGTCTCCTGAGCCGTTTTGGCGAAGGGGCCGGTCAGCCGGCGACATACAAGATCCAACTGTTGGTCACCGGCGATTTGCCCTTGGACGCAGCCCAGCGAAGCCAGGCTCAAGAGGTCTTTCAGCAGGTCGTCGAGCGGATCTGCGACCGAGTGTGGCCCAAGGATGCCTCGCCATGAACGCTGATCCGATCCGTAGGTCCTGGCTCGAACGACTTGCGCGGGCGCTCGACGCGGCGCAGCTTCGCGGCCAGGATTGGCTGTTCACCCGGAGCCCGGTGCTGCTCGCTCAGGGGCTGCCGGCGCTGCTGCTGGCGGCAGCTTTCCTGTGGGCCTGGTCCAGCGGCGGGCCGACCCGCGACCTGGTCTCCCGATACGACGTCGCGGTCGAGCGGGCATTACTGGCGGACGATGTGGCGAGCGCCAAGGTGTATGTGCGGAAGTTGGTGCTGCTGGATGAACCGGGGCAGCGCACGCGGTACGCCCTGGCGCGGCTGGCGGAACGCGAAGACGACTTGGGCCGCGCGCAGCGATTGATGGCCGACTTGGCTCCGTACCCGGGGTCCGGCTTTCCGGCGGCCCATTTCTGGCTGGCCCAACGGCTGCGGAATCCGCCCCCGGCCGACGAGGCGGGCAGCCGGGAACTGATTCACCACCTGGAGCAATCCCTGGCCTCGCCGGACAATCGGCAGCAGGCTTACGAGTGGTTGGCCGAGTTGTATCTGGCCCGAGGCGATTCGCAGCAGGCCGCTAAGTGCCTTGAGGAGATCGCGCCGCAGAAGCCCGAGTTGTACCTGCGATTGGCGGAAGTGCTCCTGGAGCGTAACGACGAGATCGGGATGCAGCGGGCCGCGAAACAGGCGTTCAATCATTTTCAACGGCGCGTGGGAGCCGACCCCAAGGATGTCGCGGCGAGGATCGCGTCGGCGCGTGCCTGCATCCTGGAAGGCAAGTTCGACGACGCCGAGCGGTTGTTGCAGGATGGCTTGGCGATCGCCGACGAGGCGTCGTTGCGGCAGACGCTGGCGGAATTGTACCTGAAGCAGGCTGAGCGCGCGGATACGGCCGCCCCGGCCGCCCTGGGCCGCCGGTTGGAACTGCTCAGCAAGGCCCTGCGCACGGCCCCGGACCATCCCGGCGTGGTGGACCGCCTGGCGGCGTTCGTGCGCGATTCCGGTCCGCCCGCCGAGGCGACGCGAGTCCAGTTGCGGGATCTGTTGGCCGCCGGACAGCAGCCGGCGACAGTGCATCTGCTGGTGGGCGCAACCGCGGCCGCCGAGGGGCGCTGGGACGAGGCACGCATCCACCTGGAACAAGCCTATCAGCTGAATTCCCGCTTGCCGGCCCTGTTGAGTCAACTGGCCTGGGCCTTGGCGCAGGCCGAGACGCCGGACCTGGAGCGGGCGCTTCGCCTGGCCGACGAAGCCGTCAAGCTGGCTCCGGGTCAGCCCGCTGTACTCGCGACTCGGGGCCGCATCCTCGCCCGGCTCCAACGTTGGCAGGAGGCGCTGACCGATTTGGAGGCAGCCCTCGCCGGCAGCGGCGACAAGAGGGAACTGCACGCAGCGTTAGCCGAAGTCTACACTGCGCTGGGCGACGGCGAGATGGCCGAGCGCCACCGGGAGAAGGGCGAGGGGCGCGGGGCGAGGGGAGAAGGGAGAGGGGAGTAGCTGCAGCGTCACGTTGCTGCCGCAACGACGCGACTCACCGCGGGACGCAGCCGGCAGGCATTCTCGGGCCGTGGCTGTGCCTCGACCTGAAAACGACTGCCGGCTTGATTACCCCATGACGCTTCAACCTCGCGACTTGGTCTCACCAGTTGAACTGGCCGCCCAGGGTGACACCGTGGAACCACGTGTCGCCTTCCGTGTCCAGGCTCGTTCCGGTAGTGCGAGTCAGCGGCGCCAGCGCTTGGCCGTCGACCAGCGCCAAGCCGTACAGATACCAGACTTCATATCCGCAGTACGCCGACAAACGCCGAGTGATCCGGAGGTTGGCGCGCACGCCCAGTTCGCCTTGGAAGGCAAGCGCCACTTCATCGTCGGAGTTGTTCAGCTCTTGGACCCCGGCGTTGACCAAACGCACGTCGCCGTCCGCAAAGTTGGCGTAGACGCCGAGTTTCGTCCGGGCCATGATGCTCAGCCGGTCGGATGCGCCGATGGGGTGGATGACGTCCAATCCGCACTGCGGACCGATCAGGCGGTTGTCCGTGCCGAGCGTGAACAGGCCCTGGTCCCCCGGTGGCGTCGGGCGTTGGGACCCGAAGACAAATTCCTCGCCCAAGTCCATGTATCTCAAGCCGATCATGCACGACATGGTGTCCCAGTCGAAGTACCGCTCGTTGATCTCCACGCTGTGGAACTTTGTGGTGTAGGACTGGTAATGCGACTCGGCCTGGTTGAACGCCGAGATGTTCACGTCCCCGTTGGGCACGAAGAAATCCGAGTATAACGGAAATCCGCTGGCCGTGCCGGAGACGGACCACTCGAACGGTCCCACGTAGGAAACCTCAAGGGCTTCCGCGCAATCCCAGCGGCGCCCCACGGTGACCCGCAACCCCGTTTCGAAGGACGGCGCTGGCAAGGCGTAGGCGGTGGACAGCGAGGCGGAGTCGCGGCCTTCATTGGCAAAGTGCAAGGCCTCGCCTTGCACGTACCACGACGGCGGGCAGCCCAGGCCGCAGTCGGCCGGCAGGGCGTCGTCATAGCTACCGGCTTCCTGAGGCGTGTCGGCGACCATCATCTCCGGCTGCGGCGACATGGGTCCCGGGGCGTTCGCCTCGGCTTCCGGCTGGGCGACCCTCGGCACGCCATCCTGCCCGGATGCGAGCGAACCGCAACCGGCGAGGCCACCGCCCCAGATCGCCACCAGGCCCTGCAGCGCAAGCGGCAAGAGGTAGCGTTCCCAGCGGGGTCGCTTCGGGCGACGACGCGGAGCGTCCCCTGTATGTCGCGGCGAGGCGTCTCCGGTTCGTTGCTCGCTGAGCGTAGTTCTACTGCTTCGTTTCCACACAGCCCCGTCCTCCTTATACATTTCGCGTCTGTCCGCCGGGACAGGCGGGATTTCACTTCGACTCGGGTTGCACCACGATTTCGTCCGTCACCGGGATCAGTTGGGACCGCCGCACGGTGGACATGATTTCGACGGCGTCCGTGCGGCTGGCGGCCGACCCGCGGACGATCAGCCGAGCCGGTTCGCGAACCAGACTCACACGGCTCTGAGGGAACAGGTAGGCGATCAGCCGTTCGATCTTCTGGGCGTCGGTTTCCGGCTGCGATCTCGGACCGTCGCCGCCGTTGACAGCAACCAGATAGCTGGCGCGATTCAGGCCCTGCCCGTCATACCAGATCTCGACCTTGACGGTCCCCTGCTGTTTGCCGACGACCGCAATCTCGCGGGGGGTGAACAGCAGCACATCGCAGACCCCATCGCGCTCGGACACCACGCGGACCACGTTTTCCGCGGTTCGCAGCAGGCGTTGTTCCCGCACTCCCACGTGCAACAGCGCGGGGGCGTCTCCAGCGACCACGGCGTCGTCGGGACGCCCGGACAGCGCTGGCGGCGGCGGAGCAACTTGCATCTGTGGCGGCGACTGCGCCGGCAGCCGCAGGGCATCCGGCTGCGGCAGTTCCGCGATCCGGGCGGCGGGAGGAGTCCGCAAGACATTGGGCAACGGTGCCAGTGTGGTTTCCCGCGGGGGCCCGCTGCGCGCCAGCCGCTCGGTCCGGGGACTCGCGGCATCGGGCCGCACGCCAACTTCCGGCGCGGGAGGCTCGGACGGGCGACGCTCCAACGCGGGCGCCACATCCGGCGCGAACACGTCGTCGGTCGCTAACGCGGTCAGTCCGCTATCGTCCGCCTGCCGGTGCTCCGGCAGATGTTTGGCGATGGCCACGGTTTGGGGCTCGAGGACAGCGTCCAGCGAGGTGGGCTCCGGTTGGCTGTCGGGGCGAAGCGGCGGCAAGGGCGGCAGAGTTGTGGCGGTCCGACCGGACAACGGGCCCGAGGCCGGGATCGCCGCGACCGTCGTCGGCGCCGTGGTCTCCGGCACCGCCGGAGTCTGGGCCA
>CAIYOB010001104.1 GCA_903927685.1 uncultured Planctomycetaceae bacterium
ATCGGTCAGCCTTGGCTTTCCAAATTGCCCGTTGCGCTGAGGCGCTCGCTCCACCGGGCTTGCTGCAACCGTCGTCACTGTTGAGTGCTGCCGTTTTGGGCCCCGCGGTCCGATCCGCCCCGCGGCGAGACTGGAAATGGAGCCGGACGGCACCCTGACGTTGTACGCCGTACGACCCGTCTTCGAGGGCGACGCGCTGCTCGGTTACCTGGAACTGGGCAAGGATCTCGAGGGCAGTTTGAGCGACGTCCGGCGGAGCGCGCGCGTCGAGTTGGCGATCCTCGTCCCGAAAGACGGTCTCCGCCGAGAAGCCTGGGCGGGCCGGCTGGCGCGGCGTGGACACACGCCCGATTGGGACCGTTTCGCCGATCGGGCGCTGGTCTATTCCAGCCTGACGCCCTTTCCCCGTGAGATCGGCCCGCTGCCGGACGCGGCTTATCCCCGCAACGGCGACGCGGCGGAGGCGGAGTTTGACCGCCGTACCTGGTACGTGCTGACCGAGCCGTTGGAGGACGCCTCGGACGTCTCGGGCGCTCGGATCGGCGACCTGCTCGTCCTGCATGACGTCTCGAAGACCATGGAGTCCCACGCCCGGATGCGGGACGTCGGCATCGGCGGCACGCTGGCGCTGGTGGTCGGTTTGTTCGGCTTTCTCTTCGTCATTCTCCGCCGCACCGACGCCGGCATCCGCGGCTGGCAGGCCGCGCTGTGGGAAAGCGAAGAGCATCTGGCGGCTACGCTACGTTCCATCGGCGACGGGGTGATTGCGACGGATTCGGCCGGCCGGGTCGCAAGTCTGAACAAGGCGGCCGAAGAGCTGTCGGGCTGGACCACCGCCGACGCCCGGGGACGGCCTATCGAGGAGGTTTTCGTCATCCTGGACGCCACCACGGGCAGCCAGATCGTGTCCCCCGTCGAACGGGCGCTGCGACAGAACGTGGTGGTCGAACTGAGCAATCACACCGTCCTGGTCGCGCGCGACGGGACGCGCCGCCATATTGCCGACAGCTGTGCGCCCATCCGGGACCTGAAGGGCCAGGTCCTAGGCGCTGTGCTGGTCTTCCGCGACGTGACCGAACGCCGGAAAGCGGTGGAAGCCCTGCGGCGAATGAGCGACCTGCAGGAGCTGCTGGCGACGTTGGCCGCGTCGTTCATCAACCTGCCGCTGGACCGCGAGGGCGCCGCGATCGACCAGGCCCTGGAGCGGATGGGGGCCTTTATCTCGGCCGACCGCGCCTACGTGTTTGACTACGATTTCGAGGCGGGCACGTGTTCGAACACCCATGAATGGTGCGCGCCCGAGATCTCCCCGCAGATCGACAACCTGCAGAACGTCCCCTTGGCGGAGATCCCCGAATGGAGCGCGACGCATCTCCGGGGCGAAGACCTGTACATTGCGGACGTCGACGAATTGCCGCCGGGCGGACTGCGGAACATTCTGGAGCCGCAAGGCATCCGCAGCCTGCTGGCCATCCCTTTGACGCACGGCGAGCAGTGCCTGGGGTTTGTCGGATTTGACGCGGTTCGCCAGCCGTACTGTTACGGCCACGAGGAACGGCGGATGCTGCGGCTGTTCGCCCAGATGCTGGTCAACGTGGCCCTCCGCCGCCGTGACGGAGAGCGACTCCGCGAGACCTACTGCCA
>CAIYOB010001105.1 GCA_903927685.1 uncultured Planctomycetaceae bacterium
CAGCCCGGCCAGTTTGACGGCAGTTCGCACGAGGCGGGGGCGATCGCCTGGGAACGTCCGGACGGCATCCTGCTGTTCTACAACGCCTTGAACGGCGGCGACCCGACGCTGCCGGCCGGCGCGTGGAGCGTGGGCCAGGCCCTGCTGGACGGCCGGGATCTGACCAAGGTCCTGCAGCGGCTGGAGCGGCCCGTCTTGCGGCCCGAGCGGGACTGGGAGGTCCACGGCTTCACCCCCGCGGCGGTCGTGGCCAACGCCCTGGTGCCCTTTCGCGGCCAGTGGCTGCTATACTATGGCGGCGGCGACCGGCACATCGGGCTGGCGACGTGCCGTCTGGAAGCCCGCTAGCAGGCCCCTGAGCCCGGGGCCAGCTCAACCTGCGCGCCGCCGAACTGACGCTGGGTTCCCGGCGCGCCTCAGGGCCGTTTCCGGGGGGCATAGGCATTTCGTCGGCGAAAAGGTAAAAAGGTGCCAGAGGCAAGTGTGTCAACCCATAATATGAGGAACCAATCGATGGCTTTGCGATTCCTTGACGTCCACCTGTACCGGTCCAACCTCAATATTCTTGCCGAGGGTGCGGCGCCGGCGGTGCAGGCCGCGGCGGAAGCCGGCGGCGGCGTGCTGCGTTGCTTCCCGAGCTTCGTCGGCAGGAAGTTCTGCCTGCCCGGCAAGAACCTCGAACTGGCCGATGAAGACTACTTCCCCGAAGGCCCGGGAGGTTGGGCGATCGACGAACGGTGGAACGGCAGCGCCATCCTGGCTGACACCGGCAACGGCATCCACGGCGAGGGGATGTGTCACTTTCATCACCCCGACGGCTACCTGATCCCGATGGACGCCGCCGTGCACGGGGCGCCGGCCTTCATGGTGGGACCGATGTACCGCACCCTCGGCGGCACGGGGTTCTACAACAAGGAGTTCGACAACCTGTACCCGCTCGGCCACCACAGCCATCCGTGGAAGCCCGAGGCCTACAACTTCAATGCGTGGCGTAACAAACGCTACCGCAACGACTGCCACACGTCGATCGGGCTGCTGAGCACGTTTACCGAGGAGATGCTGCTCCAGGCGATGCGTGATTTCCTGGCGGGCAAGGACAACCACATCCGCGCCCACGCCCGGCATTTCCTGGTCCAGATGGGCACCGGCTTTTATACCCGCGTTCGCACCTTGCACGGTCCGGCCGCGGTCAACACCGAAGAGCCGCAGCGGGACCGTGACGATTTCCGCTTCTACCAGAGCCACGTCCTGTGCCCGGATGGCGAGGTGTTCCTGGGCCAGGAGCTGCTGTGCCGCCACCTGCCCGAAGGGCTCGACGACGAGGCGCGGGTCCAGCGTCTGGCTTCCGACATCGACCTGCGGCGCAACCAGGACCCGTACATCGTCGAGAAGCACCTGCTGCGGCCGATTGTGGACAAGTCCGTGAGCGGGGGCGGTTTCCACGACGAATGGCGGGTGTACGGCAAGCCCGAGGGTGACGAACTGTTCAGCCTGAAGCAATTCGAGCTGGCCCCCCGCGCGGAGACGATTCTGACGGGGCCTGCGGCCTTGTGCATCCTCCACTTCTGCCACGGCCAGGGGACGATCGGCAAGCACAAGGTCGAAGTCAAGTCGGGCATCCGCTTGGGCGAGCCGCTGCACGACGAGTTCGTCATTCCGTACGATGCGGCGAAGAACGGCGGCGGCGTGCGTCTGGTCAACACCAGCGACACCGAGCCGCTGGTCGGCACGCGCTGCTGGGGGCCCGAGGCCTGGGGGCACCTGTTGCCCAAGGCCCCGTTCGAAACCTGGCCCAACTAGAGTGCCGTCAAGGCAAAAAGGTTGGGCTGGACGTGGTCGAGCGCAGCGAGCCCCCAGTGGCGAAACTGGGGGCTCGCTACTCGTCCCTCGTGGCTCGACACCAGGCACCCGACCCTGATTCTTAGATTGCCCTCGTGCGAGACATGGACCCCTGAAGAGGCCCGCATGAACTGGCGTTTTCCGCTCGCGCTGACCGCCCTGGTCGGCTTGCTGACCGCTCCGCTGCCGGCTGGCGATTGGCCGCAGTTTCGTTACGACGCCGGACGCACGGCCGCCTCGCCGCACGAACTGCCCGCCGCACTGCAGCTTCGCTGGACACGTTCGCTGCCGGCGCCCCGGCCCGCGTTTCCGCAGGAAGTCCGGCTGGCTTACGACGCGTCCTACGAGCCGGTGGTGCTCGGCCGCACGATGTTCGTGCCCTCGATGGTTGCTGACAGCGTGACGGCGCTGGACACCGAGACGGGAGCCGAACGGTGGCGGTTCATCACCGGCGGCCCGGTTCGCTTTGCGCCGGTCGCCTGGGAAGGCAAAATCTACTTCGTCTCCGACGACGGTTTCCTGTACTGCCTGAATGACGATGGCTCGCTCCGCTGGAAGTTTCGCGGACTGCCCGCCGACCGGCGGGAACGCCTGGTCTTGGGGCACGGACGCCTGGTCTCGCTGTGGCCGGCGCGGGGGGGACCCGTGTTGGCGGACGGCGTGGTCTACTTCGCCGCTGGGATCTGGCCGACCGAAGGCGTGTTCGTCCACGCGTTGGACGCCCAGTCGGGAAGCGTGGTCTGGTCAAACACGGACAGCCAGCGCATCCCCGCCAGCAACTGGGATCACGGCATCGGATTCGACGCCGGCCTGACACCGCAAGGCTACCTGGCGATCGTCGGCGAGCGGCTGATCGTGCCCTGCGGCGCACAACTGCCGGCGTTCCTGGATCGGAAGACGGGCCGCCTCGACAAGTACACGATGGGCTGGGGCGGGCGGAACGGCTTGCCCAAGGGATGCTGGTTTGTCGCGGGTGTCGGCAAGTATCTCAGTCACGGGGGTGATCTGTACGACATCACGCGTCCCAACGACGAGGCGTTCGCCGACGCAAAACCCGAGACCCCGAACTACAAGCCCCTGCTGTATCCGGGCGGTTGGACGCGGTTGGACATCGAGCGGGCCAGCCAGCGGGAGCTTGACGCCTTTCGCCAGCCGGTGCTGACGCCCACGGTCCTGTACGAAAGCGATACCCGCATCGTGGCCCGCGATTTGACGGAGATTCCGCTGCAGCCGCGGACCCCGGACAAGATCCCGGCGCACCGCATCAACGACACCTATCCGGATAACCTTGGCGGCGTCCTGCGCCAGTTGTGGGAACTGCCCTCCCCGCTGACCGTGCAGATCAAGGCGGGCAGTCGGCTGTACACCGGCGGACCAGGGGCCGTCGAAGCGATCGACGCGAGCGGTCCGGAACCGAAGACGGTCTGGCGGGCGGAGATCGAGGGCACGCCGCAGCGTCTGCTGGCTGCCGACGACAAGCTGTTCGTCGTGACGGCCGCAGGGACGATCCTGGCCTTCGCCGCGGCAGACCCCAACGCAGCGGACCGCGGCGAGCCGATCAGGCACATCGCCGCCGAGGCCCCGCCGCCAGCGGCCGATCTGTGGACGGAGCGAGCCCGGGGCATCCTCGACGCCACGGGCGTTCGCGACGGCTATGCCCTGGTGCTGGGGATCGACCAGGGGCGGCTGGTCGAGGAACTGGTGCGCCAGTCGAGCTTGCACGTCGTCGCGGTGGATGAGGACGCCGGGCGGATTGCCGCGTTGCGCGAACGGCTGTACGCCGCAGGGCTGTACGGCACGCGGGTGAGTGCGCTGGTCGGAGATCTTGTGACGTACCCGTTCCCACCGTACCTGGCCAGTCTGGTCGTCTCGGAGACCCCGGATTCCCTGGCGCAGGCGGGCGAGGGGGCGTTAGCTACGGCCGTGTTCCACACCCTGCGGCCGTACGGCGGCGTAGCGTGTGCCTGGGGTTCGCTGGCCGATCGCAACCGCATCGAAACGCTCGTGAACGCACCGGCGTTTCCGGGGGCCAGCGTTCGGCAAGTCGGCGACCTGGTCCTACTGGCCCGCCCTGGGGCGCTGCCGGGCGCGGCCGATTGGTCGCACGCCGAGGCCAACGCGGCCAGCACGGGCGCGTCGGAAGACACGTTCCTCCGCGCGCCCCTGTCCCTGCTGTGGTTCGATGCCTCGCAACGCTGGCACAAGTTCCCTGGCCAAATCCAGGTCCGCGTGGCCGGAGGCCGTTTGATCCAGTACGAGACGGGACTGCTGCGAGCCTCGGATGTGTACACCGGCCGGCAGTTGTGGGAGATCGAACTCTCCGCCGCGCTCGAGCCGGCGGGCGACCCTGTCGACCGCCGCAGCGTCCGTTACGCGCGGCACAGAGAATGGGGCCCGGCTCCCAGTCTGTCTCCGACCACGGAACTGGTGGTCACCTCGGACGCGATCATTGTGAGCGACGGCACGGTCTGCGTGTCACTCGATCCGGCCAGAGGCCAATTGACCGGACGCTTCGCACTGCCAGAAGGTGTCACCACGCCGTGGGCCAACCTCCGCGTCGGCGAAGATTGCCTGGTGGGCAGCAGTGGGCCGCACGTGTTGTGCCTGAATCGGCGTACGGGCCAACTGGTATGGCGAGTCGAAGCGGCCCGTCCCGCGCTGTACTTGGCCGTCGGGGGAAACAAAGTCTTTTGCGCCGAATTGGCAAACCCGCAGCGCGGCGAAGACGAAACCCGCGACGGCAGCCTGGGCGCGTATGATTTGGCGACTGGCCAGCGACTGTGGCAGCGGGCGGGCGGAGCCCGGTTTCGGTACAGCCCGCAGCTGGACTTGGTGGTCACCCCCACGGCCTTCTACCGCGGCGCGGACGGTGAACCTGTGGCGCAACAGGCCAGCCTACCGCCCACGCGACGCGTGGTCCTGGGGGGCGGCCTGCCGAAGACGGGGCTGCCTGGCTTGCTCGCCGGAAATCGGCTGCTGACCGGGACCGAAGAGACCTTGCTGATGTACGATCTGCCCTCGGCCCAGCAACTCGGCGACCCGCTGAACTGGGTCCGCCGCGGCTGTACGGGCACGCGGGCCAGCACGCATTTGTTGACGACCCGCTACCGCGGCAACGCGGCCTGGATCGACCTGGACAGCCGCGAAATCGCTCCGCTGTTCGGCGTTCGGCCCGGGTGCTCGATCAACAACAACCTGTATCCGGCCAACGGCTTGCTGAACATGCCCAACCTCACCGCCGGCTGCGTCTGCAACTACGCGCCCGTGTCGCTGGCCTGCGTGCCCACGAGCGTCATCGAGCGCCGCAGCGCGGAATGATCCGTCGCCGACGAATCAACGCCGGCAGGACGTGCAGGCGACTTTCCTGCAACGCCGCTGGCATTTGGCTGCGACGGCATTCGGCCATTCATATTCGGCCATGCGCATGGTTGCCAGATCGAGCGGAAAGGGATATCTTGCGGATAGGGTCCTGAGCAAGCGACGCGTCCCGCCTCCGGGCGGGTTAGATCGCCAGACGGTTCCGTTTCTCCCGCTGCACTCTTCTGTGATGAAGGAGGATCGTTATGCCCGTCAAGAAGCTCAAAGAGTTCCTCGACAGCAACAAAGTCAAGTACGTCTCGATCAGCCATTCGGCGGCGTACACCGCCCAGGAAATTGCCGCTTCGGCGCATGTTCCGGGCAAAGAACTGGCCAAGACGGTGATGGTCAAAGTGGACGGCAAGATGGCGATGGCTGTGCTGCCCGCCTCGTGCAAAGTCGACTTGATGCACTTGAAGGACGCTGTTGGCGCGGCGTCCGTCGAGTTGGCTGGCGAACGCGAGTTCCGCGACATGTTCCCCGGCTGCGAGACCGGAGGAATGCCGCCGTTCGGCAACCTGTACGGCATGGACGTGTACGTGTCGGCCAAGCTGGCGGAAGACCAGGAGATCGCCTTCAATGCCGGCTCGCACACGGAACTGCTGAAGCTGGCTTACAAGGACTTTGAACGACTGGTCAACCCCAAGGTGATTCACTTTGCGGCCGGCAGAGAATGACCGCAGCAGCAACAGCGGTCGAGATGCGGCGAGACCCAGTGCTTGCCACTGGGGGCTCGCTGCACTCGACCCCAGGCACCCCAACATTCAGCCTGGACAACGCACTAGCGCTGGTAGCCCGGCTGGTGCTGCATTTCCTCGACAAAGGCCAGCATGTTCTCCAGGGGCACATCGCCCGCCACGGCATGGGCAGGCGCAAAGATGTAGCCGCCTTCGCGGCCCAAGGCGAGCAGCCGCCGGCATTCGGCCCGCACGGCGGCTGCGCTGGCGTGCGGCAGCAGCTGTTGCGTCGACAGTCCGCCGTGAAAGGCGACCCGGCCGCGGTAGTGGGGGATCAGGCCCGTCACGTCCAGCACTTCGGGTTGAAACGGATTCAGGCAGTTGACGCCCAGCGAAATCAACTCGTCGATCAACTCGCGGACATCGCCGCACGAGTGGATCACCTGGTACTTGCCCGCCTGCCGGGTCAAGGCGTACATCCGTTGCACGCGCGGCCGAATGAACTCGTCCCATAACCGCCGGCCCATGATCAGCCCGCGCTGCTGGCCCCAGTCGTCGCCGTAGTAAACGGCGTCGATGTCATAGGTCAGCGCCTGGCGGGCACGCTCGAGGTTGTACTCGCAGATCCGGTCGAACAGGCGATGCACGAAACTCGGATTCTCGATCATATCGAGCATCAGGTTCTCCATGCCGCGCAGGGTCCAGGCCCGCTCGAACAGGCTGAAGCCGATGCAATACATCCGGAAACAGTCTCCGTACTTGGCCAGCTTTTCGGGAATGTCCTGGAAATACAAATCCGCGCACGGATCCGGAAACTCGTACCCTTCCAACGTGGGCTCGGGCAGAACGCAGTTCTCGACGTTTCCGATATCCTGTTCGAGGCTCCGGTTCCAGATCACGCCGAAGGGGTCCAGGAAGCGATCGTCGCCCAGGGGCGTGACAAAACCCGTCGAATGGCCGAGCTTGACGAAGTGATTGTCGAGCGCGGCGTCCAGGTCCGCGGTTCCCAGATGGGCCGCCAAGCGGCTGCGTGGCTGCAGCGTGAATCCGCAGTGCCACGGGACGTACGGCGGCCGTTTGCCGTCCAACACCAGCTTGACCACTTCGCGTTGGTTCATGCGGGCAACACCTCCGCGCCGTTGGCGGCGCACACGGGATAGACTTCCGGCGTCAAGCCGCTCTCCGCGGCGTACTGTTGGTGGACCTGCGCGACGAACGCCTCCAGGTCCGGAGCGTGGACAAACGCCACCAGGCAACCGCCGAATCCGGCTCCGGCCTGCCGGGCGCCGATCACGCCCGGCGCGCTGGTCATCGCCCGCTGCATGGCGTCCATCGCCGGCGCGCCGATCTCGAACAGGTCGCGGGCGCCGGCGTACGAGGCCGCCGTCAGCCGCCCGATCGCGGCCCGGTCGTTTTGCGTCAGGGCCTGGGCGAGCCGTTCCACCCGTTCGCTCTCCTCGATGATGAATCGGCTGCGGCGAGCCACCACGGGTGGCAATTCGCGCTCGCGCCGTGTGAACTGCTCAATGCGCACCTCGCGCAGGTAAGCGACTCCCAGTCGGCGCGCCGCATCCTCGCATTGCGCGCGGCGTTCGCCGTACTCCGAGCCGGTCAGTTCCCGGGGCGCACACGTGTTGCAGATCACCACGTGCAGGTCGGCGGGCAACGGGGCGATGCGGTGCGTCAGTTGCCGGCAATCCAGGACCACGGCGCTGCCCGCTCGGCCCAGGATCGAAGAGTATTGATCGAGGATACCGCACTTCACGCCGACGATTTCGTTTTCGGCACGCTGGCACAGCTTCGCCAAGCGAACCGGCTCGACCGCATACCCGCCCAGCTGCGCCAGCACCAAGGCGGTGGCCGCTTCCAGCGCCGCCGATGAGCTGAGCCCGCTGCGCAGCGGCATGGTGCTGTGGACGACCGCGTCGAAGCCGTGCAGAGGGTAGCCTTCGTCACCCAGGATCACCGCGACACCCTGGACGTAGCGCCCAAAGCCGCGGGTGCTGGCAGCCGGTTCATCCAGTCCGAACTCCGCCGCTTCGTCCAAGTTCAGCGAATACAGACGCACACGGCGATCCCCGCTCGGCCGGGCCGCGATCCAGGTGTCGCGGTCGATCGGCAGCGTCAGGACGAAGCCCTGGTTGTAGTCGGTATGGCTGCCCATCAGGTCCACGCGGCCCGGCGCGCGAGCCCAGAGCGTCGGGGCCCAGCCGAACTGCCGGTGGAATGCAGCCCCCAGTTGTGCGCGACGCGGATCCGACATGGGAATTCGTCTCTCCTCGCGGGGCCAGGAACAATCGCCGCGTGTTCGTGCGGCGGAGACAGTCAAAGCACTCTCTCGTCAGGGCAATTTATCGTACCCGCCGCGGCTGCCTGGCGGCAGTGGGCAGCCTGCTCGTTCAGCGGGTGCGCAAGACTTGCGCAGCGTCGGAACGGCGGCGCTGTCGGATTCTGCACGTCGGGCAGTTTACGGCGGCTTCTCCTGCCGCCTGATCTGCTGATCCCCCAGCACCCACCCCCAATTCACAGCCTTGACGAACCGTGGGGATTCGAGCCCCTGGAATTTCGGCACCCGGAATTCCGGCCCCGGTTGCAGATCCCACGTTCACAGGCGAAGATAGGCCGCTGCTGAAGAAAACCGAACGTGTCGCCCCGGACGGCATGCGCATTGCAGCAAGCGTTCCTCTGAGCCACGCATCCGGCGCGTCTGCTGGGGGTGGAACGTTTCCAACATAGGAGAACAGAAGATGAACGTGAAATCGCGTCTATTGCAAGTCGTTTTGGGAATGAGCGTGTTGGCAGTCGTCGCCGGCCAGGCGATGGCTCAAGGCGGTCCGCCTTGGGCGGGACGGGCTGGCGGTCGCGGCCGAGGCCCGGCCTGGAACAACCAGGCGGGTGGGCCGGGGCGCGGGATGGGCGTTGCACGTCAGGGAGGTGGCCCCGATGCGCAATTCGCCGCGGATCGCGACGTCTTCCATTTTCTGTTGCAGAATCACCAGGAGATTCGGCGGGACGTCAAGAACACAGAGAACGGTGTCGAGACACTGACCGAATCGGACAACCCGGAAGTTGCCGCGAGGATCCAAGAACACGTGGCGGCGATGGCTAAACGGGTTGAGGAGGGCCGGCCGATCCACATGCGGGATCCGCTGTTTGCCGAGGTCTTCCGGAATGCCGACAAGATCCAGCTGAAGTTCGAGAAGACAGACAAAGGTCTCCGCGTCGTCGAGACGTCGGACGATCCCTATGTGGTCAAGCTGATCCAGGCGCAC
Source organism: uncultured Planctomycetaceae bacterium (assembly GCA_903927685.1). Next base: position 9,146 of record CAIYOB010001105.1, read on the forward strand.
GGCGTCGTCGTCTCCCTGTTCGTCAAGAACGGATTCAGCGAGGCGATGCAGAATCATGCCGTTCCCGGAGGCGCGGCGCCGGCTGACGCTGGTGCGGCGCCCGCCGCCTGTGCGGCCTGTCCGCTGGCCGCTGCAGGCCAATGCCCCGCGGGCCGGAACTGTCCGCAAGCCGCAGCCGGTTCCGCGGCGCGGGCTTGTCCCAACGCGGCCAACTGCCCCAATGCCAAGTCGTGCCCCAACGCGGCGGCCTGCCCTAAGGCTGCGGCCTGTCCCAAGGCGGCGGCCTGTCCCAATGCCAAGACTTGTCCCGCGGGCCAGGCGTGTCCTGCCGGCAAGGATTGCGCCAGCTGTCCGTCTGCCGCGACCTGCCCGAACAATGCTGGAGAGCAAGCCCCGCCGTTGCCCGAGGCGGCTGCCAAGCAGTAACCCGCGATGCCGACTTGACGGCGCTGGGAACACGCGAAAGAGAGCCGAGCCTGCGATGCCTGACACGAGCACAACTCTGGCGGAACTGCGAGCGACGGTGCGCGACTTCGTTGCGGCGCGGGATTGGCAACAGTTTCATTCGCCGAAGAACTTGAGCATGGCCTTGGCCATCGAGGCGGCGGAGTTGATGGAGCATTTTCAGTGGATCACCCCGGAGGCGTCGCGAGCGATCCGGGAGCGGCCGGAGAAACTGGCGGCGGTCGGCGAGGAGTTGGCCGACGTGATCTGCTACGCCTTGGCGATCGCCAACGAACTGGAACTGGACGTCAGCGACACGCTGCGGGGCAAGATGCAAAAGAATGAACAAAAATACCCTGCCGCCGAATACCGCGGCCGGTATGGGCCCGACGATGACGGCGCGTAAGTCTCTCGGCCGCGATGAAAAATGGCAAAAGAAACCTTGACTCATCCCGCAGCGCGGCTATGATGACAGCAGAACGTTCGTTTGACCGTAGTGCCTTCTCCTTCCAGGTTCTTTTTTAGGGAGGCAGACATGCAACTACCACCGGGCTTTGTCGTGTGAGAGACCCTCTGCTGCGGTCTCTCGAGGATGTGTGCTCGAAGCTTGCTCTGGTGCTGGTTTCGGTTGTTCGAATTCTGAGTGACGGCACTGTTGACGCGAGCTTCGCGGTCATGTTTCCGAGGTCTCAACCGTAGCCTTACCAAGGAGAGCCTTCGAATCGGCAGAAGCGGTTCGTGACGAGTCGTACTTAACCGGAGTGTGATGCTGGCCTGTCCTGCGATGCCGGCTGTTTGTCATCCAGCGTGACCTTGTGTTGCGTCTGCGATCCCAGCCTTGCCCGAAATGGACACAGCTTGACCGGGTCAGCCAACGCTTGCAGGTACGGACAATTCCGGTTCTCCCCCAGAGTCACCAGGCCCTCATCGCAACGGCGGCGGGGGCCCGTTTTTTTTCGAATGGTGGCTTGTCTCGCTGGTGTGCCTGGGTCGAGTGCAGCGAACTCCCAGGGGCAAAAGCTCACCAGCGACCGGTGCGCGGAGATGACGAGTCCGTGCATCTCGGACGAATGCCAGCGCCGAAGCGGCGCCGAGGATTCGGCCCCCATCTGCGACGACTGGACGCTGCTCCTCTGGCAGGTTCGGCCATCTCGCATTCCCGCGGTCACAATGACACGTTTCGCCCGGCAGCCCTGTGCTGCCCGACCGTGGCACGGCGGACGGACACGCTGAGGAGCCGCACCGTCCCGGCGCCCCGCTTGTCAAGTCTTTTTTCGAACTGCCGTGCAAGCCTCAGGGAAAAACTCGCCGACCCTTGACAACCGCAGAAAACAGCGTGCGATGGCCGAACCGCAGTCCGGACTGGGGTGTTTTCCCAGTGCATTTCCAAGCCTTATTCGGAACTGGCGGTGACGAGCGACGGCCAAGTTCGCTCCACACGTGCGCCGCGGCGGAAATCACCCTGGCTGCGAACGTCCCACGAGTGCCGACCGGTCCGATGTGACCGAGGGCGAGACGACTTACCCCTGCCGCCTCTACGGGTATTTCCCGACCGGCAGTTCAGGCCAATTGCGGATGGTGGCAGCTGCTATCAAGAGCCTAGATTGCGTGCAGGTCAAGACGCGATCAGGAACGCATCAGGGGCGTCACCATGAAGGAACTGCAACAACGGTTTGACGTTCATGCTGACGGTGGTCACGGAACCGCAGGGCCGCGTCTGGAGCTAGGAACATCTCTCTTTTCACAGGAGTATTCTCATGACGCGGCAGTTCATCACCGGGCACGTTTCACGTACGATCGCGGACTTGGTTGCAGGGCGGGGGCGGGTTGGGAGCCACGCCGCCCGGCTCCGAATTCAGCGGCGTCGCCGACTGCTGCTTGAAGGTCTGGAATCGAGGACGCTGCTGAGTGCCAGCTGGGGGGCGAGCGAGGGTGATGCCGCAGTGGGTTTCCCCGGATCGCTGGACGTCGAGCCAACGTCCTCGGCGGTCGCGGAAGTGGCGATGCAGGATTTGGATTCGTCCTGGACCTCGCTGATCCTGGGCGACGCCTTGGTGATGGACAGCGCCGCGACCGTCGAGTTGCCGCTGCTGGCCGGGGCGGACGGCGGGCCGGGCACGGGCTTAACGCCCTACGGAGCGGCCGCGACCGACGCGTCCGAGTTCATGCTGGGAGACGTCTGGGTGACCGTCGTGCTGCTGGAGTCCGACGGGAGCATCGACGCCCAAACGGAGAACTGGTCGCCCAGTCGGATTGCGACGGTCAAGAGCGAGATCACCGAGGGGCTGTCCTGGTGGGAAACCACGTTGGCGAGCCGCTTCCCCTCCAGCCCCCACGCGCTCGAGTTCCATCTCGACTTCACCTACGCCGACAACCCGGTGACGACCGGTTACGAACCGATCACACGGCCGCAGAGCAACGAGGGGCTGTGGATCGACAGTTTCCTGAATCACGTCGGCTACAACACAGCGTCCGGCTATGGCGATGACTTGGTGGCCTGGAACGACGACCGGCGGGAGGCCAACGATTGCCATTGGGCCTATACCATCTTCGTGGCGGATTCGTCGGCGGACAGCGACGGGAGTTTCAGCGACGGCTATTTCGCGTACGCGTACCTGGGCGGCCCGTTCACCGTCATGACCTACGACAACAGCGGTTGGGGCATCAGCCGCATGGGACAGGTCTTGGCGCACGAGACGGGGCACATCTTCTACGCCTTGGACGAGTATCCGGGCGCCAGCACCTACACGGCTCACGCCGGCTACTACAGCACCCAGAACTTGAACGCTTACACCGGACACCCGGCTCCGGCCAGTCGTGTGCCGAGCATCATGGCGGAAGCGACCCTGCAGAACACGGCGTACCCCGCCTCCACGTCCTCGCCCTCGTCCTTGGCGATGCTGGGCTGGCAGGATACGGACGCGGACGGGATCTTCGACGTACTGGATGTGCCGCTCACCCTGACCGGGACCGGCGCCTACAACGCTGCCGCCGGGCAGTACGAGTTTGCCGGGACGAGTTCGGTCGGCGTACTGACGAACCTGAATCCGTACGGCCTGAACCACGACCTCACCATCAACACCGTGGACCGGATTCAGTACCGGCTGGACGGCGGAGCGTGGATCGACGGCAACGCCTACGGCGGGTATACGGCCAATGTCGCGCAGCTCGTCCCGGTGACGGCCGGCGGCGTCCACACGCTCGATTTCCGCACGCTCGTCGAACAGACCGGCGTGACCTCGGCGGTGTGGTCCGACACGTTCACGGTTGGCGGTTCGACTTCCGTGCCCGAAGTCGCCGTCCTGGCGGGCGGCGTCAACCTGAGCGACGGGACGGCGACCGTCAATTTCGGCAGCACCGAAGTAGGGGTGCCGGTGTCGCAGAGCTTTGTGATTCAGAATCTGGGCAGCGGCGACCTGTCGGTCGGAGCGGTGCTCAGCCTGCCCTCCGGGTTCACCCTGGTCAGCGCGAGTCCGGCGACGCTGTTCAACGGCACATCCACCACGGTGCTTCCGGCCTCGGGCGCGGCCTCGTTCACGGTCCGCTTCAATGCGCCGGCGGCCGGCACGTACAGCGGGACCCTGAGTTTCAGCAACAACGACTCGGACGAGAACCCGTTCAACTTCACCGTGCAAGGCCAAGCAACGCTGCCGGCTGCGACCAAGGCGATTCTGGACGACGGGGATGCCGGGTTTACGGCCGGCGGGTTCACGACGTACGCCAGCGGCGCGGGATACCTGAGCGACGTCCGGTACGCGATGCCCGGGACCGGCAGCAAGGTGGCCCAGTGGCAATTCGCGTTTGCCAACTACGGCTTGACGGACGGGCTGTACCGGGTGTCGACGCTGTGGTATGTCCAAGGCAGCCGGACCAACAACGCCTCCTTCAAGCTGTACAGTGGCACTGCCACGGGGACGCCGCAAGTGACGGCGGCCGTCAATCAACAGGTGGCGCCGCGGGCGGACGTTGTGGATCAAGGCCGGAACTGGCAGGATCTGGGCGTGGTGGCGGTCAGCGGCGGAATGCTGACGGTCACGGTCAGCGACGCCGTCCCCGTCGGGGCGGTGGTCGCGGACGCCGTCCGGATCGAGAAGATGACCCCGGCACCGGAAATCCAAGTTGTCTTGGAAACCACCGGGGCGGACCTGACCGATGGCACCGGCGTGGTCGACTTCGGCAGCGTCTTTGCCGGTTCGACGGCGCAGGTAACCTTACGGGTCAAGAATGTCGGCTCGGCGGCGCTGACGCTGTCGTCGCCCACGGTGCCGACGGGCTTCACGCTGGTCTCGGGCTTCGGCAGCACAACCCTGGCGGCCAACGACGGTGCGGCCGGCGGTGCGGACGAAACGACGTTCACACTCGCGATGAATACGGCGACGACGGGCAGCAAGAGCGGCGGGCTGGCGTTTGCCAACAACGACGCGAACGAAAACCCCTTCAACCTAACCCTGCAAGGGGCGGTCAGCAGCGTCAGCAGCGTCAAGATCATCGACAACGGCGACAGCGGCTACAGCGAAAACACGGCCTGGATCGCCTGGAGCGACGGCTATCAAGGCGACCTGCGTTACAGTGCAAAGAACACGGGCAGGACGGCGACCTGGACCTTCACCGGACTGCCGGCGGGCACGTACCGAATCTCGACGACCTGGGTGCTGCACTCGAACCGGGCCACCAACGCGCCGTACACGATCAGTGACGGCGGCGGGACGGTGCTGGTCAACCAGGAGTTGGCGCCGAACAATGCGGCGTACACCTGGGTGCTGGAATCGGGCAAGTACTTCGCGGATCTCCGGACCGGCCTGGCAGTGACGGACGGGACGCTGGTGGTCTCGCTGACGGACGTGGGAGCCAACGAGTATGTAATCGCGGACGCGGTGCGAATCGAGCGGGTGGGGGCGGCAGCGCCGCCGGCGTCCCCGGCTCGAGCCGCCGTGGCTCCGGTGCAGAGCGGCCGGGCGGCAGCGTCCGTTCCGGAGGCGCAACGGCCGGCGCTGACGCAGGCGAACCATGAGCGGGCCCTGCTGTCGTTCGTGAGCGACGAGGACGAGGTCCCGGTTGCAGTGCGGCCCAGCGTGCGGACGGCTCCGGGCACGTTCGACGCGGCACTGCTGGAGCTGGGTTTCTAACGCGGTTGTCGGACGCGGTCGCTTGCAACTCGCCCCGGATGCGAGGTATCCTGTCTTATGCCTCCTTCGCAGGCCGGGCATGAGACAGGACGATGTGATGGACGAACGCGACTGGAAACTCGCCCCGGAGACTGGAGACCTCGAACAGGTCTTCCAGCATCGACTCCAACTGGCGCTGCAAGCGGGGAATCTGGGGATCTGGGATCTCGATCTGCAGACCGGCGTGTGCTTCTACTCGGATCAGTACAAGCGGATGCTGGGCTACGAGCCAGCGGAGATTCCGGACACGGTCGACGCGTTCTTCGGCTTGCTACACCCCGACGACAGCGTGTCGACCCAGGCGCCGTTTGAAGCTCATTTGCGGGGCGAGACGCCGCTGTATCGAATGGAATTTCGCCTGCGTCACCGGGACGGCAGTTGGCGCTGGATCCGCAGTCAGGGGCGGGCCGACCGCGATGGGGCGGGCCGAGCCCTGCGGGTATCCGGCATCCACGTCGACATCACCGAAATCAAGCAGGCGGAGGAGGCCCTACGGAAGAGTGAAGAGCGTCTGCGGTTCCACGTCGAGAACACCACGCTGGCGGTCGTCGAGTGGGACGCGGAATTCCACGTCACCCGCTGGTCCGGTCAGGCCGAGCGGATGTTCGGTTGGCCCGCCGGGGAGATGCTCGGCAAGCACATTTCCGACTTGCACATAATCTATCACGAGGACCTGTCCCTGGTGGACGACGTCATGCGGCGGCTGAGCGACGGCGTGACGCGGCAAGTCGTCGGGATGAACCGCAACGTGACCAGGGACGGCCGGGTGCTTCACTGCCGGTGGTACAACTCGGTCCTGGCGGACGAACAGGGCCGGATGGAATCGGTCATGTCCCTGGTGGAGGATTGCACGGCCGGCGTGCAGGCCGTGCAGTTGCTCCGCGAAGCCAAACGTCTGGCCGAAGAGGCTAATGCGGCCAAGCGCCAGTTCCTGGCCAGCATGAGTCACGAAATGCGGACGCCGTTGACGGCCATCATCGGCTTTACGGAGCTGTTGGCCGACCGCCATGCGTCCACCGACCAGCAGCGCGAGTACTTGCAGGCCGCCCAGCGGAATGCCCGGATGTTGCTGACGCTGGTGGACAACGTCCTGGACTTCTCCAAGATCGAAGCCGGCAAGATGGAGGTTGCTCCGCGCGACTGTTCGCTGCACGAGATCCTGCGGGACGTCGTCGCAGCGACGGAGCTGAACGCGGAGAAAAAGCACTTGCGTCTGGAACTGAACTGCCGCTATCCCCTGCCGGAGACGATCCGGACGGACCCTCTGCGTCTGTGGCAGATCCTGGTCAACCTGGTAAGCAACGCCATCAAGTTTACCGAGCGTGGCGGCGTGTGGATCACGGTCAAATTGGAGGCCGAGGAGCCTGCGGGGAACCGGCTGCGATTCACGGTCGGCGATACCGGCCCGGGGGTCGCTCCGGAGTTTGAGGGTCGCTTATTTGAACCCTTTGCTCAGGCCGAAGCGGCGCTGGCGCCCGGGGCGGTCGGAGTCGGCTTGGGGCTGCCGATCGCGGCCCGACTGGCGGAACTACTCGGTTCCCGGCTGGAATTGGATCATCGTTCCGCACAAGGAGCTTCGTTCTCGTTCGCCTTGGATCCGGGCCCGCTGGAAGACCGGCCGATGTTGTGGGCGGCACCGGGGGCACAAGCTCAAGCGGCCGACATCCCGTCCCCGCCCGCAGATCGCCTCGAGGGCCGTCTGCTGGTGGCCGAGGATGCAATCGACACCCAGCAACTGTTGCGTGCCCACCTGCAACACGCCGGCTTGCAGGTCGATGTGGTCGATGACGGCTTGGCCGCCGTGCGGCGCGTGCTGGCCGCGGCCGCTTCCGGTGCGTCCTACGATCTGGTTCTGCTAGACCTGCAGATGCCTCACCTGGACGGCTACGAAGCCGCGCGTTTGCTGCGAGCCTCCGCCTGGTCCGGCCCGCTCCTGGCCCTGAGCGCTCATTCCACCACGGACGACCGCGACCGCTGCCGGGTCGCCGGATTCGACCAGTTCCTGCCGAAGCCGGTCACGCGGGAGCGGCTGCTGGCGGTCGTGCAGCGGTATCTTCCCGCTCGATCCGGCCGCGCCGGGGAAACCGCGATGGCGGGCGTGTCTGCGCCCGTGGAGCAGGCGGCGGGGGCGCTGGACTCTCGATTCTCGTCGTCGTCGGTTTCCGCCGCGGCCCCGGCTCGTCCCGGCCTCCCAGCGCAGGCCGCGCCGCCGACCGGCGCTGCCCAGGCAGGGGCTGCCCCCGAGGCCCCGCAGCAGGCCGAGTGGGACGACCTGCTCGCCCTGTTTGCCAAGCGGCTGCCGCCGCGTCTGGAGCTGCTCGCCCGGGCGCTGAGAGACCAAAACCGCAAGCAGTTGAGTCAGGCGGCGCATCAGCTGGCCGGCGCCGCCGCTCAATTTGGGTTTCCGCCGCTCGAGGCCGCCGCCCGAGCGTTGGATCGAGGCGCTGTGGAGCAGGCCCCATGGACCGAGTTGGCGTCGCTGCTGGCTGCCGTGCACGCGGCCGTGCCCGCCAGCCTGAGGACGTCCGCCTCCGCACCGCCCCCCAGCGCGGCGACACCGCGAGTCAAGTCGGCGAAACGCTCGCGCGTCCTGCTGGCCGACGACGACGCGTTGGTGCGTGCTGCGCTGCGGCTGCTGGTCGATCGGCTGCCCGACTTTGAGGTCGTGGCCGAAGCGGCCGACGGCCGCGAGGCGCTGGAATGCCTGCGGCAGCACCAGCCCGAAATCGCCTTGATGGATATCGCCATGCCGCACCTGGACGGCTTGAACGCGACCGCGCGCGTCGCCGCCGTCGCGCCGCAGACCAAGGTCATCATTCTGTCCGCCCTGGCCGGCCAGGAGACCGTCCTGCAAGCGTTGCAGGCGGGCGCCGCCGGCTATCTGCTCAAGAACGCCGGGCCAGTCGAGCTGGAGCGCGCACTGTCGTCGGTCGTGCGCGGCGGCACGTACTACGGTGTCGGCGTCTCCGAACACGTGCCGGCACAGCCGGCCGGCTAAACGGGTGATTCACGGCTTGGATCGCAGCCGCCCGCCAAGGCCGCGACCGCGAAGCGAGCGGGCGCGGTCCTCACCGCGCTTCCCAACGGGCCTGGGCGCCGGCGGTGAAGGCCGCATAGCGGGCTTTCAGCTGGTCGACGTCGGCCGGGCCGCGATGCAGCCACAGCCGGTACGGCAGCCGGTGCGGCTGACCGGGTTCGTACTGGCGGGCGTTGACGCCCGGCCAGCCAATGCACAGCGGGCCGTAATGTCGCGTCAGCCAGGTCGGCGGAAAGTTCGGATGCTGCGGATGGACGAACACCGCACCGCCGCTACGGTGCGGAGCCCCGGGGATCTGCGTCGTCAGGTCGGCCCATTCCAGCGGTGTCTCCAACAAGTCTGCGGTCGTCTGGCCAGCGGGGACCGTGATTGTGGCCTCGGCCTCGCGCTGCACGGCGAACCGCACGGTCAGCCCGCCATAGCTCTTGCCACCCGCACCCTGCAGCGACAGCGGCACGACCGGAATCAGGTAGATTTCCAGATCCAGCGACCGCTCGCCCTCGCCCGCGCGAAAGGCCCGCAGCCAGACGCGCTCGGTCGCCACCTGGCGGTCGCCGACGAACCAGCCGTTTTCGATGCCGATCACGGCCGCCACCGGGCCGGCCTGCTGGTCCAGCCAGCGGACAAACCGCTGCTCGATGCCGGCGTTGGTCCACAGATCGTACTCCTTGCCATCGACGGTCACGTGCGGCCAGGCCCAGAAGGCGCCGTGATGATGGTAATGATCCTTGGGAAAATCGTCCGTCAGGATTTCCCCGTCCAGGCCCCAGAGCGGATGCAGATAACAGCCGCGGTGTCGCCGCTGGTCGCTTGCCGGCACGTTCTCGCCGGTGATCGTCCCGTAGTTGTACGCAAGCACGGGCTTCTCCTGCTCCGTGAGCTGCAGCGTTCTGTCGTTCACCGTGGCCAGCTGGAACGGACTGGCCGCGGTGCCGGCCGCGGTACCGACCAGCCGGAACTGCCGCTCGGCCGGCGGTTCCGGTACCGCCGGAATCACGGCCAGCACTTGCCCACCGCCAGCCGCGACCGTGCCGTCCGGGGCCACGCGCGGAGCGACCTGGACGGGGACACGCACGTCCGAGTTCACTTCCGCCAACTCCCAACCGGCGGCTGGATCAATCTCGGACTCGGGCCAGTCGACCGCCACCGTCACAGGCAGCTTCGCTCCCGGCACGCACAGCACGGGGCCGTCGCCGGCTTGCGCGGTGGCCACAGCGGCGAAGCCCAGCAGGAATGCCGGAAGCGACCTCAGGAACCGAGGCCGGGTGAGGGACTGCGAACGCAGGGACTCGCGGGCGGAATTCAAGGGTGTTCTCCTGTGATTCAGATAGGGATGGTGTCCAACATTTCGATCGAGCTGCCGCCCTGGCGGTCGGCAGTCCCAGCGCGCCTACCGCGGCGCGACCGGCCCGTAGACCTGCAGTTCCCACAGGGAAAACCCGTGCGGGGTGGCGCGGCGGTCGCCGCGGAATCGTACGTACCGGGCGGTAACGGGTGCGAAGCGGATTTGCTCTTCGCCGCCTTGGCCCGCCTCGGTCCGCCAGACTTCGTTCCACTGCGCCCCGTCGGCCGAGACTTCGATGGCGTATGCCTGGCCGTGCGCCCGCTCCCACGCCAGCGTCACGCAAGCCACGGAGCGCGGTTCGCCAAGGTCGACTTCGAGCCACTGGTTGTCCGCAAAGTCGGAGGACCAACGGGTGTCGCTGCGCCCGTCGACCGCCAGCGGGGCAGGAAAGTAGCCTTGGGCGTTGCGGATCTGCGAAGACGCTTTCACCGGCCGATCCAGGCCCAGGTTGACGGGGATTTCTGCACAGCGGATGTCGCGCCAACTGCGCACCGGCGGTTGATTCGGCCCGCTGAGTTCCGCGACCAGTTGCAGGGCGGCGTCCTGGTCCGGAAATGGCACCTCGAACGGGATGGCAGCCACATCCAGCGCCGCGGCGCTGCCGGACTGGTTCTGTTCCCAAACCACCTGGCCGTCGCGGAGCATGCGCAGCGTGACGGAACCCTGCCAGGCGGCATCCAAGTCGTTGACGACGCGGACGGACACCGGGACGGCGGAGCCCTTCGCGACACGCTGTTGCCAGAAGTCAAGCACCACGCCAACGGGGGCAAACGCATCACGGACGTATTGAAAGAAGTGCGGTTCGTACTCGAGGCTCCGCACGTCGACGAAATTGTCACTGGTCTGGCCGTCGGGACGCGAGTAGCCCAAGCCGCAGAAATGCAGGACGCCGGCGCACCGGCGCCGAACCCGCCAGAACTCGGTCATCGCGGCCAGCGTGCGGGCGTAATACTGCCGCCGCTGGTCGATCGTCGCGTTCTCGCCCAACAGGCGTTTGTACACGTCGACGGTCAGCGTCGGCAGAGAACCGTCGCGATTGATCCACAGCCAGCCGTACTCGTTGATCAGGTACGGCGGCCCAGCGCCCTGCCGCGGGCCGTTGTCCGGGATGCCGTCCTCGCGGGTGAAATCGGACAGGCGAAAGCCCGGGCGGTTGGCTCGGTAGGGATGGCCTTCCGAGATGTCGCCGGGCCGCTGGGGAGTGCCCCAGCCATTATCCCAAGGCCGCCGCGACAGATCCTGCTCGCGCACCAGGCCGATCGCCTGGGCGATGACGCGATCGTTGGAGGTCTCGTTCTGGGCGTCCCAGATGACCACGCAGGGATGGTTCCAACGTTCCCGCATCCACTCGGTGTATTCGACCGCCAGGTCCGCCGGCGTGATCTCGGCCGGCCAGCCGTCTTTCGCGCGGCTGTACCAGATCGGGAATTCGTCCTGGATCAGGATGCCTTCCTCATCCGCGATCTCATACCACATCTCCGGCGGAAAACCGATGCAGTACCGCAGACTGTTCCAGTGCATCTCCTTGAAGCGGCGGTGCAGGCTGCGGACCCAGTTCCGATCCCAGGGCAACTCCTGTCGCTCGGCGTCCTCGAAGAAGCGGTAGATGCAGACGTTCGAGCCGCGCAAGTAGTACGGGCGGCCGTTCAGCAACGCGCGGCCGCTGGCCGGATCGGTCGCGAACGTGCGCAGGCCGAAACGCGTGCGCGCGACGTCGCCGCCGGTGTCCACCTCCAAGTCGTACAGGAACGGATCTTCCGGCGTCCAGCAGTGGGCCTCGCGGATGGGGATCGTCAGCTCGACGGTCCCGTGGATGGCGTCTGCGGCAAGCGCGTTGTCACGGTCTGCTTGGCCCACAATCCGGCCGGATTTCGCCTCGCGGACCAGGGCTTTGACTCGCAGGGGACTTGACGCCGCCTCGGCTCGGGCCAATTCGATCACCGCCGTGACCGCCTGACGCTGAACATCCGGGACAGTCTGCACGTTGACCACGCGGGGTGTACCGCACAGGATCAGCTCGACCGAGTCGTAGATCCCCGGGATGTAGCGGCTCTTTTCGTTATCCCAGCCATCCGTCAGGTTGGGCGGCACTTGCGCCAGCGACGCGCCGACGCGGATCAGCAGTTCGTTCTCTTCTCCGGCGGGCTTGAGCAGGGCGCGCACGTCGAACCAGCCGGGCGTAAAGCACGGGCCGTGTTCGCCGGCCAGCTGTCCGTTCACGTAGACCCGCATGCCGTAGCGGGCCTTGTGCACCTTGAGCAGCGCCGCCGCCGGCACGGGCTGGTCGAGCTGGAATGTGCGGCGATACCAGAAGGCTTCGCGGCGCGGGTCCGCGGGCCGCAGCCAGGGGCTGCCGCGATCGTTCAGCGAGACCGTCGAACCGGGCGACTCGAAGGCCGGCGAAGCCATGTCGGCCAGCCCGGGTACCGGCACCGTGTGCGGATATGCCGTCGGTGGTTGGGCTAGCGAGCCCTCGGCGATCTGCCACACGCCGTCCAGGCACAGCACGCGGCGCTCGCCGGCGCGGACCCGGCTGGCGGACGTTGCCAGGACGAAGAGGATCACAAGCAGCGTCCAACTGCGGGAGACGGAAAGCCGAGCTACGGAACGGGCGAGTGGCATGGTCAGCGGGCCTTTCGCGGAGAGTGAGATTCTGCGCAACACTCGGAACAGCGCCTAACCGCCGGCGCTGTCGCCTATCATGCCGCCTCGAACGGCCTGCTGCAACTGGCGCAGGTTGGTTTCCACGGACTCGGCTTGGGCGGCGGGCAATGAGCCGCCACCGAAGCGGACCTGGTAGAACGCGCGGACGATCTCGCCGGTCCACTGGATAATCCGGAGTTCTCCGCTGGCGGACGCCAGTCGCTGGGCGGCCTGCTCGGCAAATTCGCGCGGCGTCTGCGACGGCGGACGCCGCTGACCGCAGCGGGCCAACAGGCTCTCGAACGTGAGGTAGAACGCGATCGGCGGTTTCCCGTCGCCGCCGGCGGGCTTGGCCGCGGTGCGCTGTTGGTGCTCGCCGCCCCGCCCCGGCCTGCGCTTGGCCACCCACAGCATCCACGCGCCGCCGCTCACGAGCACGGCCACGACGGCCAGAGCGAACACGCCCAACATGACGCGCATGGCCGGCTGCACGTCGGCATCCTCCCAACGCAGGGGAGTGGACAGGTCGCCAGCCGCCTGGCGGACCCGGCGGACCAGCGGCTGGTACAGCACCTCGCGCTGCCGCGCGCCGCTCATCGACAACACATGATCGCGCCAGAACGAGTGCAGCAGACTGAGCCAGTCCTGGACCTGGGACGCCACGCCGCCGGATGTCCCGAACGAGGCCGGCGTCGGGTCCAGACGCAGCCAGGCGCCGTGCGACCAATCCGAGATCCCATCCTCGCGGACAGCGCCGGTCGGCAGCCGATCGGCCGGAATGAACGCCTCGACCCACGCATGGGCGTTCGCCTGCCGGACGCGATAGGTCTGGCTGGACTGGCTGAAGCTGTCAGCGCGGAAGCCCACGACCAGCCGGGACGGGATGCCCTGACTGCGGAGCATCAGCGTCAGCGCGCTGGCAAAGTACTCGCAGTTCCCTTCCGGGTGCAGAGTCACAAAGTCCTCCATCGGGTCAGCGGCTGAGCCGCGCGGCGTCTGCTCGTACGCGTAACGGAAGCGGCCGGAGGCGAGGAATTGACGCTGCAGCCAGCGGGCGCGCGCGGTGGGATCCGTGGCGGGGATCTGCGATTCGCCGAGCCAGGTTCGCGCCAGCCGGGCCAGGCCGGGCAACGCGTCTTGCGGCCAGTTCAAATGGACGACTTCGTCGATCGGAGACTCACACGGCGTCCAAGCCGATTGGGCGCCGTCTTGAAAGGCGGTCGTCGCAACCTCGAACGAGAAGCTGCGGCCCAGCAGCTCGCGCGGCCGGCGGAGGCGTTCAAATCGCGAGTCGAACCGCACGGGAGGATTGTCGCCGATCAGCAGGAACGGCCAGACACAAAACAACTCGGGCCGCTCCGAGGGTTCGACGGTGACTTGCTGCCGCACCAGGAGCTTCGCGTCCAGGGGTTGTTCGGACTCCAGGGAACGCAGCCGTCGCGGCTCTCCCGGCTGCAGCTCCCAATCGCCCTGGCGATAGTCCGTCAGCAGCGAACCGCGGAGGTAGATGCTGCCGCGGGGCCGATAGGGCTGCTGGCCGCTGGCGTCGGTCAAGGTGAACTCGAAGACCATCCGCTGGTCTTCGGACAGCGTCCCCAGTTCGCCCAACCGGACGCGGTCGGTAAAGCCGGTCATGCGCATCGGCGGAGTGCGTCCGGGCCGCCAAGGCAGATCGCTCAGCGGCGGCAGTTCGATCTCGACTCGACCGAACCGCGGGGCCAGGCAGAACAGGACGATCGCCACGGCAAAAGCGCCGACCGTCATCCGGCCCATTCGCCACCAGAACGGCCGACCCAGCGCCGCCGCAAGCGACGCTCCCGAAGGGCCGGCTTGCCAGTGAGGATGCGCGCCCTGCTGGAGCCGGCGGGCCGTCCGCCGTTCGGGAAACCGCAGGAACAGGGCCATCGGCCCCACGATCAGCGTCGAGACGGCGATGCCCAGCAGCCGCCACCAACTGCCGCGAACGCGGCCCGCCCCCGTGGCGGACGGCTCGTCAGACTCGGGACCGCCCGTGGCCAGCCGTTCGTTCTCCAGGCAGATCAGGGCCAGCGTCGAGAAGCCGAGCAGGCAGTAGCCGGCCAAGCCCAAGGCGAACAGGGGCGACTGAACCAGGGCCGTCGAGAGAAACACCGTCAGCAGGCTCAGACTGAGCAGATCCCACCGCGTGCGCGGAGTCTTGGCCTCGAACCACAGCACCGCCTGCAGCCCGCCAAAGGCATGGCTGAGCACGACGACTTCACCCGTGCCGTAGGCGTACGCGTACCGCCAGGCGCTGGAGATGGCGATCACGAAAATCAGTCCGTTGACCGCCCAGGTGGGCAGCCGGAACCGCAGCCGGCCGGCGACCTGCCACGTCGCCAAGCCGGCGGCCGCCAGCAGGCCCAGCGGCAGCAGCGGCGACGACTCGCCCATGCCGAACAGCACGCCGCCGAGCACCGAGAGGGCGGCGATCTGGAGTTCGATCCTCCGCCCCAGACTCATCGCGTCGCCTCCGCCGGATCGAATTGACTGCTGGAGAATTCCCTGACCACCAGGGCCCGACAGTTGGGAGTCTAGCCGGGTAAGCCGGGACAAACAAGGGCGCGAGGGAAAATGCCGCCAGGGAAAATGCCTATCGGCTGCTCGCCACGGCCACTCGCCACCGCTGGTGCGGACGGCCTTGACATGGGCTACAATCCGACAGGATCGCCGTCGAGTACCGCCCACCCGGACTCATCCGGAGTCAACGATGAACAGCATCTGGAAGCACCGCTTCGTTCTGGCCGCCCTGTTGGCGTGCCCGCTGCCGCTGGCCGCCGCCGAACGATATTTCGGCGAGCCGGTCCGCTTGCAGGGCCGGGCGATTTATTTCACGAGCTGGAAATACGTCCGCCAGGGCAGCTTCGCCTGGCGGGTGCAAGCCGATCCGGCAGCCGGCGAGGCGGGACAGCAGGTGGGCGCGTGGCTCAAGGGCGACGGAACCCGGCCCGCGGTGTTCGAGACGATTGACATGCCTCGCGGCATCCGGCTCGTCGCCCAGCCGGGCGAGAAGATTCCGTTCCAGGACGGCCAGTTGGCCGCACAGGTCTTTGACGACGGAAAGTACAAAGCCTGGTACGTCATGGATCCGTGTGCCGATGCCGAACCGTTCAGCAGCAAGGACAAGATCCTGCCCGGCCACAACGGCCACGTGGCCTACGCCGAGTCGTCCGACGGCGTGCACTGGACGCGTCCGAACTTGGGCCTGATCGAGTACGCCGGCAGCCGCAACAACAACCTGGTTTGGCGCGGGGATCTCGACGGCTCGACGCGCGGCTTCCACGGCGGCAGCGTGTTTCTGGACCCGTCCTCGACCGACGAACGCTACAAACTGGTCTACCTGGGTTTGGTGACGGACGAGGAATGGGCTGCGTTCGAACAGAAGTATCCGGGCGAAGCGGACTCGATGGCGCGGCGGCCGGACGTCGGCGGCTACCGTTGCGTGTTCGGCGTCTTCGGCGCGGTCTCGCCCGACGGCCTGCACTGGGAGTCCCTGCCCGAACCGCTGATGATCCAGCACGCCGACACGCTGAACACGTGTTACTACGACGTCGATCGCAAGCTGTACGTCGCCTATGTGCGGGCCTGGCAGGTGAACGAGCGGATCACGGACGGCCAGAGCGCGGATTCCACGTCGTGGATTACGGTCGGCCGCCGATCGATCGGCCGGTCGGTGAGCCAGGATTTTCGGCATTTCCGTCCGCCGGAGATCGCTGTCAGCACCGGTGCGGACATGGCTCCCAGTCATCTGTTCTATACCAACGGCAAGACGACGCTGCCCGGCGCGCCGGATAACCACGTGTTGTTCCCGTGGATCTGGGAACTCGAAAACGATGCCGGCGCGGTGTGGCTGATGTCGAGTGCCGACGGCTGGACCTGGTCGCGCGTGCCGGGCGGACCCGTTGTCTCGCCGGGCCGCTGGGGCGAACCGGACGGCGCGTTTGTGACCTGCGCGGGGAACCTGCTGGAGTATCCGGGCGATCGCTGGGGCATCGGCTACGGCGGCAACCCGATCCCGCACAAATACCCCGGCCGCGACCTCGCCCAGCGCCAGGGGCTGTTTCCCGGCGTGCCGAGCGTGTCCGGCTTGGCGACTTGGCCGAAAGGACGCCTGGTGGCCCTGCAGGCGGACGGCGAAGGCGAGTTCGCGACGGTGTTTGTCGTGCCGCCCGGCGAACGGTTACGGGTCAACGCGGACGTCGCCCCGACCGGGTATTTGAAGGTCGCCGTCCGCGGCTGGGGCAGCAGCGAGGACCTGCCGGGGCGGACCTTTGCCGACAGCGACCGCTTGATCGGCAATTCGCTGGCGGCCCGAGTCACCTGGCAGGGCCAGGAGCCCTTGGGCCACGACGGCCGGCCCGTCATGCTGCGAGTGCAGTTGAAGCACGCCAAACTGTTCGGCTTTGAGTTTGATTGACGCGGGAACTCGTCCAGCAATGCCCCTGTTTTCCAGAACCGCCCCCGAGCCCCGTCCACCGGAAAGGGACCAGACAATGCCCCCGCTCAACCTGCCCCGCATTCCACTCTTCAGCTTGTGGTGCCTCGTCGCGATGGCGGCGGCAGACGCCCTCCCGGTGGCCTCGGCAGCGGACCGACTGAACGTGGTCTACATCATCGCCGACGACCTGGGGTGGGGAGAACTCGGCTGCTACGGCCAGCGGAAGATCCCCACCCCGAACATCGACCGCCTGGCTGCGCAGGGCATGCGGTTCACGCAGCACTACAGCGGCGCGCCCGTCTGCGCTCCGTCGCGCTGTGTCCTGATGACGGGCAAGCATCTGGGGCACGCCGAAGTGCGCGGCAACCTGCAAGCTCGAGTCCGGTTCCCGGAGTTCACCGAGGGCCAGTATCCGCTGTCCGACCAGGCGGTGACGATCGCCCAGCAGTTCCGCCAAGCCGGCTACGCCACGGGCGCGATGGGCAAGTGGGGACTCGGCCCGGTCGGCAGCACGGGCGATCCGAACCGCAAGGGCTTTGACCTGTTCTTCGGTTACAACTGCCAGGGCGTCGCGCACAGCTACTACCCGCCACACCTCTGGCGGAACGCCGATAAGCTCACGATCAACGCGCGGCCGATTCCCGGCCACGCCAAGCAGCCCGCCGGCGAGGTGCGGCTCGACGACTGGATCGGCGAGACCTATGCTCCGCAGCTGATGATCGCCGAGGCAGAGCGGTTCATCGCGGCCAGCGCGGCGCGGCCCTTCTTCCTGTACCTGCCGTTCATCGAGCCGCATGTCGCGATGCACCCACCGCGGGAAGCGGTGGAGAAGTTTCCCGCCGAGTGGGACACGGAGGCCTACCGCGGCGGGAACGGCTACTTGCCGCATCCGCGGCCGCGCGCCGCGTACGCGGCGATGATCAATGAACTGGACGGCTACGTCGGCCGCGTGCTCGCAGCCCTCGACCGCGCGGGCGTGGCGGACCGCACGCTGGTCATCTTTACCAGCGACAACGGCACGACGCACGAGGGCCGCGGGGAACCACGGTTCCACATCGGCGGCGCGGACCCGGAGTTCTTCCACAGCACCGCCGGCCTGCGCGGCTATAAGGGCAGCGTGTATGAGGGCGGCATCCGCGTGCCGATGATCGCCCGTCTGCCCGGCCGCATCGCGGCCGGCACAGTCAACGACACGCCCGGCTACTTCGCCGACTGGTTCCCCACGCTGTGCGACGCGGCGGGCCTGGAATCGCCTGGCGGACTCGATGGCCAAACCCTCTGGCCGGTGCTCACCGGCGCGCGTCAGTCGCTGGACTCGCGCCGGCCGATGATCTGGGTCTTCCCCGAGTACGGCGGCCAGATTGCCGTCCGGATCGGCGACTTCAAGATCGTCCGGCAGGGCCTGAAGACCAAGGCGCCGGGGGCGTGGGAAGTCTACGACCTGGCGCAGGACCGCGCCGAAGCGAACGATCTGGCCGCGACGCGCGGCGACCTGATCCTGCAGGCGGAAGAACTCCTGCGCCGCGAGGTCAGCGACAACGCCGTGTTCCCGGTGCCCATCCCCGGCGACAGCCGCAGCCAACCGGCCGCCGCGCGGCAGATCCCCTGACATCGGGAGTTCGCGTCGCCTCCGTCACGACACCGTCGGCTTGACCAATCCCATAAACGCGAACGCGGTGATCACCATGCTGTGGGCGATCTGGCCGCGGGCGATCAGGGCGGGGATCTCGGCCAGGGGGTGTTCCAAGACCTCAATCAGCTCGAAGTCGTCCGGCTCGGCTTGCCCTGTGCTGCGGCAGCCTTCGGCGGCGAACAGGTACAGGTAGTTGTTCTGGACCGCCGGATTGGGCAGGACTCGCGCCAGCAAGCGAATACGTTCCGCCACGTAGCCCGTTTCTTCCCGCAATTCCCGGGCTGCGGCGGCTGCCGGGGCTTCCTCGCCGTCGATCATCCCGCCGGGGATTTCCAGAACCACATCCCGGATCCCGTGGCGAAACTGGCGGATCAGCACGACCTTGCCCTCGGTGGTCACCGGCACTACGTTGACCCACGAAGTGCTGTCGATGACCACGAAATCCCGCTCCTCGCCCGTGGGCTCAAAGCGGTACCTGTCGCGACGGAGACGAAAGATCCCGTGGTCGGAAACGCAGCGGTCGTCCAGGAGCGTCCAATTCCGTTGGAGTTGCCCCGGCCCCGCTAGCCGCTGGACCAGTTCTTGCCGCTTGCCGCGTCCCGGCAGGCCCAGTTCTTCGCAGATCGCCCGCAGGGCATCCTTGTGGAGATAGTCCAGCAACATTTCCAGCGTCAGAGCCGGGGCCAGTGCCAGCGCCGTCCGCATGGCCTCCAGGCTGCGCCGATCCACCTGCTCCAATTCCAGGTCGTCGAGGATCTGTTTCAGATCAGCGCGCGCCAGGGAGCCCAGGATCGCCGTCTTCAGATTCATGCCCTAGCTACTCCCGTGGCTCCACCTTGAGGAAGAACCAATCTACCTTCGGCTAGGCCGGGAGGCAAGGCATGCAACGGCACATGCTGGCACATGCAACGACACCTGGCGTGCGCACGCGTTTCCCCGCCGGACACGATTTCACTCTGCGTCTCGCGACAGTCGCTGTACGACCTGGC
This sequence comes from uncultured Planctomycetaceae bacterium, assembly GCA_903927685.1. The sequence goes on from CAIYOB010001105.1 coordinate 28,858, forward strand.
CAGGCGGGTCCCGGCTGGCGATTTCCATCGGCATCCGGCCAGGCAGGCTGTGCGTGGCGCAGCCGGAGCACCGGTTTTGGCACGCCCGTAACGGGCGGACCAGCGTCAGCCGTTCGCCTCCCGAAATGCAGAACTGGGAGCCTGCCTGGCAGGCTATTCCGCCGCCAGCCCGCGGGCCGTTTCGGCGTCGACCTCGATGATGGTCCCGTGCCGGATACCCTTGGGCAGCGAGACCGGGACGGGCGCAAAGGTGACGAAGTCCTGCGTCTCGACGGCTCCGTAGCCGCCCTTGTTGTACTTGTCGAAATAGACCAGCCAGCGGTCGCCCACGCGGATCACGGCCGGCCCCTCGGCCCAGGCCTCGCGGTTGTCGGTGAACGCCGGGCCGGCCTGGCCCCACGGCCCCAGCACTCCGGCCTCGGACCAGACCACATGCAGGTTCTTCTCGGCGACCGGCTGGACGGTCTCGTCCTTGACGATCAAGCCGTACCGGCCGTCCCGCCGGAACAGGAAGGCGTCGATCACGTTGAACCCGCCGTTGTAGAACAGCTGCTTGGGCGACCAACTCGTGAAGTCCCGCGTCGTGGTGGCATAGATGCGATGGTTGTGCCCGCCGTCGCCCTGGACCTGGGTCTCGGGGAACAAGCCCTCGATCGTCGTCGACCAGATGACCACGTACTGCTGCGACGCGTCGTCGTAGAAGATCTCGGGGGCCCAGGTGTTGCGGGCCTTGGGCTCGTCCGCATTGACCTCGATGAACTGCTGCGGGGACCAGTCGAGCAGATTCTTCGAGTGTGCCACGCCGAATCCCTTGTCGGTCCACGAAGTCGTCCAGACCATGTGGTACTGTCCATCCGGACCGCGGCAAATACTGGGATCGCGAGTCAGCTTGCCGCCGACTTGCGGGACCAGCACCGGCCGGCCGCTGTTCACTTCCCGCCAGCTCAGCCCGTCGTCGCTCAGCGCCAAGTACACCCCGGCTTGGCCGTTGTCGCGGAAGAAGCTGAACACATACGACGGCTTCTCCTGCGGCTGCGGCTTCGCCGACACCTTCCCCGGCACCTTCGACTTGGCCGCCGGCTTCGGTTGGGCCGCCGGCTTGGGCCGCGCGGTCAGCTCGCTCAGACGCTGCTGCATCGCCGCCGCGCGTCCGGGCTCGCGGGCCGCCACGTTGGTGCGCTGGCCGGGATCGGCCGTCAGGTTGTACAGTTGCACTGCGGGCGCGTCGGCTTTGACACGACCCGTTTCGTCCACGTCGCTGTTGACTAGGCCCAGCTTGTCATACGGCTGCCCCCAGGGTGCGGCCGGCGGCACTTGAACCGTCATGCCGCACGAGCCCTGCTGGGGCAGGTACATCCACTCGCCCTGCCGCAGCGCAAACCCGCCCGTGCCCTGGACAAGGAACTCGCTGCGCACCGCCGGTGCGCCGGCCGGATCGGTCAGCACCGGCAACTGGTTCAGGCTGTCCGGGGCTGCGTCTGGGGGAACGGTGACCTCCGCGGCCGCCGCCAGCGTGGCCATCAGGTCGGTCAACCCGAGTAACTGGCCGGCCTGCGAACCGGCGGGGATCCGGCCGGGCCAGCGGGCGAGGAACGGCACGCGGTGGCCGCCCTCCCAGGCATCCGTTTTCTGGCCCAGCAGATCGCCGTTGGGCCGGTGGCCGGCTTGCAGGGCCTCGCGCTGCAGCACGGCGCCGTTGTCGCTGGTGAAGATGACCAGCGTATTGTCGGCCAAGCCTTGGGCCTGCAGCGCGTCCAGGACCTTGCCCACACAAGCGTCCAGTTGCTGGATGAAGTCACCGTATCGGCCGGCCTGACTGGTGCCCTGGAACGCTGCGTGGGGCGCGATGGGCACGTGCGGAGCCAGGAAGGGTAGATAGAGAAAGAACGGAGCATCGCTCTTCTGCTTGATGAACTCCAGGGCTTTGTCCGCCAGGATCAAGTCGATCTGGTCGACGGGCCGCGCCGCGTGCGCCCGGGCCGCGCCCTCGCTGGCCCCCCAGTTCCAGTCCTTGAGGCCGCGCCGCACGACCTCGTCGTGCGGGATGATCCGGATCGGATCGGCCGCGTCGAGGCCCACCAGGCGATGATTCTCGACGAATACAAACGGCGGCTCATTGTGCGTCCGCGGACAGCCGAAGAAGTAGTCAAAGCCGATCTCCAGCGGTCCCGGCTTCAGTTCGCCGTTATAGTCCGGCTCGGCGCCGCGCCCAAAGCCCAAGTGCCATTTGCCGATGGCCGCCGTGCGATAGCCGGCCGCCTGGAGCAGTCCGGGCAGCGTCACCTGGCCTTCGTGAAAGTACAGCGTCCACTGGCCCTGGCGTTGCGCCCGCAAGAAATACGTGCCGCTGAGGATCGCATACCGCGTCGGCTGGCACACCGCGGCCGGTGAATGCGCGTCGGTCAGCCGCACGCCCTCGGCGGCCAGACGATCGATGTTCGGCGTCTTGATCTTCGTCGCGCCGTAACAGCCGACGTCGCCGGAGCCCAGGTCGTCGGCCAGCAGGAGGACGATATTGGGCCGGGGCTTCGCCGCGGCGGGAACCGCGTGCAGAGCGAGCAGCGGCGTCAGCAGCAGGACGGCGGTCGGGAATCGGCGGGAGAGGTTCATGCGGGCTGCTCCGGGCAATTGGAAGCGGAGGAGGATCTCGCGCAACGTGTCGATCGCGATGCGAACGAACGCCATTGTCGGGAATTCCACCCCGCTTCTCAAGGCCGGCACCGCGGAACCGTCAGATCCGGTCGGCGCGTGACGCGTCGGCTCCATCGACGAAGCTGGACAGAACGCGCGAGCGGAACGGTTGCTGCAGCTTCCGCACCGCCTTGCACTCGATCTGCCGCACGCGTTCCCGCGTGACCGAGAACACGCGGCCGACTTCTTCCAGGGTATAGGCATAGCCGTCGGTCAAGCCGAAGCGCATGCGCAGGATTTCTCGCTCGCGGTAGTTCAGTCCTTTCATGACCTCTTCGATCCGCTGCTTGAGGGACTCGCGATTGGTCTCGCCCAGCGGATCGTCTCGGCGATGGTCCTCCAGGAATTCGCCGAAATAGCTTTCGTCATGCTCGCTGATCGGCTGGTCCAAGGACAGGGGTTGGCGGGCCATCTTGAGGATACAGCGGGTCTCGTCCAGCGTCAGGCCGACGCGGCTGGCGGTCTCTTCCGGCGTGGGCTCCCGGCCCAACTCCTGGACCAACTGCCGCGTCGCCCCCCGGACTCGGCTCATGGCATCGATCATGTGGACGGGAACCCGGATCGTCCGGCTCTGGTCGGCGATCGCCCGGGTGATCGCCTGGCGGATCCACCACGTGGCGTATGTCGAGAACTTGTAGCCCCGGGCGTGTTCGAATTTATCCACGGCCCGCATCAGGCCGGTATTGCCTTCCTGGATCAAGTCCAGGAAGCCGAGCCCTCGATTCCGGTACTTCTTGGCGATCGAAACCACCAGCCGCAGATTGCCGGCGGACAAGCGGCGCTTGGCGGCATCGTATTCTCCGCGGTGGACCTGGGCCTGGGCGACGCGGCGGGCCAAGGTCGCAGGGCTCTCGAAGCTGATCCGGATCAGGCATTTCAGTTCTTCGCGGAGTTCGCTCAGATTGTGGCCGAACCGCGACTGGCCCCGTTCGGCCTCGCGGATTTCCGCCCGGATCGTCTTCATGCGCTCGCTGATCTCGACCAGTTTCGCATACAGCGGCTGCAATCGGTTGGTGCGCAAGTTCATTTCCTCAACCAGTCGGACGCACCGGTTGCGGCGGCGGACCAGAGCGGCCCAAGCCGCGCGGCGGACAGGCTCGGGCTGCCGCCGACTGATCGCGATGCGGAAATCCCGGCGGTTGCGGATCAACAGCTCGCGGAGCGTCTGCACATTGGGACCCAAACGCCGCAGGATCCGGCGTTTTTCCGCCGTATTCGTCACGGACACTTCCACCGTGCGGTCCAGACGCAATTCGCCGTCGCGAATCCGCTCCAGGATCCGAACGGCGCCCTCCAGCATATAGTCGTTGGCCAGCATCCAGTGCCGGTAGTGGGTTCTGGCACAGTCAATCTCGCGAGCGATGGCGACTTCCTGGCCGCGATTCAACAGCGGGATCTCTCCCATCTGCATCAGGTACATCCGCACGGGATCGTCGGTTGCGGCCCATGCTGCCCCGGCTTCCTCCGAATCGGCGATCGCATCGCGATCCTCCTCGACGCCGGAGAGTCCGTCCTCTTCATCGAGTTCCGCGTCCGCGTCCTCGATGTCGTCCTCGTCGTCATTCCATCCACCCGACGGGTCGTCGTGCCCGTCCAAGGCCAAGCCGTCGGCGTCGGGATGCTCGTCCTCGTGATGATAGCCGGATCGCAACGCGGCTTTGCCGGCGCGCTGCCTGCTGCCTGAATGAATTCTCTTCAACATGCTGCCCCTTCTAAGAAATGTCTTCGACCGTAGTCGAGGAAGACAACTCAAGCGAAAGAGGGTGAAGAGCATGCCGCATGCCCAAACAACGGCAGGATTGAAGTGCAAATCCGAAGTCGTTGTGCGAGCGGTACTTGCAAAGATTTCCGACGGGTTCTCCTGCCAGCTTTTCGATGTCCATTTGCCACGCCCGGTCGGGTGGCCACATCGGCTTGTTTACTTTTCGATGCGCCTGTACTCGGGCTGCGCCCCCAGGTTTGCGCATCTGCAAGTGTCCTTCCGGTCCTCGCCAAAGCCACTATAATTCGCGTACCCACGGCTGCTCGGCCGCTCTCGCGGAAGCTGGAATGGCCCGCCCGTCGCGAGCGGATCGATGGCCGTTGCATCCCCAGATCGCCGGCGGCATCGCCGGCGCAGGAACTGATTGATGGCTGATAAGAGCAGAATCCTGATTGCTGACGACAACCTGCCCAACAGCGAGTTGCTGGAGGCTTACCTCGCCGACCTCGACTGCGAGATCGCGATGTCGGCCGATGGCCAGGAGACGCTGAACCAAGTCCAGGCGTTTCAGCCGGACTTGATCCTTCTGGACGTGATGATGCCCAAGTTGAGCGGTTTTGAGGTCTGTCGCAAGCTGAAGGACAACCCGGCGACGAGGCGGATCATGATCCTGATGGTCACGGCCCTGAATGAGCTGGGCGATATCGAACGCGCGGTGCAAGCGGGAACCGATGACTTCCTGTCCAAGCCGGTCAACAAGCTGGAACTGATCAAACGCGTCGAGAACATGCTCAAGCTGAAGGATATCAGCGACGAGAACGAGCGGTTGCGCCAGTACATTGAACAGATGGAGGATCGCGGCGAACCGTAGCCGCGTCACTCGCCCGAGGGAACGTCGATCGTGAGTGTTCGCAGGCGGCCCTGCCGTTCGATCTGGACGGGAACCGGGCCCGGCAGCGAGGCCAGACGCCGCGCGAGTTCTTCGCCATCGGGAAACACAGCGTCAGCTACGCGATAGATCCGGTCGCCGACTTGCAGGCCCGCCAAGCAAGCGGCGGACTGCGGGACCACTTCGGTCAGCAGCACCGTACCCGGCTCGTTCTTGTCCTCGCGCCACGAAATGCCATACCGGAGGGGCGGGCCATCCAGGTCGAGCGGAATCGGCAGTGGTTCGCGGCCAGCGCGTTCGACGAGCGCCATCGCGGGCGACGGCGCAGCCCAGATCGCGACCCCCAGGCGGCTTTCATCCGCCGCTTCCTGGCCGGCGAACTGAACCAACCGATCTCCGGCTTGCAGTCCGGCCCGGTCGGCGGCGGAGCCCGGCGTGACGTGGGTCACGACGACTCCCGGCGGATCATTGTCGCTTCTTTGCCAGGCGATCCCCAACCGCGGGGCGCGCGGCGGAATCGGTTTCTCCAGTCTTGCCAGATCCGCCGGCCCCTCGCCCCGGCACTCGCCTCGAAAGGAAAACCGCCCCGGCCGATTGGCCGCATCCGCGACCAGGGAGAACAGTAACCGGGTGGTCGCTGCCAGGCCTTCGTCGTTGACCTTGTCCGGGTCATCGCTGGGGCGGTGCCAATCGTCGTGCAGGCCGGTATGCAGCATGACCGCCGGGATCCCGCGTTCTACCAACGGAAAATGGTCGCTGTGAGCCTTGAGTTCCCACGAGAAATCCAGCTTCAGGTCGGTCAGCCGATTGCTGTCGCACAGCCAACGCCGCAGGCCTGGCGCGGTCCGTGTTCCGTACACGTGCAGGGTCTCGTCGCGAAGCCGGCCGATCATGTCGGTGTTCACGACCAGGCCGATGGCCTCCAGGGAAACCGTCGGTTGACTGCTCCAGTGCTTCGAGCCGAGCAACCCCTGCTCCTCGCCGTCCCAGAAAGCGAACAGGATCGACCGTTTCGGGGGCGGATCCAGCAACGTCAACGCCTGGGCGGCTTCGAGGACGGCGGACACACCGCTGGCATTGTCATCGGCGCCATTGTGGATGCGTCCCCATGGTCCGCGGCTGTTCCGGGCAGTGCCGTAGCCGACGTGGTCGTAATGAGCGCCCAGCAGGATGTACTCCCGCTTCAGGTCCGGATCGCAGCCGTCGAGCACCGCCAGCAGGTTCCGGTAGCTGCCACGGCGAAAGCTCTGGGAGTACTTGCCTTCGTCCCCGCCGGGCTGCAAACCGAGTTCCGCCAGTCTCTCGACGATGTAGGCTGCCGCCGCCCGACTGCCTCGACTGCCCGCCTCGCGGCCTTCCAACGAATCGTCGGCCAGGACCTCGAGATGAGCCCGGACGTCGGCCGCCGAGATCGACTCGAGGGCCGTGTTCAGTTCGTCTGCCCGCAGGCTGGAACTGAACAGCAGGCCGACGAAAGTGGAGACAGCAGCGAGACTTGCGACGAATCGACGCGGCATTCCCAGTCCTCAGATGGCCTGCCCCCGTCGTCCGCCCAACCTGCCGGTCAAAATTCCAGGCAGGAGGGCATTCAGACTTTGTGGTCGTTCTTTCCTGCCCGAAGGAGGCGCTTACCTGAATATGGCCCGCGGCTGAGGAAATGCCAGTCGAAAATCTAGTTTTGCAGCGGAGTCGGCAGCGTCTCGTAGACGATGCTCCCGCTCTGCAGTTGCTCCTTCCAGCGCTGAATGCTGGACCGGCGCTGGCCGGCGGCCACGTCCGGTCGATAGAGCAGCGTCTTGTTGGTGATTCGCTGCAGATTCTCGAAGGCGAAAACTCGCAGCTGCAGGGAATCGTGGTCCAGAAACTCGACGAGTTTCGCGTCGAGGCCCTCGCGGAGCTGCGTGGCGCTGTAACCCCAACTCAGGCGATACAGGTTGGCGGCGTCAGCGCCGGTAACGGACTCCAGGGCCTTGCGCACTTTCGTCGCGGACTCCGGACCGCGCAACAGCGACAGGCGCAGCGTATCGTACTCGGCGGTCCAGTACGAACGCTGGCGGTCGTCGCCAAACTCCTGGACGAGCGGCTCGAAGGAATCCAGGTGGGCCAAACAGCGGGCCGCCAGGGAGCGGATTTCGGATTTGCGGTCCTCTGTGCGTTCCCGCAGCGTCAAGCTCGCGGGGCGATCCGGGGTCACAAACGGCTCCAAGGCGCTCGAAGCCAAGCGATCGACGTCGCGCAGATCCGCCCCCTGGATCCACGCCGGGCTCTGGGCGGCCGCCATGGTCTGGGCCTGGTCGCCAACCAGCACGCGGACTTGCCCTTGTTCGATGGGAGTTGCCGCCGCCGCGCCGGCCGTCTGCCACTCGATGCGGCCGATCGTGGTCTGGATGCTGATGACCGTCAGTCCCGCTTCGGTCTCGGGATCCGCACCAGGCGGTAGGTACCGCGAGACCTCGACTCCCAACTCGGCCGCGGCCTCCTGGAACGTGGCGGTCCCCTTCTGACCGCCCAGGTCGAGGTGGATGCGGGCGCCGGCAACACCAGCCGTCGCGATCAACGCCCGGCCGTACTCGATCACCAATTCCGGCTCGCCCTGCGCGTTCTGTGGCTTGGTCTGCACGGCCGATGGCCCGGCCAGCACCACCTGCACTCCCGGCGTCAACACGATCTCCGGCCGATACGTCGGAAATACAATCAGTCGGTCGCCGGACATGAGCTTGGTCCGGGCTGGCAAGCGGAACCAGTCGGCGGATTCCGCGACGTGGCGCACCAGGAAGTCCGGTTGTGAGAGCTTGACATATCCGACTTCGACGGGCGCGAGCGCCGGTGCGGCGTCAGCCGGTCCACCCTCGCCGGCAGCTGGCTTGCCACCCTCCTGGGCAATCACTGGCGGTGGCGGCACCGTCTCCGGAGGCATGGCCTCGTCCTTGACGGCCGGTCCGGGCGGTTCGCCCGGTTTGGCTTGGCCCGCGGGTGGTGAAGACTCGCTGGCAGGCGTCGGCGGAGCGGCGGGACGAAGCGGCGGTTCCCGATCGGCCTTGCCGACAGGGATCCGCTCGTCCAGTGGCGGCCGCACGACGGTCGAATCGACGCCCGGGGCCGGTTCCGGAGGCGTGCCTGACGGCTCGGCCGGTTCTGCTGATTCGGTAGGTTCCTGCCCCGCGGCTGGCCTCTCGACGACCGCCGCGTCCGGTGGTTCCGCCACCGGCTCGACCGCCCGCGGCGGCGCTCCCTGGGAGACCGTGGTGCCCGGAGCGGCTCCCAGCAATCGCATGAGCGGATGACTGCGGTCAAAGGGCCCCATGGCGCGCAGCGCCACGGCGGACAGCAGGAAGGCGAGCAGCAGTGTTACGGCCAGCGGCTTCCATTTCCCGCGCTGGCCGACGCGCAAGTACTCGGGGACCTCGAACGGCCGCCGCGCGCGCTCGACCAGCGGCTGCCGCGGCGGACTGGGAGGCACCATCGTCGCCGGCGGCGGCAACGGCTCGGCGACCGGCGTTCCCGCCGGCGCTCGGGCTCCGCTCGGCTGGTCCGCTCGGCCCGCCGCGGAGACCGAGGCGCGCGGCCGGTGTTCGCCGGTCTCCGAGATCGCACAGATGCGATCGCGGAGCCCCCGCTCGACTTCGCCGGTGCCTTTCATATACATCGCGAGAATCTGATAGCACGCGGCAACTTCCGCCAGGTGCACGTCCGACTCGACGCAGATCTTCTCCAGATCCGGGATCCGGTCGGGCGGCAGTTCGTTGTCCAAATACTCGGCAACGGAGTTGGCATCCAAGCCGATGCCGCGTCCTTCCAGGCTGGGCGCTCCGAGTCGTGCCCGGCTGGTCGCACTGCGGATCCGGTGGACCAACCCCGTCGCAAACTCGCTCTCCTCGATCTTCCTGCGCATCTCTTCGATGTCCGCCGGGTCTTCGATGATGTCGTTCAGGTAAGCCAGCAGGTTGCGGAGCGTCAGTCTCATGGCGGAAACTCGCTTGAAAAACGGAAATCGGGTTTGCGATTGACGTGCACTCGTCGTTGTCCGCTATCATTAGTGGCCCGTGACGGTTCGGTTCGTACAAGAATCCGGCGATTTTCCCCAACTCAACAGAAGAGCGGCTCCGCCAGGACATCCACCGATCATGCAACCTGAAGGCTTTGATATCCTGTACGAGCAGGGCCCGTGTCTGGTGGTCGTCAAGCCGGGCGGCGTTGCGACCCAGGCGCCGCCGGGAATCGACAGCCTGGAAGTCCGCGTCAAGCAGTTCTTACGGGCGCGGGAGAACAAAGCCGGAAAGGTCTACCTCGGGGTTCCACACCGCCTGGACCGGCCAGTTTCCGGCGCGCTGGTGCTGGCTCGGCATGTCCGCGCTGCGCGCCGTCTGGCGGAACAGTTCGAGGCGCGCACGATCCGCAAGACCTATTGGGCGGTCGTCACAGGCCGCGTGTCGCCCGACGCTGGCACCTGGACCGATTTTCTGCGAAAGATTCCGGATGCCGCTCAAGTCGAAGTGGTGGCGGCAGATGATCCGGAAGGCCGGCCGGCGGTGCTCCATTACCGCGTGCTCGCGGCCGATGACAGCCGCTCGTGGCTGGAAATCGACCTGGAAACGGGCCGGATGCACCAGATCCGCGTCCAAGCTGCGCACCGCGGCCACCCGATCCTGGGCGATTCTCAGTACGGATCCCTCGTTCCGTTCGGGCCCACCACCGACGACTTTCGACTTCGGTGGATCGCCCTGCACGCCCGCCGCCTGGAATTCCGCCATCCCATGACTCGCCAGCCGATCAGCCAGACGGCGCCGCTGCCCGCGGCGTGGCAAGCGTTGCCGCTCCCGCACGAGTTCGAGCGGAACGTCGTGGACTCGGATTGAACCCGACGATCTGCGTCGCCCTTCGACAGAAAGTCCGCGCCGTTAATACCACCGCGTCTCAGATCACCGGCTCCCAGCCTGGTCGGTATTCGCGCCCCCACAGGTTCATGGCTTCCGCATCGCCGACGATTTGCCGGGCGTCGGCGTCGTATCGCAGGGTGCGGCCCGCGCGATAGGAGATGTTGGCCAAGTGGCACAGCAAGGCCGTTTTCTGGCCTTCCTCGATCTCGGCACTGGGGGACGTCCCCTCCCGGATGCCGCTGAAAAAATTCTCGACGTGCATCCGGTCGGTGCCCGGTCCCGCCTGCGACTCCACTTCGACTCCCGCCGGATCGAACACCTTGTAGTGCGGCTCCAGGATCTTGGCGGCCGTGCCAACGATGGCCAGCATCCCCTGGTCGCCGTAGAAGCGGACAATGTCGAGCTGGTCGTTGGTTCGCGGCTGGCAACTGCTGCACTCCCAGGTGGCCAGGCAGTGGCCAAAGTCGAAAGTCGCGACGCCCGTATCGGGCGTTTCCTGGTCGTCTTGAAAGTGGTATCGGCCGCCGGTAAAGGAAATGCGCCGAGGGGCATCAACCCCCAGTCCCCAGCGCGCCAAGTCGAGCGCATGGACGCCGTTGTTCCCCATCTCGCCGCCGCCCCAATGCCAACGCCAATGCCAGTTGTAATGCACCAGGTTGTCCACGTAAGGGCGATCCGGTGCCGGCCCTTGCCACAGCGCGTAGTTCAGCTGCGGGGGAACCGCCACGGCCTTGCCCATGCCGATGGTCGGCCGGGAGTTCGCGTACCAGGCCCGCGCGGCCACGACCCGCCCGATCACTCCCGCGCGCAACTTGGCCATCGCCTCGATGATCACCGGCCAACTGCGGCGCTGGTTGCCCATCTGCACCACCCGCTGATGCCGGCGTGCGGCGGCGACAATCCACTGGCTTTCGCGGGCATTGTGGCTGCCGGGCTTTTCGACGTAGACATGCTTGCCCGCCGCGCAGGCCAGGACGGTGGCCGGCGTGTGCCAGAAATTCGGAGCGGCGACGAACAGGGCGTCCACGCTGCGGTCGTCAAGGATCTTACGGAAATCCTCCACGCCCTTGGGTTTGGTGCGGCCGGCTTTGACGACCAGGTCCTGCCCGCGGGCCAGGCAGGTCTGGTCGACATCGGCCACGTAGGCGATCTCCACGTCGGGGATCTCCAGGATCGCTTGGATCAGCGCCGACCCGCGACGCAAGCCCATCACGCCGACGACCAGCTTGCGGGAGGGCGCCGCACTGGCCGCGTGGACGGCGGTTGCCGCGGCCGCAGAGGTGGAGAGAATGAGAAACTCGCGACGCGAACACGGGGTCGACATGGAAAGAGCCTCGGTTGGAGGACGGGTTGCATCAGGCCGATTGTAACCCGGCCCGCCAGCGAGGCAAGGTAAGATTGCCCCGGGGCTCCCCCCAAGACTTGACCCGCCCCACGTTGTCCCCGTCGCCCGGCCGTGCTAAGACGGTGTACCGTCCGTTACGTCGTCGTTTTCAGGAGGGCCCGCATGGAGCTTTCGTGTGTCTGGCTATTGTGTGGCACAATCGTCTGCGCCAACGCAGCGGCGGGACCAACGGAAGCCGCGTCCGAGTCGCCCGTGCCGGTGGCTGCGGACGGAACGCCCACGGCCGCGGTTTGGGTCCGCGCCGGGGTCAATGCAGACGTTCCCGTTTGGGGTCTGCGGGGCGGCCTGCGCTGGGGTCTGCCGGCCGAGCGTGGTCGGTCCGATGGGCCGCGCGGCTTGATCCGTGTCCGCTATCCGGTGTTGCCCGACGGCGGATACGACCTGCTCAACTTCATCGCGGTCGAGCCGGTCGTGGGGCCGCGCAAGGGGTTCAGCGAACTGGAACGTAGCGAGTTGGACGGCGTGGCGGGCAAACGGATGTGGGCCATGGATCCGGACAAGCCCGAGCAGCCCGCGGAAGCGTTGGTTGCTGGACAACTCAGGCCATGCGAGGCCGGCGTCCAGAGCCTGACGGTGCGGGTGGGCGTCGAGCGGTTCGAGAACGGGGCGCATGTCGCCTTGCTGGTCACCATGCGGACCGACACGCCCGACGAGCTGGAATTGGCGATTCACGCCGAGCCGGACAGCGTGCCGCTGGATTACTGCATTCTGACGGCGACGATGGGCAACAAAGCCCGAGCCCGCCAGTTGTGGCTGCGCGACGAAGTGGCCAGCAGCCCGAAGTTGTATCCCCATTACCGGCAGTTCGATTTTGCCCCCCATCGCTTTTTCGGCTTGGATCGACTGCATCGCACGGCGGCTGGCGACGTGCTGGTCGCGATCACGACCGACGAAGCGACCCCGGCCGACGTCGAGCCGTTTCCCGGACTGCCGTATTGGCGGTATGCTGGCTTCCCAGTGACCCAGTACTGGCGGAAGCCGGCCGGCGCGTTCCGCGACGATCTGCACGCCGCGGTCAACGGCCGGTACACGTACTGGCTGTCCCGCCGGCCCATTCCCGGCGGGATCGCGTTCGAGAATTTCGAACTGCGCGAACGGTTTTACGAGGGCCAGCGATTTGTGTTTGGGATCACGCGAAAGACGCCCGGCGAATTGGGATTCGCGGGGTCCGGCCCATGAACAGCGACAAGGAATCACCGACCATGACGAGAACACGCTTGGCCCTGATGTTATTGGCCATGGGGACGCTGACCGGATTGGCTCGCGCCGAGGACGGGACGCTGGGCGATCCTGCCCGGGTGGCGGAACCGCCGGCCCAGTCGCTCGGGTTTCCCTCGCGCGATCCGGAACTGGATGCGTTGCCGGGCTTTCAGAATCCGCCGCCAGGCTATGGCGAAGTGCCGTTCTGGTGGTGGACCGGCGATCCGCTGGACCATCAACGGCTGTTGTGGCAGATCGACCAATTGCACGCCAAGGGCATCTCCGGAATGCAGGTAAACTATGCGCACGAAGACACGTCGGGCTGGCTGACTTACGCGGCCCAACCGGAGGTCTTCTCTGACGCGTGGTGGGAGACGTGGAAATTCGTGGCCGGCCAATGCAGCGAGCGCGGGATGGGCATCGGCCTGAGCGGCTACACGCTCGACTGGCCGAACGGCAAGAGCCTGATCAGCCGCACGATCTACTCGGAACCCGAAATCCAGGGCCGGGAGTTGGAACTGGCGAGCAAGACGCGAGCCAAGGGCGAAACAGCCGTAACGCTGGAGATTCCCAGCGACACCGTCGCCGTGCGGGCTTACGCGGTTGGGGCCGCGGGGGACTTGCGGCTGGGCGAGGGGGCAAGGGGAGACCTGCGGTCGGCGGTTGCGGCGGGGTCGGAAACCGGCGCCGAACGCGCGGCGGGGGCGCACGCCGACGCTGCCAGCCTCGATCTGACGTCCGCGGTTCGGGAGGGACGGTTGGCGTGGACGCTGCCGCCGGGCGAGTGGGAAGTGTGGGTCCTGACGGCCGCGCGCCGGCCGGGGACGCTAAACCCGATCCATCCGCAAGCGGGCCAGCGGGTGATCGAGAAGTTTTTCCAGCCGTTTCAGGATCATGCCCCCGGCCAGTCGGCGGCGGGCCTGAACTACTTCTTTCACGATGAACTGCAGTTCGGCGTCGGCGACCGGATTTGGACGGACGACCTGGCAACGGCGTTTCGCGAGCGGAAGGGTTACGACATGTTCGAAGCCCTGCCGGCCATGTTCCAGGACGTCGGTCCGCGAACGGTCAAGTACCGCCTGGACTTCATGGACGTGAAAATGCAACTGGCTCAGGAACGCTACTTCATCCCGATCTTCCAGTGGCATTGGAGTCGCGGCAAGATCTACGGCTGTGACCAAGGCAGCCGGGGAACGAATCCCGTCGAGTTCGGCGATTATTTCAGCTCGGTCCGCTGGTACACCGCGCCGGGGCACGACACGCCGGGCGGCCGCGCGGACTTGATCAAAGGCAAGGTCTCCAGCTCGATCGCCCAGTTGTACCGGCGGCCGCGCGTGTGGCTCGAAGGCTATCACAGCCTGGGCTGGGGCGCCACGCCGGAAAATCTGATGTTCGCGACGCGGGAGAACTACCTGTACGGCTGCAATCTGCTGAACCTGCACGGACTGTACTACACCACCCACGGCAGCTTTTGGGAGTGGGCGCCGCCCTGCTACCATTTCCGGATGCCGTATTGGGACCACCTGAGTGTGTTCCTGAAGTACTTTGAGCGGCTGTCGTACTTGATGAGCCAGGGCACGCACCAGTGCGACATCGCCGTGCTGTATCCGGTCAGTCCGGGGCAGGCTCAGTCGGGCGGCCGCGAGGCGACGGACACAGCCTTTGCCGCCGGCCGCACTCTGTTCCAGAACGGCTACGATTTCATCTATGTGGATGACGAATCATTGGTGCGGGCCCGGATCCGCGACGGACGCTTGCACGTCTCCGAGGCATCGTATCGCGTGTTGGTGCTGCCGGCGATGCGGGCAATCCGCTGGTCTACGCTGGACAAGGCCCGTGAGTTCTTCCGGGCCGGCGGGATCGTAATCGCAGTTGGGGACTTGCCGGAGGCGAGCGATCGCGCAGGCCGCGAGGACCCGGCACTGGACCAGGCGG
>CAIYOB010001106.1 GCA_903927685.1 uncultured Planctomycetaceae bacterium
CGCCCCTTGCCGCGGATGCGGCCAAGCCGGTTCGCCCCAACGTGGTTGTCATCGTCAGCGACGATCAGGGTGCGGCCGACGCTGGCTGTTACGGGGCGATGGATCTGGTGACGCCGGCGCTGGACGGCCTGGCGGCGCGCGGGGTGCGGTTCAGGCAATTCTACGCGGCGGCTCCGGTGTGCTCGCCGTCGCGTGCCGCATTGCTCACAGGCCGCTATCCGCTCCGGGCTGGTTTGACCGGCAACGCCGGCTCGCAACCCGGAGGTCGCGGCCTGCCAGGAGCGCAGGTCACGCTGGCCGAGACGTTCCAGGCGGCGGGCTACGCCACGGGGCACATCGGCAAGTGGCACCTCGGCTACACGGCGGACGAGATGCCGAATGCGCAAGGGTTCGAGCATTCCTTGGGCCACATGGGCGGGTGCATTGACAACTTCTCCCACTTCTTCTACTGGGCCGGGCCGAACCGCCACGACCTGTACCGCAATGGCGTCGAGGTGTTCGCTGGCGGCCAGTTTTTTGCGGACCTGATGGTCGAGGAGGCCTCGCGTTTCCTGGAACAAAACCGCGCGCGGCCCTTCTTCCTCTACTTTGCCTTGAACATGCCGCACTATCCGTACCAGGGCGATGTGAAATGGTTGCAGCGATACCAGGACCTGCCGTATCCCCGCAATCTGTACGCGGCGTTCCTGTCCACCTGCGACGAACGCATCGGGGCGCTGCTGAAGAAGCTGGCTGACCTCGGTTTGCGCGACCAGACGATCGTCGTTTTTCAATCCGACAACGGCCACTCGACGGAAGAGCGCGCCCACTTCGGCGGCGGCAGCGCGGGGCCGTATCGCGGGGCGAAGTTCAGCTTGTTCGAGGGCGGCGTCCGGGTGCCGGGGATCATCTCGTGGCCGGGCCATCTGCCCGAGGGCGAAGTCCGCGACCAACTGGTCCACGCCTGCGACTGGCTGCCGACGCTGGCAGAACTGAGCGGCGTTGCGCTGCTCCAGCCTGACATCGACGGCCAGAGTATCGTCCCGGTGATCCGCTCGAACACCGCGCCATCGCCGCACGCCGTGGTCCACTGGGGTGGCGGCAAGGGCTCGCAATGGGCCGTGCGCGAGGGCGATTGGAAACTGATCGGCAACCTCCAGTCCACCGCCGACGATGTGCTGAGTGCGGAGGACAAGCGGCTGTTTCTCGCCAACCTGGCAGCCGACCCGGGTGAGACAACCAATCTTGCCCGGCAGCGTCCCGAGATCGTGCAGCGGCTTTCCCAGCTCCGCGCTGAATGGCTGGCCGGACAGGAGGAACCAGATCGGCAGTCACCGCCGCCCCAAGACGCGAAAGGCAATGAGCGGTGATCGCCTTCTCGACTACTGCGGCCGGTACAGTTCGACGCTGGTGTCCGCGATGTAGCCGATGGCCAGCCGCTCTTTCAAGTCTTGGGCATCCAGCGGCCAGTACGGCGGCGCCGGCAAGCCGGCCATCATCGAGGTCGTCACGTGGCCGTCCAGGAACGAAACGCAGGCGACCCTGCCGCCGTGCCGGAAATGCGTTCCGGGGGCGGTGAAGTAATCGAAGTCGTCCGGCCCCTGGAGGTAGAAGTTCTCGGTGGCCTTGAGCACCGGATCGCCGGCCCAGGGAAGCTGAATGCGGGCCGAATCCGTGAAGACCAGGGTCCGGCTGGTCGCGGGAAAGTCGGCCAGCGTTTTGGTGATTACGACCTCGGGCCAGTACGCGGGCGGCGGGTAATACGTGGTCCCCAGGTTTTGGTTGTAGCCGTAGCCGCCGTTCTGTCCGTTGTACAGCAGGGTGATGTTCGAGCGGTCCAGCGACGGACAGCGGAATGCACCCTGGTTGTTCTCGATGAAGGGGCAGATCAGCCCCTGGGTGATGTCCACGTCATTGGTCGAGAAGTCCACCTCGCCGAACCACGTCACGGACTTGGGATACCCCGGCAACATGGCCACGGGCAGGACGCGGTGGATGTCGTGGTACATCTGCACAGCCAGCGTATTCTGCTTCAGGTTATTTTTGCACTCGGCCGTCCTGGCCGCTTCGCGCGCGGCCTGGATCGCCGGCAGCAGCAGGGCGACCAGGATCCCGATAATGGCAATCGATACCAATAGCTCAATCAGCGTGAATCCGCGACGGACCATGTTCCTGGCTCCTTGGGAACGCGCGCCCGGACCGCGCCTTGGCATTCCCGCACGGATGTGGAGGGACGCGATCTCGCGATTCGGCAAACCGGGCGCTGGATGGAGACTGTCCCGCGCAGTCCACCATGTGTTTCGCGTTGGTAGGTCTTCTGACTTCCGAGTCAGGACAACCCGGCCTTCTCGTCGCCCCGACGGCGACAATGGCTGGAAAGAATGGGTTGTCCTTCGATCCTCGGTTACAGCGGCG